>NZ_JBICKH010000020.1:0-40384 GCF_043103905.1 Pseudomonas sp. yb_2 | reverse complement strand
CGCTTCGCTACCCAGCCGTTGCCGTCCCTGAACAACAGCGCTGGGCGCCACCAGCGGTCGCTTGCCCGGCAGCATGATGTCCATGTGATTCACGACATCCCAAGCCGACATCCGGCGGAACAACGCCATGCCGATGATGCACCAGACCAGGCTTTCCAACGGCAACCGGCGCTTGCGTATAGTCGAGACGCCTGCCGTTTCGAAGGCCTGTTTCACAATGTCTGGATCAAGCAAGGCTCCAAGCCCTTCGAGGGCATGTGGCCGCGATGCCATTTCATGAGTGAGGGACAGGGCTTTTGACAGGCGCATAAAAAATCCGATGCTCGTTTCCAAGCATCGGATTTTGCGGCCTATGGGCTAAAGGTCAATGCGTCAGTCTTAACTGACTGGCATTAGGCCAAGCGCCGGTTTTTTATTGTCTGCTATCAGCTCACAGGCTCAGTCGCATCGACAGGTCCACCGCTTTCACATCCTTGGTCATGGCACCAATCGAGATGTAGTCCACCCCCGTCTCGGCAATCACCCGCAGGGTCGTTTCGTTGACCCCGCCGCTGGCTTCAAGTTTGGCTTTGCCCGCGGTAATGCGCACGGCTTCGCGCATTTCTTCCAGGTTCAGCTCGTCGAGCATGATGATGTCCGCGCCAGCGGCCAGCGCCTGGCGCAGTTCGTCCAGGCTTTCGACCTCGATTTCCACCGGCTTGCCCGGCGCAATGCGGTGTGCTGCGGCCACCGCCTCGGCTACGCCGCCGCTGGCGGCGATGTGGTTTTCCTTGATCAGGAAGGCGTCGTACAGGCCTATGCGGTGGTTGTCGCACCCACCGCAGGTCACTGCGTATTTTTGCGCCAGGCGCAGGCCCGGCAGGGTTTTGCGGGTGTCCAGCAGGCGCACCTGAGTGCCGGCTACCAGGTCGGCGAGAAAGCGCGCACGGGTGGCGACCCCCGACAGCAGCTGCAGGAAGTTCAGTGCGCTGCGCTCCCCACTGAGCAGCGAACGGGCCGGGCCTTCCAGGTGGAACAACGGCTGATTGGCAGTGGCCTGCTCACCGTCGGCCACCTGCCAGTGCACTGCAACGCGCGGGTCGAGCTGGCGGAATACGGCATCGACCCAGGCGGTACCGGCGACCACGCAGTTTTCACGGGTGATGATGGTCGCCTTGGCCAGGCGCTCGGCCGGGATCAGTTGCGCGGTGATATCGCCACTGCCGATGTCCTCCAACAGCGCGCGGCGCACGTTGGCTTCAATTTCAGCGGTCAGGTCGGCAAGGCGTAGGTTCGGCATGGTCGGCTCCACAAGCTAGGTGCCCGCGATTATAGGGCAGGGGGCCGGTGTGTACAGCCGCCTTGGCGCTGACCTTTGGTCGGGCGTCGTGAGTAATCGGAGCAGATCAGGGTCATTAGCCAGCCAGCGAAACGGCGCTGGTAGCTATGCGATTTTTTACCGATAATGGCGACTAGTATTTGGCGTCATAGCTTTGACGATTTTTCAGCCCTTTCGGGCAAGACACCCTGCAAGGAGTCCAGGATGCAAAAAGAAGGCAAGGTGGTGCCCTTGGCGGCAACCATCGACCGAGGGGGGCGTACGCCTCATCCTTGCCTTCCGGTCTTGTTGCTGCAGGTGCGCGACAAGGCCGCGTTGCAGTTGCGTCAGGGCCTGCAGGACTTGTTCGACAATGCCGATGACACGCTCTTCGAAATGGCCGACAAGGCCTTCGACCGCGGTGACCAGAACCTGTACTTCGAAGCCATGCGTGACCTGCGCCTGAAGCGCAAGAGCATCGAGCGTGGTTTTCTGGATACGTTCCATGATGCTTTCCTCCGCGCCGGCCAGGTCGACTTGCTGGCAAACCTGGCCCAGCCGGGCAAGCCGCGCAGCAAGGCTCAAATGGAACGGGCCGCCGCCATCGAGGGCATGGTGGCGCGGGTGCTGTCACGCGATGGCGTCGCCCTGCAGCAACTGGGTCTGCGCTTGCAGGCATTGCTCGACCGCCCCCTGTACGAGCAGTACAACCCATTGGGGCCAGCCGCGCTGTGTCGTTACTTCCTCGACGCCGGGCGTAATCTGGGCGTTGGCCTGCGGGTCAAGCTGGTGCTGCTGAAGCTGTTCGAGCGTTATGTGCTGCGCGATGTCGATGTGATCTATGGCGAAGCCAACCAGTTGCTGGCCGCTGCCGGCGTACTGCCCGAGCTGCAACCGGCGCCGCGCCGGCGTGCCGAAGACCGGCGCATGCGTGCGCGGCCCAGGCCGGCGAACCTTGGCCAGGAGGAGGGGGCGGACGCCGCAGGGCAGGCGTTGTTTGCCTCGTTGCAGGCACTGCTGGCGCCGGTGCGCGGGCAGTTCGCTCCGCGCTTGCACGCGGTGGCTGCCGCCCAGCCGATCAGTACCGCCGACCTGCTCCGGCTACTGTCGCATTTGCAGCGCTATGTGCCCGCCACCTACGAGGCCGATGACTTCGAGCTCGGCCAGCAGCTTGAGCAACTGCTGTTGCGGGTGAGTGTGCGCAGCGGTACGCGTCGGCGCCTTCACGTGGCTGACGAAGACATGATCAACCTGGTTGGCCTGCTGTTCGCGTTCATCCACAACGACGACAACCTGCCGGCCAGCCTGCGGGCGCTGATTACGCGCCTTCATATTCCCCTGCTCAAGGTGGCACTACTGGACAAGGGGCTGTTCAGCCGGAGTAGCCACCCGGCGCGCCGTTTGCTCAACGAAATCGCCGGCGCCGCGATTGGCTGGGAGTGCGGCAGCGAGTGCCAGCGTGACAGCTTGCACATGCGGGTAGAGCGTATCGTCCAGCGCTTGCTCAATGATTTTGCCGACGATGCCAGCCTGTTCGCCGAGTTGCTCGACGACTTCCTGGCATTCAATCAGGACGAACGGCGACGTAACGAGTTGCTGGAGCAACGCACTCGCGACGCCGAAGAAGGCCGTGCCCGGGCAATGCAGGCCAGGCAGCAGGTGCAGCACGTGCTCAACCAGCGCCTGCGCGGCCGGGTATTGCCGCAGGTGGTGGTGCAAATGCTGGTGCAGGCCTGGAGCCAGGTACTGCTGTTGGCTTGGCTGAAACAGGGCGAGGCCTCACAGGCCTGGCGCGACGCAGTGCAGACGATGGACATGCTGCTGGCCAGCATCACCCCGCCACATGAGCCGCAAGCCTTGCTGCAGCAGGTGCCAGGCCTGCTCAAGGCGCTGCGCGATGGCCTGGCAAGCGTAGCTCTGGACGCGGTGGCGACCCGCGAGTTCTTCCTGCAACTGGAACAGTTGCACCTGCGCGCCTGCGCAGGTAAAGAGGCGCTGCCGAGCGGGGAGGGCCAATCCTTGGGCGATGTGCTGGTAGAACAAGAGATTGTGCTGACGATTGCCGAAGAACCCGCCTGCGTGCCCCTGCACGCTGCCGACGGGCAGGCTGCAGCGCTGCGCCAGGCGCAACGCCTGCGTATCGGCACCTGGGTCGAGGTGCTCGACGAGGATGAGCCACTGCGCTGCAAGCTGGTCGCGCGCATCGACAGCAGTGACAGGCTGGTGTTCGCCAACCGGACCGGCATGAAAGTGCGCGAGTGGAGCAGTGCCAGCCTGGCCCAGGCACTGCAGCGGCACGAAGTGCGCGTGCTGGATGATCGCCTGTTGTTCGAACGGGCGCTGGAGGCGGTACTTGAAAGCTTGCGGCAAGGGCAGGCGCAATAGGCCGACGCATTACAATCATTCACATGCACACGGCGTTGGCCGCAGGGCATACTGTGGGCATGTTCACGGCGTTTTTCAGGATCTGCCCATGCAATTGGACTATGCCACTGGCTGGTTCCACGGAATCGGAATCACCCACTGCCCATCGCCGAACTTCAATGCGCGCCCCGAAGGCGAATCGATTTCCCTGCTGGTGATCCACAACATCAGTCTGCCCCCGGCCTGTTTCGGCACGGGCAAGGTGCAGCAATTCTTCCAGAATCGCCTGGCCCCTGATGAACACCCGTATTTTGCCAGCATCAACCACCTGACCGTGTCGGCGCACCTGTTCGTCGAGCGTGACGGCGCGGTGACTCAGTTCGTGTCGTTGCATGACCGTGCCTGGCATGCGGGTGTGTCGAGCTTTGACGGGCGCGAAGGCTGTAACGACTTTTCCATCGGCATCGAGCTGGAAGGCACCGACGACCTGCCCTATACCGATGCCCAGTATGCGGTGCTGGAGCAACTCACCCGGCACATCCGCAGTGCCTGGCCAGCCATCGACCTGAACCGCATTCAGGGCCACAGCGACATTGCCCCGCAGCGCAAGACCGACCCCGGCCCGGCCTTCGACTGGTCGCGCTACCGCCAGGCGCTGCAGCACAACGAGGACAAGGCATGAGTTTTCTGGTGTTGTTGCTGGCGCTGTGGGTCGAGAAGTTTTCGGCCCTGCGCCATCAGGTGCAGCGCGACGGGTTCTTTATTGGCGAACTGGTGCGTCTGGAACGCAACGGCAAGGTGCACCCATGGTGGACGTTGGCCATCCTGGTGTTGGCGCCGGTAGCGCTGCTGGTGTTGCTGCTGCATGTGCTGGAGCCGGTGGCCTATGGTCTGCTGGCGTTGCCGGTGCACCTGCTGGTGCTGATCTACAGCCTGGGCCGCGGCGATGCCAAGGCATCGCTTGGGGCGTTTCGTGATGCCTGGCGGCGGGGGGACGATCAGGCGGCGCTGCACGCGGCCGAGCGCGACCTGGGCCTGGTGGCCGATGAACCGCACAGCTTGCTGGTGCGGGTGCAGGGTAACTTGCTGTGGCAGGTTTACCAGGGCTTTTTTGCGGTGATCTTCTGGTATTTCGTACTGGGCCCTGGCGCTGCGCTGGCTTATCGATTGTTGGCGCTGTGTAGTGAGCACAGCAAGCAGCCGGCTTTGAAGGCGCGTGCCGAGCAGTTGCGGCACATCATGGACTGGTTGCCGGTGCGGGCGTTGGCGTTGAGCTTTGCCCTGGTGGGCAACTTCCTCGCGGTGACACGGGTGATGCTGCACGAGGTGCTCAACTGGCACATCAGCGCCGGGCACCTGGTGGCTCGGGTGGGGCGGATTGCCGATGACATTCCCGAAGAAGAGGACAGCCAGCGCGGTTTGGGGCGGCTGGACAGTCTGTGGGAACTGCTGTTGCGCTGTGCAGTGCTGTGGTATGCCGGGTTCGCGCTGTGGACCGTGCTGGTCTGATTCGGGGCCAATCGCATCCCACGCGAATCCCGGTCACCCGAGCTTTACCAGCCGAACAACGTGCAAGCATTGCGGGTGCTGGCCTGTGCCAGCACCTCGACATCCAGCCCCATCACGTGCGCAAGCGCCGTGGCAATTTCCGGCAGATGCTCCGGGCTGTTGCGTACCCCCGGGTACATCGCCGGTGCCATGTCCGGTGAGTCAGTCTCCAGCACCACACTTTCCAGTGGCAGCCGCGCCAAGGTCTTGCGCAGCCGCAGCGCCTGCGGCCAGGTACCCGCACCGCCCAACCCCAGCAGGAAGCCCAGCTTGATGTACTCGCGGGCCTCTTCGTAGCTGCCGGCAAACGCATGAATCACCCCCGCCCGTGCTGGCTTGTAGCGCTTGAGTGTGGCAATCACCTGGGCATGGCTGCGGCGCACGTGCAGCAGGGCCGGTAGTTCGAAGTCGCAAGCCATCTGCAGTTGCGCTTCGAACAGCGCCTGCTGGCGGGTCTTGTCAAGGTCTGCGAGGTAATAGTCCAGGCCGAACTCACCTACGGCACATAGCCGCGGGTTGTCGCGCAGGCGCTCCAGCCACTCGCGCAGTTGCACCAGGTGCTCAGGGCGATGCTGGTCGAGGTAGACCGGGTGCAGGCCAAGCGCGGCGAACAGGCGCGGCTCGGCGCAGGCCAGTTCCCACACCCGCTGGAAATTCGCCTGGTACACCCCCAGCACCACCATTCGCTCCAGCCCACGCGCCGCCGCGTTGGCCAGCAGGCGCGGGCGGTCGGCGTCGAAGTCGGGGAAGTCCAGGTGGGTGTGGGTGTCGATCAGGCGCATGTTCAGGCCGCTGAGATGCGTTGCTTGAAGGTGCGGCCAACGGCGTGCACGCCGGGTTCATAGCGTTTTTCCTCGATGGCGGCCAGTGCCAGTTCAAGCGCAGTGGCGGCAATCTGGCCATGCTGCTGGGCCATGGCATTGACCGGCAGCGGCAGGAAGTCGAGCAACTGGTTGTCGCCAAAGGTACCCAGCTGCAGTTGGCGCGAGTCGACCGGGCGCGCCTGGAGGGTGTCGAACACGCCCTGCAACAGTACGTACGAAGTGGTCACCAGAGCATCCGGCAGGCCCCCCAGGTCGTCGATCAGTTGCTGCATCAGGCGTTGGCCGCACTCACGGCTGAAGGCTTCGCCCTGATAGCGGCGCACTTCGCCGGTATAGCCTTGCAGGGCTTCGTCGAATCCGCCGGCACGCGCCTGGCTAACCGACAGCTCGGGGCGTGCGCCTATCAGGGCGATGCTGCGTGGGGCCGAGCTGAGCAGGCTGGCGGCCAGCTGGCGGCTGGCATCGCGGTCGTCGCTGATCACCGAGCAGAAGTGTGCGGGGTCCAGACGGCGGTCGATGGCAATCACCGGCAGGCCTTTGTCCTGCAGCTCGCGGTAGCTGTCATCTTCTGGCGGCAGGCAACTGGCAACGAACAGCGCATCGCATCGGCGCGCACGGAACAGTTGCTGCAGTTGGCGCTCGCTGTCTGGCTGGTCATCGCTGCTGGCGATCAGCAGCTGGTAGCCGCGGGCGCGTGCGCCTTGCTCCAGTTGCTTGGCAATGCGGGCGTAGCTGGGGTTCTCCAGATCCGGGAGAATGAAGCCCAGGGTGCGGGTATGCCGGCTGCGCAGCCCAGCAGCCTGCGGGTTGGGGGTGAAGCCGTGGGCTTCGACCACCGCGCGTACCCGCTCGACAGTACTGTTACTGATGCGCTGCTGTTCAGCCTTGCCATTGATGACGTAGCTGGCAGTGGTCACGGACACACCGGCCAGACGGGCGATATCGCTGAGTTTCACCGAATTTTCCTTGTTATTACCGGGGCTGCCTGTAAGGCCGGACCGGGTAGTTTGACCCGGTACAGGCATCACGCGCAGACGACCATTGTCGCAATTGTCCGACAGGATGGGGCTTTTTACTGGGCAGATTATCGAGTAACGTGGCCGTCTGGTCAGATTAAACGTTTCAGCTGCCGAATTTTCTGCCTCGGCTGCCACCCGCGCAAGGTTGCTGAACTGGCCCTTTATGTGAATTTCACAACAATACTCCAGTACCCGAACGGGAACTGCAAAAGGAGAAGGTCATGCTCGAGCTCGCCAATGAGCAGATAGCCATGGGCCAGAAGGCCGCCGACAAGGCCGAGGCGTTACGCCTTCTGGCGGATCGGCTGGTTGCGGACGGCCTGGTCGCCGAGGGTTACCTGCAAGGGCTGCAGGCCCGGGAGGCACAAGGCTCCACTTTCCTTGGCCAGGGCATCGCCATTCCCCATGGTACGCCGCAAACACGTGACCTGGTGTATGCCACCGGCGTACGCCTGCTGCAGTTCCCCGAGGGGGTAGACTGGGGTGACGGGCAAATGGTCTACCTGGCCATTGGTATTGCCGCCCGCTCCGACGAACACCTGCGCCTGCTGCAGCTGTTGACCCGGGCGCTGGGCGAGACCGACCTGGCCGAAGCCTTGCGCCGTGCCAGCTCTGCCGAAGCGCTGCTCAAGCTGCTGCAGGGCGCGCCCCAGGCGCTGGCGCTGGATGCGCAGCTGGTCGGCCTGAACGTGCCGGCAGAAGACTTCGACGAACTGGCCTGGCGCGGTGCCCGCCTGCTGCAACGTGCCGACTGTGTCGACAGTGGCTTTGCCGCCGTGCTGCAGCAGGCCGAGCCGCTGCCGCTGGGTGAGGGCCTGTGGTGGCTGCACAGCGAGCGCCAGGTTCGTCAGCCAGGCCTGGCCTTCATCACCCCGCAGCAGCCGCTGCGTTACCGCGACCAGCCGCTCAACGGTCTGTTCTGCCTGGCCAGCCTTGGCGCCGCTCACGAGGCCCTGCTCGAGCGGCTGTGCGAAGTGCTGATCGAAGGCCGTGGGCAGGTGCTCTACCAAGCCACCAGCAGCCGTGCGGTGCTGGAAGTGCTGGGCGGCGAAGTGCCGGCGGACTGGCCCAGCGCACGGGTCGTGCTGGCCAATCCACATGGCTTGCATGCGCGACCGGCCAAGGTGCTTGCACAACTGGCCAAAGGCTTTGAAGGGGAAATCCGTGTGCGCCTGGTCGATAGCGCGCAGCCAGCCGTATCGGTGAAGAGCCTGAGCAAGCTGCTCAGCCTCGGCGCACGCCGTGGTCAGGCACTGGAACTGGTCGCCGAACCGAGCATCGCTGCCGATGCCTTGCCGGTGCTGCTGGCTGCTATCGAACAAGGCTTGGGTGAAGAGGTGGAACCGCTACCGCAGAGCGTCGCGCCCATTGCCGATGACGTCCCCGAAGTACTGCAAGCGCCAGCGGCCGGCAGCCGTATCCAGGGTGTGGGCGCCGCCCCCGGCATTGCCAGCGGCCCGGCGCATGTCTGTGTCGAGCGTGAGTTCGACTATCCCTTGCGGGGTGAATCGTGCGCCCTGGAGCGGCAGAAACTGCGCGAAGCCTTGGCTACCGTCAATGGCGAACTGCAGGCTTTGGTCCTGCGCAGCGACAAGGCCATTGGCGAAATTTTCGTCACCCACCAGGAAATGCTTGCCGACCCGGCCCTGACCGATGATGTCGAACAGCGCCTGGCCCAGGGCGAAAGCGCTGCGGCCGCGTGGATGGCCGTGATCGAAGCTGCGGCCCGTCAGCAAGAGGCGTTGCACGATGCGCTGCTCGCCGAGCGCGCCGCCGACCTGCGCGATATTGGCCGCCGCGTGCTGGCGCAGTTGTGTGGTGTGCAGGCGCAGGTTGAACCCGAGCAACCCTATGTGCTGGTGATGACCGAAGTCGGTCCATCCGATGTCGCCCGCCTGGACCCCAACCGGGTTGCCGGCATTGTCACCGCCCAGGGCGGCGCCACGGCCCACAGTGCCATCGTCGCCCGGGCGTTGGGCATACCAGCAGTGGTCGGCGCGGGTGCATCGATACTGCTGTTGGAGAGTGGTACGCCGCTGCTGCTCGATGGCCAGCGTGGTGTGGTCAGCGTCGCACCGCCAGCGGATGAGCTGCAGCGGGCGCTGGCCGAGCGTGACCTGCGCGAGCAACGCCTGCAGGCCGCCTGGGCCAACCGCTTCGAGCCGGCCATCACCCGTGATGGGCATGCCGTCGAGGTGTTTGCCAACATCGGCGATAGCAACGGCATCGCCAAGGTGGTGGAGCAGGGCGCCGAAGGTGTCGGCCTGCTGCGCACCGAACTGATTTTCATGGCCCACCCTCAAGCGCCGGATGTGGCTACCCAGGAAGCCGAGTACCGCCGCGTGCTCGATGGCCTCGATGGGCGCCCGCTGGTGGTGCGCACCCTGGATGTTGGCGGCGACAAACCGTTGCCTTACTGGCCGATCGCTGCCGAGGAAAATCCCTTCCTCGGCGTGCGCGGTGTGCGTTTGACCCTGCAGCGCCCGCAAGTGATGGAAGACCAGTTGCGCGCGTTGCTGCGGGCCGCCGACCAGCGCCCGTTGCGTATCATGTTCCCCATGGTTGGCCAGGTGCACGAATGGCGTGAGGCGCGGGCCATGGTGGAGCGCCTGCGTGCAGAAATCCCGGTAGCCGACCTGCAATTGGGCATTATGGTCGAGGTGCCTTCAGCGGCCCTGCTGGCAGCGCAATTGGCGCGCGAAGTGGACTTCTTCAGCATCGGCACCAACGACCTGACTCAGTACACCTTGGCCATCGACCGTGGCCACCCCAGCCTCTCGGCACAGGCCGACGGCCTGCACCCGGCGGTATTGAGCCTGATCGACATGACCGTGCGCGCCGCCCATGCCCACGGCAAGTGGGTGGGCGTGTGTGGCGAGTTGGCGGCCGACCCTCAGGCGGTGGCCGTGCTGCTGGGGCTGGACGTGGACGAACTCAGCGTCTCCGCGCGCAGCATTGCCGAAGTCAAGGCACTGGTTCGCCAGGCCGATCATCAGACAGCCCGCGCCCTGGCGCGCGAGGCCCTGCAACAGGACAGCGCCGCAGCAGTTCGCGCGCTGGTGGAGCGTTACTGAATGGCCAAGATCCTCACTCTTACCCTCAACCCTGCGCTGGATATCACCATCGGCCTGGACACTCTGCGCCCAGGGCAGGTCAACCGTAGCCAGGCGCAGCACAGTCACGCCGCAGGCAAGGGGCTGAACGTTGCCCAGGTACTGGCCGACCTGGGGCACAGCGTAACCGTGGGCGGCTTCCTGGGGGGCGACAATCTGCAGCCCTTCGAGGCGCTGATCGACGGTCGCGGTTTTATCGACTGCTTTGTCCGTGTGCCGGGCGAAACCCGCAGCAATATCAAGCTGGTCGAGGCCGATGGCCGCGTGACCGACATCAACGGACAGGGCCCGGAAGTCGACGAGGCGGCACGCAGTGCCTTGCTGCACAGGCTGGAACAGATTGCCCCCGGTCACGATGCCGTGGTGGTGGCCGGTAGCCTGCCGCGTGGAATCAGTGCCGACTGGTTCCGCCAGTTGCTCGAACGGTTGAAGGCCCAAGGCCTCAAGGTAGTCCTGGACAGCAGTGGTGAAGCCCTGCGTGTTGGCTTGCAAAGCGCGCCCTGGTTGGTCAAGCCCAATACCGAAGAACTGGGCGAAGTGCTGGGCCTGGCTGTGGATAACCTGACGCAACAGCGCGCTGCCGCCAAGCGCCTGCTGGACAGTGGCGTTGAACACGTGGTGGTGTCTGCGGGCGAGCAGGGCGTCAGTTGGTTCAGTCGCGATCTGGCCCTGCAGGCCCGCCCACCCAAGGTGCGGGTTGCCAGCACGGTGGGGGCGGGGGATTCGCTGGTGGCCGGCATGGTCCACGGCCTGCTGCTGGCCGAGGCGCCTGCGCAGACGTTGACCCGTGCCACTGCCATCGCCGCCCAGGCCGTTACCCAGGTTGGCTTCGGCATCCATGACCGCGAGCACCTTGCGCAGTTGGAAGCGGCCGTGCAACTGACAGAACAACAAGAGGGTTGCCGATGAACATTGCCATAGTCACCGCCTGCCCCAATGGCCAGGTATCGAGTGTACTGAGTGCACGCTTGCTGTCCGCCGCCGCCCAGCGTCGCGGCTGGAGCACCAGCGTCGAAGTGCAGAATACTGAACACCCCGAGCGGCAACTGAGCGCCGCACAGATCGCCGAGGCTGACTGGGTGCTTGTGGTCAGCACCGGGCCGGTGGACCTGGCCCGCTTCGTCGGCAAGCGCCTGTACCAAAGCACACCGTCCCAGGCGCTGGCTGATCGCGAAGGCTTTCTCGACGAAGCGGCGGCCAACGCCGAGCTGCTGGCCGCAGTGACAGGCGCCCCTGCCGCAGCTAGCAGTGCTGGCGCTCGCATCGTTGCCGTCACTGCATGCCCGACCGGCGTAGCCCATACCTTCATGGCCGCAGAAGCCTTGCAGCAAGCCGCACAGCAACTGGGCTACCAGTTGACCGTCGAGACCCAGGGCTCGGTCGGTGCGCGCAATCCCTTGTCTGCTGAAGCCATCGCAGCGGCGGACGTGGTGCTGCTGGCCGCCGACATTGAAGTACCCACTGCACGTTTCGCCGGCAAACGTATTTACCGTTGTGGTACTGGCATTGCCCTCAAGCAGGCCCGCGCTACCCTGGACAAAGCCCTGGCGCAGGCCACGGTGGAAAACGGTGCCGACGCTGCAGCGGCGACCACGCCGACCAAGGGCGAGAAAACCGGCGTGTACAAGCACTTGCTGACCGGCGTCTCGTTCATGCTTCCGATGGTGGTGGCCGGCGGCCTGCTGATTGCGTTGTCGTTCGTGTTCGGTATCGAGGCCTACAAAGAGGCGGGCACCTTGCCGGCGGCGTTGATGCAGATTGGCGGTGAGGCTGCCTTCAAACTGATGGTTCCGCTACTGGCAGGCTATATCGCCTGGTCTATCGCCGACCGCCCCGGGCTGGCCCCGGGCATGATCGGCGGCCTGTTGGCCAGCACCTTGGGGGCCGGCTTCATCGGTGGCATTGTCGCCGGTTTCCTCGCCGGTTACAGCGCCAAGGCCATTGCCCGATGGGCGCGCTTGCCCAGCAGCCTGGAGGCGCTCAAGCCGATCCTTATCATTCCATTGCTGGCCAGTCTGTTCACCGGGCTGGTGATGATCTACGTGGTTGGCCAGCCGGTAGCGGCGATGCTCGAAGGCCTGACGCATTTTCTCGACAGCATGGGCACCACCAATGCCATCCTGCTGGGGCTGTTGCTGGGCGGCATGATGTGCGTCGACCTTGGCGGGCCGATCAACAAGGCCGCCTATGCGTTCTCGGTGGGGCTGCTGGCCTCGTCGAGCTACGCGCCAATGGCGGCGACCATGGCCGCCGGCATGGTGCCGCCGATTGGCTTGGGTATTGCCACCTTCCTGGCCCGGCGCAAGTTCGCCCAGAGCGAGCGCGAGGCGGGCAAGGCGGCGCTGGCGCTGGGGCTGTGCTTCATCTCCGAGGGGGCGATTCCGTTTGCCGCCAAGGACCCGTTACGGGTGATCCCGGCCAGTATCGCCGGTGGTGCGTTGACCGGGGCATTGTCGATGTATTTTGGCTGCAAGCTGATGGCGCCGCATGGCGGCTTGTTCGTGTTGTTGATCCCCAACGCGATCAACCATGCGTTGCTTTATCTGCTGGCGATTGTGGCGGGTAGCCTGGTGACAGCGGTGGTGTATGCGGTTATCAAGAAGAGCGAGCGTGTGGAGTTGGCCGTGGCGCCTGCTAAAAGTGTATGAGCAGACCTCGTTCTGTGGGTGCGGCCTTGTGTCGCGAAAGGGCCGCAAAGCGGCCCCGGCAATCTAAGTTGCGAAGCTGAAAATCTGGGGCTGCTTCGCAGCCCTTTCGCGACACAAGGCCGCTCCCACAGAGCCCGCGTTGGCCTTTCAACTGCGATGCTTCTGCCGCAACGGCACCAGTAGATCACCCAGCCCGTTGTGATCGATCTCATGCATCAACGCCAGCAACCCGCCCAGTTCCCCTGCCGGGAAGCCCTTGCGCGCAAACCACGCCAGGTAGTCCCCGGGCAGGTCGGCAATGATCCTGCCCTGGTACTTGCCGAACGGCATGCTGCGGGTCACCAGTAGTTCGAGGGTTTCCGGCTTCATCTTCGCGCACCTGGCTGTGGAAAGGTGCCGACCATACTGCAATCTGCACGAAGCCCCAAGCGGCAATCATGCAGAACGCCGTTGAGAGCTGATGCAATTATTTTTTTAAGTTATTGAATAGTAAGAAATTTATATTTTTTGAAAGCGTGGCACGAACACTGCAATTCCCTAGTGGACTATCACCTGCCAAGGAGTTCGACCATGAGCAACCCCAACAAAGACGTGATCGATGTACTCAACGACCTGATCGAGTACAGCAAGGATGGCGAGAAAGGTTTCAAGGCCTCGGCCGATGATGTGAAGAACCCCGAACTGAAAGCGTTCTTCGTCCAGCGTGCGGGCGAGTGCGCCAACGCTGCCAGTGAGCTGCAGAGCGAAGTGCGCCGCCTGGGCGGCGATCCGGAAACTTCTACCAGCATCAGTGGCGACCTGCACCGCGGCTGGGTCAACCTCAAGTCGATGGTCACCGGCAAGGACGAGGAGGCAGTGCTGAACGAGGTAGAGCGTGGCGAGGACCACGCCCTCAAGGCCTACAAGGAAGCCCGCGAGAAACTGGTGAAATTGGGCCGCACTGCCAGCGACATGACCTACAGCCTGGTGGAAAAGCAGCTGCAAGGCGTGCAGCGCAACCATGACCAGGTGAAGGCCCTGCGCAACGCCGCTCGCGCCCGCTCCTAATCGAGCGGGCCCTCTACCCGATTGCGGCCATTGGCCTTGGCGCGGTAGAGCGCTTCGTCCGCAGCACCCAGCAGCCTGCCAAGGTCCTGCTGGGTGCCGGACAGACCGATACCGATGCTCACGGTCACGGCGTGGGCATCATCCGCAAACGGCGCCAGCGCCTCGACGTTGGCGCGGATGCGTTCAGCCAGTAGCTGGGCCCCGGCCAGATCGGTTTCTGGCAACACTACCTGAAACTCCTCCCCACCATAGCGCGCAGCCAAATCCGCAGGGCGACGAATGCATGCCTCGATGGCCTTGGCCACCTCGCGCAAGGCATGGTCGCCACCGGCATGGCCATGGCGCTGGTTGAATGCCTTGAAGTGGTCCACGTCCACCATCAGTATCGCAAGCGGCTTACGGCTACGTTGGGCGCGGGCCCATTCCTGGCGCAGCACATGGTCCAGCCTGCGGCGGTTAGCCAGGCCAGTCAGGCTATCGGTGGAAGCGAGCATGGCCAGGTTTTCTTCGGCGTCGTGGCGGCGGCGCAGTTCGCGGCCCAGCAGCAAAGTCAGCCAGAGAATGCCCACGCACAGACCGCCGGTGGCGACGCTGACCAGAATGGCGGTGCGGCGCCAGGACTCGAACACCTCGTCGGCCGAGTGCGCCACCAGCACGATCAGGGGCAACTGCGCGACCCGGGCGAAGGTGAACATGCGCAGCTTGCCGCTGCCGTGGGAGCGGGCGGTGAAGCTACCGCTCTGTTCACTGAGGATGCGTTTGAAATTGGGCCGTTCGGTGTAGTAGGTGCCAATCAGTGGGTCCTGCCCGCGGTAGGGCTGGCGGACGAGCAACTGCCCATCGGTATTGAACAGGTTGATGCTGCTGTCGTGGCCAATGTCCAGGCGCTGGAACAACTCATTGAAGTACGACAGGCGCAGCGCACCCGCTGCCAACCCGGCGAACTCGCCATTGGGGCCGGAGATACGCCGGCTGAAACTGATACACCAGTCCAGGTCGCCAAGCTTGGCCTTGAAAGGCGGGCCCACCAGCAAGCCGAGGTTGGCATTGTGCTGGTGGGCCTTGAACACCCCGGTGTCGCCGAAGTTGGCCTTGCGCGGCACGCTGCTGGTGGAGTCGCCAACGATATTGCCTTGCTTGTCCAGCCACAGCACGTCACCGCGCTTGCGGTCGACGAAGGCTTCATTGAACAGCAGGCGCTGGCGTATCGGGCCGGGGACTTCCGGCAGTTCCTTGCGGCCGACGGCCCAGATCAAGCCTTGCAGGGATTGGTCGTAGAGTTCGACGTTGCGCAGGATGTCGCTTTCGATCAGCTGCACAATGTTGTTCGACGAGCGCACCGCCGACTGCTCGACACTTTCGCGCTCGCGGGCAAGCAGGTAGCTGACGATGGCCACGATGGCGAGCACGGCAAGGCAACTGCCCAGGTTGAGGATCAGCTCGGGGTGCGACCTGTAGACTGCGAAACGCGGGGATTGGGTGGGCATGCTCGCTACTGCGTGGGCAGGGCCATTCGCGGCGGCGATATTCTAGGGAAGCGGGCATTGTCGGACAAGATTTGTCCGACGGAAGCACGGTGTACCGTACTTTTCGATTTGCCGTGGACCCCTGTAGGAGCGGGTTTACCCGCGAACACCGGCGAAGCCTTCTCGCGGGTAACCGCTCCTACACTGGCAGCAAAAGATCAGAACACGTTCAGTGGGTAATCGACGATTACCCGCAGTTCATCGTTGTCGCTGTTGCTGTCGATCGACGCATAACCCTGGCTGCCGCGGTGGGTGGCATAGCGTACCAGCACCGACAGGTCCTTGAGGTCACCTTCCTGGAATACGTATTTCACGTCCAGGTCGCGCTCCCAGTGCATGGCGTTCTTGCCATCTTCACGGTAGTAGTCGTAGTGAGTGGTGTCCTGAGTGGCCTTGGTCAGGTCAGCCTCGCCGCGCGAGTAGGACAGCGAGGTGGACAAACCAGGCACGCCGACACCGGCGAAGTCATAGCCGTACTGCAGTTTCCACGAACGCTCGTTCGGCGCGTTGAAGTCCGAGTACATGCGCGAGTTGTCCAGGTACACGCTGTCGCCCAGGTTGATGTAGTCGAATGGCGTGTTGCCGTTCACTCGCTGGTAGGCAGCGGTGACGCTGTGGAAGCCTGCATTGACGGTAAAGTGCACGCTGTAGGTGTTGTTGTCGATCTTGCCTAGCAGGGCCTGGCCGGTGTCCTGGGTGTGATAGAAGTGCACGCCCGGGTTCAGGCTGACCAGGTCATTGACCACATAGGTGTAGTCGAAGTCCGCGTAGTACTGGTTCCAGATGTCCTTCAGCTCGGCGGCGTACAGGTTGGCGGTGATGTGCTCGGTACCGCTCCACGACGCGCCGGCCCAGTTCAGGTGCTTGCTCTTGTCGTGCTCGTCCAGTGACCCGTAGTAGGTGTCGATGCGGCGATGGCCGCTTTGGTTGTACGGGTGGGTGAAGCTGACCTGGCCGCCTTCGAGCAACAGGCCGTCGATGCTGGTGTTGGTCAGGCTTACACCGCGGAAGGTTTGCGGCAACATGCGCGTTTCGCCGCCGGCGATCACTGGGTTGGTGAGGAACAGGTCACCGGCTTTCAGCTCGGTGTCGAAGGCTTTCAGCTTGACCGCAGCACCGGCAGTGGAGAACGAATGCGGGGCAGCGCCCAGCTCGCCGTCGTCCTTGATGTGTTCGGGCAGGATGCTGGTGCCGGCATGGCCGCCACCGCCGTCGAGCTTCAGGCCCAGCATGGCATGAGCATCCAGGCCGAAGCCGACCACACCCGGGGTGTAGCCCGACTCGAAACGCGCTACCGCGCCCTGGCCCCACTCGCGGGTGTCGCGCACGCCGGCGTTGTGGTTGTCGCGGTTGAAGTAGGCATTACGAAAATGCAGGTTGAAGGACGAACCTTCGATGAAGCCATCAGCCTTGTCTTCATCTGCCTGGGCGGCGAAAGGGATCGTTGCAGTCAACGCAATGAAAAGCGGGGTAAAACGAAACGCGGAAGGCACCGGTACTAGCTCCTTGGATCTGACGGTGGGGCAGTTTTTATATTTGAATGTGCGTCTTTTTTTATAGGGACACGTTACAGCCGGGCTGAGCGTTAAAGCACATAAAAAAAGCCGCTGATCGGCAGCGGCTTTAAAAGGCTAACATATCGGCACCGGGGGTGCCCATGGCGTAGCCAAGGGAAAACGGGAGTAGCGACAGCGCGTGATCAGCTGTCGGCACTGGTATCGACGCTGACTTTGGAAGCTGTCTGTTTCGCATCTTTTACGGTATCGGCCTTGTTTGCGGCTACAGCGTCACGGGCTTCTTGATGGACAGCCGCGATCTCTGCATTTCGGGCAACGAATGCCGGGGATTCTTCGGCCATGGCCAGGGGCGACAACAACAGGGAAGACAGGACGAAGACGCTGGCAATACCCATACTGTTGGACATTTGAAACTACCTTCTTGCGGTGCAAGTGCTAATGAGGACAGGGGTAAAGTTAGTCCTTTCAGTGCACTCGAAACAGAGCGAAGTGCGATAAGCACTGTTGCGCAAAAGGTAACGATCATTGGGTGGAACAACGGGGCTTTCGGCGAAAGCCCCGTGCTAGGGCGCCTGCACAGGGCGCCGCCTTGGCAGGCTAGAAACCGATAAAGGCGTAATAAACCGGGGTTTCATGGGTTGTGCGCAAACCCAGTGCCTGCAAGCTTGCCGTCAGCGCTTCATCCTGCACATGCAAGGTCCACTGCGCCCCTTCATTCCCCTGTACCTGCGCCAGCGCCGCAGCAAACGCCCCCATATCCGGCAAGTAGGCGGTAAAACCGTTACCCTTGAGCGCACTGGTCGTCATGCCCAATGCCTGGCACACCGCCACCTTGGCGGCAATGTCATCGCGGTCGGCCTGGCGCGAAGCCTGTACCAGCGCCTGCAGTTCCACATCGACCAGTTGCGTGCCGTGAATCAGCTCCGGCCCCTGTTGCCAGGCCTCCGGCGGGCAGTCCTTGCTGTCTGGCCGCAGGGGAATATGCGGGTTGATTTCTACCGGATAGATGCGACAGACCAGTGGGCGCTGCTCATAGATGGTGCAGAGGTCGTTGGCGTCGAGGTTACGGCAACGTCCGGGGTTGAATGCAGCAAAGGTCACCGAGACGCGTGCCTCGCCCTCGCCGCAATGCACCGGGTGGGAGCGTCGCAGCACATGGTCACGCTGATCCAGCGGCATGCCGGGGCCGTCCACGACGAAGGCCTCGATCAGTACCACCACCTGGCCGGCATCGTCCGCCCAGCGACGCGCTTCGGCCAGCGTCAGTGGCACATGGTGGCCGGTACAGCATTTGCCGCAGCCGGTACAGCCGAAACGTAAGCGGTCGGTCACTTGGCTTCCGGGCTCCACTCGCTGACAAAGGCACGCTGGTGCTGGCGATCGTACAGACACAGCTCGGTGCCGGTGCGCTGCTGCATGTGCTTTTGTGGGTAGACGCCTTCGATCAGCAGGGCACTCATGCCTGCCTGGTCATCGAACTCGGCGGGCTTGCCGCGAGCGTGGGCGTTCTTGAACTGGCTTGCGGTCAGGCAGGCCTTGAGCATCTGCTGGCGCTGCTCGTTCCAGGCCTGACTACTGGAGGCCTGGGCAATACCGCTGAAGAGGGCACAGCTGATCAAGATAGAGCTGAGAAGCTTCATACGCGATTCCGGCAATTTTCTTGCGAGGGGCGCGAATTATGCCCGAGTCACCCCCGGCGGCAAGCCGGGGAGTTTGTCGCTGAATATATCAGTGCTCGGCGAACACCACGGTGCGCGCAGCCACCACCAGACAATCGGTCAGCTCTGGCGAGGAGAACTTGGTAAGGATGGCATTGGCCCCGGCCTGGGTCGCCTTTTCACTGCTCATGGCACTGTCCAGTGAGGTGTGCAGCAGCACGTACAGGTGCTGGAAGTCAGGGGTTTCACGCAGCGTGCGGGTGAAGGCGTAGCCGTCCATTTCGCTCATTTCGATGTCGGAGACGATGATGTTGATCTCCTGCGCGGTGCCTTGCAGCTCCAGCAGCACGTTGATGGCGTCTTTGGCGCTGCGCGCGGTGTGGCATTCGATACCGAGGTTGCGCAGGGTGTGCACCGACTGCTGCAAGGCCACCTGGCTGTCGTCCACCACCAGGATATTGGCGGCGGCCAGCAGGCTGGCATCTTCTTCGTTCAAGCTGCTGTGCACTGGCTCGGCGACGGGCGGGGCGATGGCGTGTATGACTTTTTCGATGTCCAGCACCTGCACCAGGGTGTTGTCGACGCGCGTCACACCGGTGATGAACGAGCGGGTGCCCGAGGCGTAGGGCGGCGGTTTGATGTCGGTGCTCAGGCAATGCACGATGCGGCTGACCGCCTGTACATGCAGGCCTTGGCGCGAGCGGCTGATCTCGGTAACGATCAGGCAGCCACCCTGCGGGTCGACCAGTGGCTGTTCGCCAATGGCGCGGGACAGGTCGATGACCGACAGCGAGTGGCCGCGCAGGGTTGCCACACCTTTTACGTGGGGGTGCGACTCAGGCAGCTTGGTCAGCGGCGGGCAGGGGATGATCTCGCTGACCTTGAGCAGGTTGATTGCCATCAGCTTGCCGCTGCGCAGGGTGAACAGCAGCAGGGATAGCGAATCCGCGCGGGCATTTTGCGTGGCCATGGTGACCTTCGGTGAGGAGCAGGGGATAACCGGTTATCGGCCTGTTTGGGTTGGGCTTTAGGCATTTTGCACAGAACCCAGGAATGCCTGGATCAGCGTTCACGCAGGGCCTCCTTGGCCCGGTTCAGCGGCTTGATCAGGTAATCGAGGATGGTTTTCTCGCCCGTTCGGATATCCACCGTGGCAATCATCCCTGGCACGATCGCAAAACGCTTGCCGGCCTTGTTTTGCAAGCTGTCCTGTTCGGTGCGGATGAACACGCGGTAGTAGTAGATTTCCGGTTTGACCTCGTCCTGCAGGGTATCCGGCGAGATGCCTACCACCTTGCCATCCAGCCCGCCGTATACCGAGTAGTCATAGGCACTGATCTTGACCTTGGCCGCCTGGTCGGGGTGAATGAAGGCGATGTCCCGTGGCGCGATGCGGGTTTCGATCAGCAGGCGTTCGTCCATCGGCACGATCTTCATCACCTGGCCACCGGGCTGCACCACGCCACCCAGGGTGTTGACCTCGATGTCCTTCACGATGCCGCGCACCGGCGAGCGCAGGGTCAGGCGGGTGAGCGAGTCGCTGCGTCCGCGGATCACTTCCGACAGGGCGTCCGCTTCGGCGCTGGCCTTGGCCAGTTCTTCCCGGGCGCGCACCAGATAGTCCGAGCGTGCCTCGTTGGCCTTGAGTTCCAACTCGGAACGCTGGCGGTTCAGGCGGATCACTTCAACCCGGCTGGAGGCACCCATCTTTGCCAGGTTCTCGGTGATCTTCAGCTCGCTGCGCACCAGCTGCAACGAGTCCTGAATACCCGCCAGGGTCTGTTCCAGGCCGCGGCGGCGGGTCTGGTACAACGCGGTTTCGGCATCGATCAGGTCAGGAGAGTCGCGCAGGCTCTCCGGGAAGGTCAGTGGCTTGCCGGTCACCTCTGCCTGCAGGCGGGCCTGGCTGGCCCTGGCAGCGCGGTACTTGGCCTCGCTTTCACCCACGCTGGAAGCCGTCTTGGTCGGGTCGAGCTGGGCCAGCACCTGGCCGCGCTCGACCAGGTCACCTTCGGCCACGCTCATCTGCGCGACGATACCGCCCTCGAACGACTGGATGACCTGCTCTCGCGAACTTGGAATGACCTTGCCTGTGCCGGTGGATACCTCGGTCACCTCGAACCAGGCGGCCCAGGCCAGGAACGCCGCCAGCATCAGCGCGCAGAGGGTGATGATGCGGCCGGCGCGGAATACCGCCTGGTCGTCCTGCCCGTCCAGATAGGAGGCCGGGAGTTCATGGTTGCTCATGCCTGGGCTCCTTGCAGTTTGGCCAGGGCGGCATCGCGCGCGTCATCGATGACGATGCGCCCGGCGTCCAGCACCAGGATGCGGTCGACCCGCTGCAGAACACTCAGTCGGTGGGTTGCGATCACCAGTGTACGGCCCTGACAGAAGCGCTCCAGGTTATCCAGCAGCTTGCGCTCGGTCAGGTCGTCCAGCGACGCTGTCGGCTCGTCCAGCAGCAGCACCTGCGGCTGGCGTACCAGCAGGCGCGACAGCACCAGGGCTTGGCGCTGGCCGCCAGACAAGCCCAGTCCCCCTTCGAGGATCAAGTGGTCCATGCCCTTGGGCAGGCGGCGGACGAAGTCCAGTGCGCCAGTGGCGGCCAGCGCGGCCACCAGTTCCTGGTCGCTGGCCTGGCCGGCGCCGAGGGTGAGGTTTTCCCGCAGGGTGCCGTGGAACAGCCTCGCGTACTGCGGCAGCAGGCCGACGTCACGACGCAGGTCAGCAGGGTCGAGGTGGGCCATGGCGATGCCGTCCAGGCTGATCTCGCCCTGCACCAGGTCCATGGCCCCACCCAGCGCCTGCAGCAAGGTTGATTTGCCGGCGCCGTTGCGGCCCAGCACGGCAATGCGCTCGCCCGGCTGGATGTCCAGCCGGCCAATGTTCAGCACTGGCGGGTAGTCTTCGCTGTAGCGGAAGTTGGCCTGGCGCAGGCGGTACTCGCCGTGAATGGCTGGCAGGTGCACGCGGGCTTCGCCCTCGGGGTGGTCGACTGGCGACTGCATCAGCTTGTCCAGGCCTTGCAGCGCGACCTTGGCCTGCTGCCAGCGGGTCAGCACATGGGTCAGCTGGGCCAGCGGCGCCATCATCCGCGACGAAAGCATGGATGCCGCCACCAGGCTACCTGTGGTGAGGTCGCCGGCAATGACCATGGGTGCGCCGATCACGATGACCACGGCAAACACGGCACCCTGCACGTTCTGCGTCCAGGTCACCAGGCCGTTGGTGAGGGTGCGCAGGCGCAGGTTGGTGTGCGCGCAGGCCGCGTTGTACTGGTTCCACTGCCGTTCGAAGCGTGCCTCCGCCTGCAGTGCCTTGATCTCGTCCAGGCCTTGGATACTTTCCACCAGCATGGCGTTGCGCAGCGCGGACTCACGCATCGAGGCATTGGCCAACCGTGCCAGGCGCCGTTGTGCAAGCAACCCGGGTAACACCATGGCCAGCAGCGCGACCAGCGGGATGAACACCAGTACGCCGCCGATCAGCCAGAACACGAAAAGGAACAGCAGGAAGAACGGCAGGTCGGCCAGTACCGTGGCGGTGCTGGACGTGATCAGGTCGCGGATCGACTCCAGCTCGCGCAACTGCGAGATGAATGAGCCGGTGGACTTCGGCCGCACCGAGTTGCGCAGGCGCAGGGCGTGGCCGTAGACCAGGTCGCTCACCCGCAGGTCGGCGCGCTTGCCGAGCAGATCGGTCACCTTTAGCCGCAGCAGGCGCATGCTGAAGTCGAACACCAGTGCCAACACCACACCGCCAAACAGGACGTAGAGAGTGGGCAGGGATTCGGCCGGTATCACTCGGTCGTACACCTGCATCGAGAACAGCACGCCGGCCAGCGCCAGCACGTTGGCCACCAGTGAAGCGATCATCACCTGCCCATAAGGGCGCAGGTCACGCAGTACGATGCGGGCGAACCAGTGGCGGTCGTAAGGCGCGGTGTAGTCGTCGGTGCGCACATCGCGCAGTGGCCGGGCCGGGCGCAGCAGGGCCACGCGGTTGATACGGCCTTTCAGGGTGTCGCGGGGCAGACGCGAAGTCAGGCCCTGGTCACCGGCGAACACCACTGCCAGGTCGTCCTCTTCGGTCACCGACTCGACCACCGCCAGCTGCCCATCGTCCAGCTCCAGCACCAGCGGCGTGCGCCATTGCCGCAGGCCCTTGGCATCGAAGTGCACGAAGCGCAATGCCAGCCCCGCCTGACGTGCCATGTGGCGGAGGATTTCATTCAACGGGCGGGCATCCTCCACAGCGGCCAGGCGAATACGCTGGGGTGATACGTCCAGGCGGTAGTGGTGTGCCACCTGCAACATCACCTCAAGCCAGGGGCCCAGGTCTGGCCGGTGGGCGGCGGCCTGCTCCGGCGCAGGCGCCTGGTTGGGCAGGGTCACATCGATCGAATCACTCATGGCTGGATCTCCACACCTTGCAGGTTGCGCCCCTCAAGGCCAAAGGCCGTGCGCAGGGCGCCGGTGTTGTACAGGCAGTCGACATCCAGGCGCAGCAGATCGGAGCGGGTGCCGGCAAGTTCGAAGCGTGACTGGTAGATCTCCTGCTCGGCGTTGAGCAGGTCGAGCAGTGGCCGTGTCCCCAGGTCCAGGTACTGACGCCCGTAGAGCATGCGTGCCTCCTGAATGCTGACCTGGCGGGCCTCCAGCGAGGTCAGCCTGCGGCCCAGCCCGGAGGTTTGCGCCTTGGCCTCGGCCAGGCCCCGACGCGCCTGCAGGCGTGCGGCGTCTTCGGCGGAATCGGCGGCGGTCAGCGCGTGGCCGGCAGCGCGGGTGCGGGCGCTGATGGAGCCCCCTTGGTAGATGGGTACTTCGACGTTCAGGTAGATGCCCGCCTGGGTGCGGTCCAGCCGTGCGTTATCGCGGTTGTAGTCGTCGTCCAGGTAATGATTGACCTGCGGTTGCAACGACAGGGTAGGGTAGGCCTCCGCCTTGGCCTGGGCCAGCTCGGCCTGGCCCTGTGCGCGCTGGGCCAGGGCCATCAGCACGGCGGGCAGGCGGTCATCACCCTGTGCAGGGCGCTTGCAGGCCTGGTCCAGCTCGGCGGGTGAGCCCTCGGCCAGTGCCGGAGGGGTAACGCGACCCATCAGCGCCGCCAGGGTCGAGCGCCAGCGCTCGTACTGCGACTGGTACTCCTCCAGGGTGGCACGGGCGCTTTCCACGCGGGACTCGGCCTGTACCACGTCGGAACGGGTGCTGGCGCCCATGTCGCTGCGCTGGCGGGCCATGCCGGCAATGTCGCCCACGCCGCGAATCTGGTCGCGGGCAATCGTCATCAGTTGCTCGTAGCGGCGGGTCTCGATCCAGGCATAGGCTGTGTCGCGGGCCAGGTCGTCGACCACCAGCAGGATATTGGCCTGGGCCCGGGCGGCGGCAGCCTGGGCCGCGTTGACGGCGCTGTCGACCTTGCCGAAGTCATAGAGCATTTGCTTGAGCGACAGGTTCAGGGCCTGGCTATTGCGGTCGCCGCCATAGCCGGTGTCATAACCGGTGCGGATACCGCCGGAAATCTGTGGGTAATACCCCGCACGGGCGACGTTGATGCCTTCGCCCTGCTTGTAAAGGTTGCCGATGGCCTCTGCGATGCTCGGGTGCCATTGCGCTGCCTGCAGCACCGCGTCGGTAAGGCTCAGCCGTTCGCCACTGGCGACCGGGGCCATGCCGATGGGGGGCCGGGCGGGCACCGCTTCGGGCGCATCGCGTAGCAGCGACGGCCCGATCTGGCGCAGGTGGGGGTCTATATCATCGGCTGCCTGGGCAACCGGGTGGAAGTTCAGGGCCAGGAGCCCGAAGGCTCCCAGCAACAGCGGTGACAGCGGACTGCTTCGCTTCACATAGTTCCCTTACTGCTGGTCGTCCATGCCGCCGGGTATTCACCCGACGGGTTTACAGCGGCCTCAAACCACATGGATACCGTTCTGTACCCACAGGTGATGGCTTGGATCCTCCTGGGCCGTGTACTGGTTATAGTCGATGCCGTCGGCAGTTTGGTTCCCGACCAGCGTCCAGTTGTCCGTCATGTGAACCGAGTCTTTGTCGTCCCCCTTGATGATCAGTGTGTCGGTAGCGGTTTCGGTGATGGCCACCACATCTGCCAGGTTGAGGGTGAGCGCCACCGAACTGGTGTCGTTGAGGTCGAGGATTTCGATGTCGTGTACGCGCCCGGCCAGGTTGCCCAGGTCAATGCTGGCATCACCGCCGCCCCACAGCAGGGTGTCGGTTCCCGAGCCACCGTCGACGCTGGCAAAGTTCTGGTCGACCACCACCAGCGTGTCGTCACCCGCACCACCCTGCAGGGTGATGTGGCCACCCTGGCTGCCATCGAGGTGGTCGTTGCCGTCAGTGCCGGCGATCACATCGGTGGCCGCTGCCAGGCTGGCGAGTGCCGCGGACTCGTCGCCAGTATCGGCCAGCAGCGATGTGGTGGAGGTGAGGCCGGCGGCGCTGTCCACGTTGATGGTGAGGGTTGCGGTGTCGGTCGTGCCGTTCGGGTGGCTTAGCTCGTAGGTGAAGGTGTCGTGCTGGCCCACCACCGCCGAGGTGAGCCCTGCGTTCAGGGTGTAGGTGTAGCTGCCGTCGGCATGCACCAGCAACGTGCCGTATGTGCCGGCCACGCTTACCCCGTTGTAGCCCGGGATGGTGTAGGTGTTGGCCGCTGTCAGCACGCTCAGCACGGTCAAGGCCGAACCGACATTGTCGTCAGCCAGCAGGTTGCCGGTGGCGGCTGTCGCGCCACTGACCACGAACTCGGTCAGGTACGTTGTAGTGGTGTTCAGGCTGGTGGTGATGGAGCTGAGCAAGCCGATGCCGCCGGCGGTGACACGTACGTGGTAGGTACCGGCGCCCTGGTTCTCGAAGGTATACCCGGCGCCGCCGCCCAGTATGCTGACCAGCGAACCACCCGGCACCGACTGCACCAGCACGTACTGGCCGGTGGCCGGGTTGAGCTTGAGCAGCTCGATGGTGGTGCCGTTGAGCAGGCTCAACAGGTTGGTGGAGTTGACCACCACCTGCAGGTCGGCCGTGGTATTGGCGGCAACCGTGGTGGTGTAGGTGGCCTGGCGGGTACCGATCACTGGCAGGTTCAGCGAGCCCAGCGTACTGCTGCTGGAGTCCACGCGGTTGTCCAGGGTGACCTGGCTGGTACCAACGTCGTTGACTGCGTCGACCACCGTGGCCGGTGCACCGTAGTTGGTGTCGCTCCAGACCTCCGTGGCTTGCGGGCTGTCGATGCGCACGTACAGGTTGGCGGCATCGGACAGGCCGTTAGGGTGCACCAGTTGGTAGCTGAACACGTCCACCTTGCCGACACTGTTCGGGCTGCCGTTCGGCGTGTAGGTGTAGCTGCCGTCCGCACGGATCACCAGGGTGCCGTACTGGCCCTGAACCGTCGTGGCGGTCCCGGCCGAGACGTAGCTGCCGTCTTTGAGCACTTGCAGCACGGCGGCGCTGTCCGGGCCACGGGCATCCACTGCGCCATCGGTACCCACGTCGGTAATGACGTTGCCAGAGGTGGCAATGCCGGTGCCGGTGAATTGGGTCAGGCTGGTGGAGACGATGTCCAGCGTGGTGCTCACTTCGGTGATCAGGCCGATGCCGCCACTGCCCACGGTCAGTCGGTAATCACCGGCTTGCAGCACGCCGATGTCCACCTGCAAGCCGATTGGCAGCACGATCAGGTCGAGCAGGCCCTGAGTGTTGCCGGTGGCGATGGTCACCCAGGCGCCGCTGGCGTCTTTCACCTGCAGGGTGAAGCTGGTGTTGTTGAGCAGTGCCAGCACGCTGTTGGTGGTCAGTGTGAGGGTAGGGTCGGCCGTGGTGCCTGCTGCGACCGTCCAGGTGTAGGTCTTGGAGAAGCCAGACAGCAGCGTGGTGAAGCTGTCGGTGTAGGTCTTCGTGGCGCTGACCGCTGCCAGGTTGACCGTGGCCGTGGCCAGGTTGTCGCTGGCGATGACCGGCGCGTTGGCATCCACATCCGGTGCAGTGACGTTGACGTTGCCCGACACGTTGCCGCGCGGGTCGCTGAGGATCACCGAAAGGATCTGGCCGTTGTCCTGAGGCGGGCTCAGGGTCACGGTGAAGGTGCCGTCCGCCTGCACCGTCGCGGTCTGCAGCACGGTACCGCCGGCGCTGCGTACGGTGACGGTGGCACCCACTTCCCCAGTACCGGTGAGGGTACTGCCGTCGGCACTGAACAGCAGGTTGCCGGCAGCCGCAGGCGGGGTCAGGTCCGGTGCGGTCAGCGCAGTGCCTGTGGACACATTACCGGCGCTGTCGGTGAGGGTGACGCTGAGCGCCTGGTTGTCGATCTGCGCCGCAGTCAGGCTGACCACGAACAGGCCGTTGCTGCCCACCGTTGCGGTACCCAGTACGGTACCGGCGCTGTTGCGCACGGTGACCGTGCTGCCGACCTGGCCAGAACCACTGACCGAGGTGCCGTTGGCGTTGATGGTGGCCAGCGGGGCGGCTGGCGGGGTGGTGTCCGGCGCGGTCAGGCTGGTGCTGGCGGACAGGTTGCCGGCAGCATCGGCCTGGCGTACCACCAGCAGTTGCCCGTCGTTCTGTGGCGAGGTCAAGGTAATGCTGAAGGTGCCGTTGGCTTGTACCACACCGGTACCCACCTGGCCGTTCGGGCCTTGGACGGTAATGGTAGCGCCCGCCTCACCGCTACCGGTAAGCACGGTACCGGTGCCGTTGATGGCGACGTTGGTGGGCGCTGCAGGTGGCTGCAGGTCTGCGGCGGTGTAGCTTGTGCTGCCGGACACATTGCCTGCAGTGTCAGCCTGGCTCACGCCCAGTACCTGGCCGTTGAGCTGCGCGGCGTTCAGGTTGACGGTGAACACGCCACCGCCATTCACCACCGCCGTGCCGAGCACGTTGTTGCCGGCATCACGCACTGTCACCGTGGCACCGGCTTCACCCGTGCCGGTCAGCACCAGGCCATTGACAGACAGGCTGGTCACCACCGGGTTGGTCGGTGGCGTGATGTCGGCCGCTTGCAGGAAGGTCGGCTGCGATTCGCCGCCTATCAGCGCCACCGCTGTCACCGAAATGTGTTCGCCATTGAGCTGGGCTGCGTCCAGCGTCAGGGTGAAGGAGCCGTTCAGGCTTGCGACCCCTGTACCGATCAGGTTGCCTGCAGCGTCGTATACGCGAATGCCCACACCGCTGGGTGCACTGCCTGTCAGGGTCAGGCCGTCGCTGCCCAAGGTCACGTCGGTTGGCGGCACGGGTGGTGCGATCAACGGTGTGAGGTAGGTCGCGACCGCAGACGTATTGATGCCGTCGGACTGTGTCACTTCCAGAGTGGCGAGCGAGCCCACCGCTGGCACCAGTGTTATTTGGAAGTTGCCAGCGCCATCCACCACGCCGGTACCGATCACGTCTCCGTCGAAGCTGACGGTGACCGTGGCATTGGCTTCGCCCTTGCCAGTCAGCACGTTGAAGGTGTTGTTGATCGCCAGGTTGGTCACCAGGTCGGGTGGCGAGGTGTCGTTGGTCTGGTAAGGGACAGCCACCGAAGCGTTGCCGGCATCATCGGTGGACACCACCGTCAGCAACTGGCCGTTGTTCTGTGCCGGGCTGATCGGCACAGTGAACTGGCCGTTCTCACCCACTTCCACCGTGCCCACGATGTTGTTGTCCGGGCCGCGCACCGTGATGGTGCTGCCGGCTTCGGCCGTACCCGTCATCGACGTCCCGGCTGCGTTGAGCAGCAGGTCGGTCGGCTGCACCGGTGGCGTCAGGTCTGGCGCAGTCACTGCCAGCGGTACCGACGGGTTGCCAGTGGCGTCCTGGGCGATGATGGTCAGCGTTTCGCCGTTGATTTGCGGGAGGTTCAGGTCAAGGACGAAGGTGCCATCCGGCTCCACCGTTACCTGGCCCAGCAGGTCGCCATTGTTGTTGACCACCGTGACGCGGGTGCCGGCTTCGGCAGTACCGATCACCTGGGTACCGCTGTCGTTGATGGTGGCGACCACGGTGGCCGGTGGTGTGGTGTCCACGGCCGTGACCGAACTGATTGGCGAGATGTTGCCGGTTGCATCGGTCAGGGTGACCTGCAGCACCTGGCCATCGAGCTGTGCTGCATCCAGCTCGACGATGAAGGTCCCGTTGGCGCCTACTGTGCCGGTACCGATCTGCGTGGTACCGACGTACACGCGCACGGTGGCGCCCACTTCGCCGACACCGCCCAGCTCGTCACCTGCCGCATTGAGCCGCAGCTCGGTTGCTGCCGCTGGCGGCGTGAGATCCGGCGCTTGCACGTTGACCGGCAGGCTGACGTTGCCGGGTGGATCGGCCTGCAGTACCGACAGTGTCTGGTTGTTGATTTGTGCGGGTGACAGTTCGACGCTGAAGCTGCCATCAGCCAGTACGATACCCGTGCCCAGTACGGTACCGGCCGCGTTACTGACGATTACCGTGGCGCCGGCCTCGCCCAGGCCGCTGACCACGCTGCCGTCGGCGTTGATCACCACTTGGGTGAGTGGGTCGGGCGGGGTGAAGTCCGGGGTTTGCAGGGTAGCCACTGCCGACACGTTGCCGGCCGCATCGGCCTGGGTGAAGCTGAGCAGCTCGGCGTTGCCCAGTGCCGGGCTCAGCGTGATGGTGAAGTGGCCACTGGCATCGACGGTGGCGCTGCCGATTTCCTCGCCTGCCGGGTTGGTCACGGTAACCCGTGCGCCCACTTCGCCGCGGCCGGTGAGGGTGACACCATCACCGGAAACGGCCAGTTCGCCGGGTGCCGATGGCGGTGTGGTATCGGGTGCGGTGATAGCGCTGGCGGCAGACTGGTTGCCTGCCGCATCGGCCAGCACCACTTGCACCTGTTGGCCGTTGGCCTGAGGCGATACGAGGTTGACCTGGAAGGTGCCGTCGGCGCGCACAGTGGCACTGCCCAGCACCGAACCATCGGCGGCGAGCACACGCACGGCGGCACCTGCTTCGCCGGTACCGTTCAGCAAGCTGCCACCCCCGGCGAAGGCCAGGTTGCCGGCAGCATCCGGCGCGACGCGGTCAGGGGCTGTGAGGCTGACGCTGTTGGACTCGTTGCCGGCCACATCGGACTGGCTGGCGCTGAGCTGTTCGCCGTTGATTTGAGCGACGCTCAGGTCGACGTTGAAGTCGCCATTGGCATCGACCACGGCAGTGCCCAGTTCGATACCGCCTTCGCCAAGCACGGTAACGGTGGCACCTGCTTCACCGCGGCCACTGAGTACCAGGCCGTCGTTGGACAACACCAGGTTGGTCAGTGGTTGCGGTGCCGTGGTGTCCGGTGCCTGTAGGGTAGCGGGCAGCGATACGGTGCCATCGGGGCCCGTTGCGCTGACCTGCAACACTTCGCCATTGGCCTGTGCACTGCCGAGATTGACAGTGAACGTGCCGTCGTTGGTGACCGGGCTGCTGCCCAGCAATACGCCGTTGGGGCCGTACACCTTGATTGTGCTGCCCGCCTCGGCGGTGCCGCTCACCGACAGGCCGTCGGCGGCCAGTATCAGGTTGTCCGGCGTGGCCGGTGCCAGCGCGCCCGGCGCCGTCACGTTTTGCGCAGGGGAGACATTCTGTGCGGCATCGGCCTGGACCACGCTCAGGCTTTCACCCGTGATCGCTGCCGGTGACAGGGACACGCTGAAGTGACCGTCGGCGGCCACTGTAGCGTTGCCCAGCACGGTACCGTCCGGTGCTCGTACGGTCACGGTTGCGCCTGCTTCGCCATCGCCTGTCAGGGTGGCGCCATTGGCGGAGACAGCCAGGTTGGCCACGGCGGCCGGCGGCGTGGTGTCCGCTGCGGTGTAAGGTGCGGCCGGCGACACGTTGCCGGCTGCGTCGGTGGCGGTCACCTGCAGTATCTGGCCATTGGTCTGGGCACTGTTCAAGGTGACCTGGAAGGTGCCGTTGCCACCGGCTACCGCTGTGCCCAGCACGTTGCCGCTGGCATCGCGCACGGTCACGGTGCTGCCGGCTTCGGCGTTACCGGTCAGTTGCAGCCCGGTACCGGACAGCGCGAGTGCTGTCGGTGCCGTAGGCGGGGTGAAGTCCGGCGCGGTGACCGCCACGGCGGTGGAGGTGTTGTTGCCCGCGTCGGTCTGCGTAACGCTCAGGAGCTGGGCGTTGAGCTGGGCGCTGTTCAGGGTGAGGGTAAAGCTGCCATTGGCTGCCACCAGGCCGGTGCCGATGATGGTCCCGTCCGGGCCGTGAACGGTGACCGTGGCACCGGCTTCGCCCAGGCCGGTCAGGGTCAGGCCGTTGTTGTTCAGCACCACGTTGGTCAGCGGTGCGGGTGGGGTCAGGTCCGGGGTTGTCACGTTGATCGCCGGCGAGGTATTGCTGGCGGCATCCATTTGCGTCACGCCGATGACCTGGCCGTTGGCTTGCGGCGTGTCGAAGGTCACCGTGAAGCGACCGTCGGCGCCCACCGTGGCGGTGCCGAGCAAGGCACCGGCGGCGTTGCGTACCTGTACCGTGGCGCCCGCTTCACCGCTGCCGGAAAGCTGCCGGCCGTCCTGGCTCAGCACCGGGTTACTGATGGCCGCTGGCGGCGTGTGGTCTGGCGTGGCCAGGCTGGCCGGGCCGGACACATTGCCCGCGGCATCACTGAGGGTGACCTGTAGCGGGCTACCGGTGACCTGCGCGCTGGGCAGGGTGATCTGGAACTGGCCGCTCTGGTTGACGGTGCCGGTGGCCAGGATGGCGCCGCTGGCGTCGCGCACGGTGACGCTGGCACCGGCTTCGCCCTGGCCGCTGAGCACGGTGGCTGCGCTGTTGAGGCTGAGGTTGCTGGCTGCCAGCGGTGCCTGCAGGTCGGGCGCTTGCAGGGTGGCCGCGAGCGAAACATTGCCTGCAGCATCAGCCTGGGTGACGATCAGGTTTTGCCCATTGGCCACGGCCGGCGAGAAGCTGACACTGAACAGGCCATTGCTGTCGACGGTTGCAGTCCCCAGCAAGGTGCCTTGTAGGTCTGTCACGCGCACGGTTGCACCCACCTCGCCTTGGCCGGTCAGCGTACTACCGGTGGCGTTGAGGTTTACCTGTGTCGGCGCGTCCGGTGCCGTGGTGTCATTGGCCACGATAATGGCCGGCACCGAAGGCTGGCCATCGACGGTAGCCTTGGCACTGACCTGCAAGATCTGGGCGTTGAGCTGGGCGTTCTGGAAGAACACACGGAAGGTGCCGTCGCTGCCGACCGTGGCGCTACCCAGCGTGGTGCCACCGGAGGTCACGGTAATCAGCGAGCCGACCGTACCTTGGCCAGTCAGCAGGAAACCGTCGACGCTGATGGCAAGGGCCGAAGGCGTGGCCACTTCGGTACCGGTCGGGCCAGTCAGTGGTATTTCAGGCGACTCGTTGCCGGCAGGGTCGATCACCACCACATCGACGGTTTCGCCTGATGCCAGCGGTGGGGCGACCGGTATCACGAAGGTGCCGTCCGGCCCAGCAGTTACAGTGCCGCGCACGGTGTCATCCGGGTTGCGGACTTCCACTGTGCTGCCCGGCTCGGCCGTGCCGCCGACCGTGCTGCCGTCCGGGCTTACGGTAAGCCCCGTCGCCGATTCAGGGTTGGTCGTGTCCGGAGCGGTGACAGAGACCGGCGCGGAGTCGTTGCCGGCTGCGTCGGTCACTACCACGGTTACGGTCTGGCCGTTGTTCTGCGGTGTATCCAGCGGCACGCTGAAACTGCCATCCGGGTTGACCGCAACGGTGATCACATTGCCGGCCCCATCGCTCACGGTCACCGAACTGGCGCCAGGTGCATTACCGGTCACAGCCGTGCCATCGCTGCTGACTGCAACGTCGGTGGGCAGTGCCGGTGGCGTGATGTCAGGTGCAAAGATCTGGCTGGGCTGCGAAATGTTGCCGGCCGCATCGGTCAGCGTCACATTCAGAGCCTGGCCGTCCAACTGGGCGGGCGATAGTGGGACCGTGAAGCTGCCGCCTGCGGGCACGACGACGGTGCCTACCAACGTGCCGTCGGCAAGCTTCACTTCCACCGTGGAGCCAGCTTCACCGCTACCCTGGATGGCACTGCCGCCCGGGGTGATCGTGAGGCCGGCAGGCGCAGCTGGCGCGGTGCTGTCGTCAGCGGTGAACGTGGCCGACGGCGAGGCATTGCCGCCGCCATCGATCAGCACCACCGACAGCACTTCGCCGTTGGTCTGGGCCGGGGAGAGTGCCACTTCGAACGTACCGTCTGCATTCACCGGGATGGTGCCTAGCAGGTTGCCTGCGGCATTACGTACCTCTACGGTGCTGCCTGCCTCGCCCTGCCCGCTGAGCAGTGTGCCGGTAGGATCAAGGCCCAGCCCTTGCGCCGGCAGCGGTGCCTCGAAGTCAGGTGCGATCACAGTGCCAGCGGGCGAGCCGTTGCCGCTATTGTCCGCCTGAGTGACAGACAGCGTCTGGCCATTGAGCTGTGGCGGGTCGATTGCCACCTGGAAGGTGCCATCGGGCTGGACCGTTGCGGTGCCCAGTACTGTGCCGCCAGTGCCGGTCACGGTCACCTGCGCACCCGGCTCACCGCTGCCACTCAGGCTGCTGCCGTCGCCAGCCAGGACCAGCCCGGTGGGGCTATCGGGTGCCTGGGTATCCGGTGCCGACAAATCGACCGCCGCCGACAGGTTGCCGGCCGCGTCGCGTTGCTCCACGGTCAGTGCCTGGCCGTTGGTTTGCGGCTCGTCGAGGGTAATTTCGAAAGCGCCACCCGCGCCGACCACCGTGCTGCCCAGCACGCTGCCATCCGGCCCGCGCACGGTCACAGTGGCGCCCGGTTCGCCGTTGCCGGTGATCGTGGTACCGATGCCGTCGATGGCCGGGTTGGTGACCACTTGCGGCGGGGTAGAGTCGGGGGCGGTGAAGTCCACCGGCCCTGCGCTATTGCCCAGGTTGTCGGTCGCTTCGACGGTCAGGCTTTCGCCATTGCGCTGTGGCGCGTTGAGGGTGACGTCGAAACGGCCGTCGCCGCCCACGGTTGCAGTGCCCAGCACATTGCCGTCGGCGTCACGCACGGTGACGATGGAGCCGCTTTGACCCTGGCCGGTAAGGTGGATGCCAGCGGTATCGATGGCCAGCCCGGAGGGTTGCAGCGGGCCGTCGGTATCGGGCGCGACGATGTTGGCGGTCGAGGTGTTGCCAGCGGGGTCGCGCAGGACCACGTCCAATTCCTGGCCGTCGGTCTGCGCTGGGTTCAGGACCACGCTGATCACACCGTCGGCACCGACCTGGGCGTTGCCCAGCACAGTCCCGTCGGCGCTGATGACCTGCACGGTGGTGCCCGGTTCGCCGCGACCGGTGAGCAGGCTGCCATCGGCACTCAGTTGCAGTTCGCTGGCTTCATTGGGCGGGGTGATATCGGGGGCGGTGATCTGGGTAGGCAGCGAACTGTTGCCAGCGCCGTCAACCGCCACGACATCCAGGGTCTCGCCGTTGGCCTGGGCCGGGGTCAGGCCGACGGTGAAGCTGCCATCCGGACCGGCCTGGGCGCTGCCCAGGACATTGCCCTGCGCGTCACGCACTTCCACCTGGGTATCTGCCGGTGCGGTACCGGAAACACTGGAGCCGTCACCGGCCACCACCACGCCGCTCGGGCTTTCGGGCAGCGGTGTATCGGCAACGGTCACGCTGACCCCTGCCGAGGTATTGCCGGCGGCATCGGTCTGCACCAGCACGAGGTTCTCACCTGCGGCCAGCGGTGCCTCCAGGTCAATCACGAAGGTGCCATTTGGCGCCACGGTGCCAGTACCGATGACTGCGCCCTGGGCATCACGCACTTCCACTGTGGCACCGGGCTCGCCACGGCCAGACACGGCCAGGCTGCCATCGCTTGCCACCACGTCGGCGACGATCGCTGGCGCGGTGATGTCCGGGGCCACGTAGCTCAGCGGCACCGAAGTGTTGCCTGCCGCATCGGTCACGGTGATGGACAGGGTCTCGCCATTGGCCTGTGGCGGGTCGAGGGTCAGGCTGAAACTGCCATCCGGCTCGGCAATGGCGCTGCCGATCAGGTTGCCCGAGGCATCTTTGACCTCTACTCGTGCGCCCCCTTCTGCAGTACCGGCCAGGCTGTCGCCATTGCTCAGCACCAGGTCGGTTGGTTGCAGCGGTGCTACCTGGTCGGGCGCCGTCAGCGGGCTAGGTGTAGAGACGTTGCCGGCGGCGTCGGTCAGGGTCACTTGCAGGGACGAGCCATCCACCACCGGAGTCGGCAGTTGCACATTGAAGCTGCCATCGGGCTGAACGGTGCCGCTCACCAGCACTTGCCCCTGATCGTTGCGCACCTCCACGGTGGCACCCGCTTCGCCGCGCCCGGAGACTGTGCGGCCATCGTTACTGATGGCCAGCTCGGTAGCGGGTTCCGGCGGTGTGGTGTCGCCGCCGTTGTCCACGATCGGTGCGGTGACGCTGCCGGCCGTGGAGGCGTTGCCTGCGACATCGGTGGCCGTCACCTGCAACTGCTCGCCTGCCACTTGTGGCGGGGTGAGGCCGATGCTGAAGGCGCCGCTGGCCCCCACCACGACACTGCCCAGTACAGTGGTGCCATCGGCGGCCAGCACACGGACGGTGCTGCCTGCTTCGGCGCGGCCGCTGACGACGGTACCGTCGCCACTGATTGCCAGATCGCTTGGCGCCACAGGCGCGGTGATGTCTGGTGCGGCGACCTGCACCGGCAACGACGAGGTGCCGTTGTTGTCGATCGCCACCACGTCCAGCAACTCGCCATTGGCCTGGGCCGGTATAAGCACCACGGTGAAGGTGCCCTCGGCACCCACCACGATGCTACCGACCAGCGTGCCGTTGGCATCATGCACTTCCACGCGGCTACCAGCAGGAGCAGAACCGCTGATGCTGCTGCCATCGGCAGCGACGACCAGTTCGCTCGGGCTGGTCGGCGTGACCACCAGTGGCACGTCGTAGGTCAGCGCTTCAGAGGCGTTGCCGCTCGGGTCGGTCTGTACCAGGCTCAGGCGTTCACCCGGCAGCGCAGCCGGGTCGAGGTCGATCAGGAAAGTACCGTTCGCGGTCACTGTGCCGGTACCGACCAGCGTGCCATTGGCATCGCGCACCTCGACGGTAGCACCGGCTTCGCCGCGACCGCCCAAGGTCAGGCCGTCGGCGCCGACGACGATGTTGCTGACTACGGCAGGCGCGGTGATGTCCGGAGCCTCGAACTGCAGGGATGAAGAGACATTGCCGGCAGCATCGATCAGACGGATGTCGAGGATTTCGCCATTGGCCTGGGCCGGCGACAGGGTGATGCTGAAACTGCCGGTTTCAGGGACCAGGCCAGTGCCGAGCAAGTTGCCCAAGGCATCGCGTACCTGCACGGTAGCGCCCGGTTCGCCGTTGCCGCTCAGGGTCACGCCGTCGGCCAAGGCCACGCCGGTCGGTTGGGCCGGGGCCTGCAAGTCCGGGGTAACCACCGACGCCGGGGCCGAAGCATTGCCGCTGGCATCGGTCAGCACCACTTGCAGGTTGCTGCCATCTTTCACCGGTGGGTCAAGGGTGATCTGGAAGGTGCCGTCCGGGTTGACCGAGCCGTTGGCCAGTACATTGCCCTGGGCATCGCGCACCTGCACGCTGGCCCCGGCTTCGCCGCGGCCATTGAGCTGGGCGCCGGCCAGGCCAACTACCAAGTTGGTTGCGGCATCCGGTGGTGTGGTGTCGCCACCGTCGATGTCCGGCGCGGTGATGTCGCCGGCCGTGGAGGTGTTGCCGGCGGCGTCGGTGGCGGTGACTTGTAGTACCTCTCCACTCACCTGCGGCGGGTCGAGGGTGATGCTGAAACTGCCAGTGGCGTCGACCACCACACTACCCAGCACGGTGGTGCCATCGGCGGCCAGCACACGCACGGTGCTGCCCACTTCGGCGCGGCCGGTGACCTCGCTGCCGTTGGCACTGATCGCTAGCTCGCTCGGGGTGACCGGCGGGGTGATGTCTGGCGCAGCGATTTGCACCGGCAGGGACGAAGCGCCGGTGCCATCGATGGCCACCACGTCCAGCAGTTCGCCGTTGGCCTGGGCCGGGTTGAGGATGACGGTGAAGGTGCCACCGGCACCTACCACCACACTGCCGACCAGTGTGCCGTTGGCATCGTGTACTTCCACACGGCTGCCCGTCGGGGCTGTACCAGTGATGCTGGCGCCGTTCGCAGCCACCACCAGGTCGCTTGGGCTGGCTGGGGTCGTGGTTGCCGGGATTTCATATTGCAGGGCTTCAGAGGCGTTGCCGCTCGCATCGGTCTGCACCAGGCTCAATTGCTCGCCCGGTTGCGCGGCTGGGGTGAGGTCGACCAAGAAGGTTCCGTTGGCGCCGACTGTGGCGGTGCCTATGACAGAGCCGTTGGCATCACGTACCTGTACGGTAGCACCGGCCTCGCCACGGCCACTGAGCACCAGGCCATCGGCGCCCACCACGACGTTGCTGACGGCAGCTGGCGGCGTGACGTCCGGTGCAGTGAACGCCAGCGGCGTTGAACTGTTGCCGGCGGCGTCTACCACGCGAATGTCCAGTGCTTCACCATTGGCCTGGGCGGGGAACAGCGTGACGCTGAAGGTGCCGTCTTCGTTGACCAGGCCTGTGCCGATCAGGCTGCCGGTGGCATCGCGGACCTGTACGGTGGCTCCGGGCTCGCCGCGGCCGGTGAAGGTCACACCATCGATCAAGGCCAGCTCGGTTGGCTGCGTGGGGGCCAGCAGGTCTGGCGTGGCGACCGAGCCGGGTTGCGAGACATTGCCGGCAGCGTCGGTCAGGGTCACTTGCAGGGTACTGCCATCGGTGATGGCCGGGTTCAAGGTGATGGCGAAGGTGCCATCCGGGTTGACCGTGCCTGTGGCAACTACGGTGCCTGCGCCATCGCGCACTTGAACGCTGGTACCGGCTTCACCGCGACCGGTCAGCTGGCTGCCGGCGGGGTTGATCACCAGGTTGGTCGGGGCTTCCGGTGGCGTGGTGTCGCCGCCGTCGATGTCCGGCGCGGTAAGGTTGCTGGCGGTGGAGGCGTTGCCTGCCGCATCGGTGGCCGTGACTTGAAGCACCTCGCCGTCTATCTGTGGCGGGTCGAGGGTGATGCTGAAGCTGCCGGTAGCGCCAACTATCACGCTACCCAGCACAGTGGTGCCGTCGGCGGCCAGCACGCGTACGGTGCTGCCCGGTTCGGCGCGGCCGGTGACCACGCTGCCGTCGGCATTGATCACCAGTTCGGTCGGTGCGGCAGGGGCGGTGATATCCGGTGCGGTGATTTGGGTGGGCAGCGAGGAAACACCGCCGTCATCAATGGCCACCACGTCCAGCAGTTCGCCGTTGGTCTGGGCCGGGTCGAGGGTGACGGTGAAGCTACCGTCGGGGCCCGCCACCACAGTGCCAATCAACGTGCCATTGGCGTCATGCACTTCCACACGGGTGCCGGCAGGTGCGGTACCGCTGATGCTGCTGCCGTCTTCGGCGAATACCAGGTCGCTGGGGCTGGCAGGCGCAGTGGTGACCGGGACTTCGAATTGCAGTGCCGAGGAAGCGTTGCCGCTTGGGTCGGTCTGCACCAGGGTCAACTGCTCGCCCGGCTGCGCGGCTGGGGCGAGGTCGATCAGGAAGGTGCCGTTGGCTCCCACAACACCCGTGCCGATCACGGTGCCACTGGCATCGCGCACCTCAACAGTGGCGCCGGGTTCGCCGCGACCGCTCAGGGCCAGGCCGTCAGCGCCGACGGCAATGTTGCTCACCGCACCGGGCGGGGTAATGTCCGGCGCATCGAATTGCAGCGGCGCAGAGGCGTTGCCGTCAGCATCCACCAAGCGTACGTCGAGGGCTTCGCCGTTGGCCTGGGCAGGCGACAGGGTGAGGCTGAACAGGCCGTCGGCACCGACGACACCAGTACCGATGACAGCACCGCCGGCATCGCGTACCTGCACGGTAGCGCCGGGTTCGCCACGACCGGTGAAGGTGACACCATCGGCTAGGGCCAGGTCAGTCGGTTGTGCGGGCGGCAGCAAGTCGGCCGAGGTGACCGAGCCTGGTTGGGATACGTTGCCGGCAGCGTCGGTGAGGGTGACTTGTAAGGTGCTGCCATCGTTCACGGCGGGGTCCAGGGCGATGACGAAGGTGCCATCTGCAGCGACGGTGCCAGTCGCGAGGATGTTGCCGGCCGCGTCACGTACCTGCACGGTAGAGCCGACTTCGCCTCGACCACTGAGTTGGCTGCCGGCAAGGCCGATCACCAGATTGGTCGGTGCTTCAGGCGGGGTGGTATCGCCGCCGTCAATGTCCGGCGCGGTAAGGTTACTGGCGGTGGAGGCGTTGCCTGCCGCGTCGGTGGCCGTCACCTGCAGCACTTCACCGTCTATCTGTGGCGGGTCGAGGGTGATGCTGAAGCTGCCGGTAGCGCCAACTACCACGCTACCCAGCACAGTGGTGCCGTCGGCGGCCAGCACGCGTACGGTGCTGCCCGGTTCGGCACGGCCGGTGACCACGCTGCCGTCGGCATTGATCACCAGTTCGGTCGGTGCGGCAGGGGCGGTGATATCCGGTGCGGTGATTTGGGTGGGCAGCGAGGAAACACCGCCGTCATCAATGGCCACCACGTCCAGCAGTTCGCCGTTGGCCTGAGGCGGGTCGAGGGTTACGGTGAAGCTGCCGTCGGGGCCAGCCACCACAGTGCCAACCAGCGTGCCGTTGGCGTCATGTACTTCCACACGGGTGCCGGCAGGTGCGGTACCGCTGATGCTGCTGCCGTCTTCGGCGAATACCAGGTCGCTGGGGCTGGCGGGCGCAGTGGTGAGCGGGACTTCGAATTGCAGTGCCGAGGAAGCATTGCCGCTTGCGTCGGTCTGCACCAGGCTCAATTGTTCGCCCGGCTGAGCGGCCGGGGCGAGATCGATCAGGAAGGTGCCGTTGGCACCGACCACACCCGTGCCGATCACGGTGCCATTGGCATCACGCACGTCGACAGTGGCACCCGGCTCGCCGCGACCACTCAGGGCCGTGCCACCTGGGCCGACCAGGATGTCGGTGACCGCCTCGGGCGGTGTGATATCCGGGGCTGTGAACTCCAGCGGTATCGAACTGTTGCCGGCGGCATCCACCAGACGCACGTCGAGTGCTTCACCATTGGCCTGGGCCGGCGACAGGGTGAGGCTGAACAGGCCGTCGGCACCGACGACGCCGGTGCCAATTAGGTTGCCGGCAGCATCGCGCACTTGCACGGTAGCGCCGGGCTCGCCGCGACCGGTGAAAGTGACGCCATCGGCCAAGGCCAGGTCAGTCGGTTGTGCAGGCGGCAGCAAGTCGGCCGAGGTGACCGAGCCCGGTTGGGATACGTTGCCGGCGGCATCGGTGAGGGTGACTTGCAAGGTGCTGCCGTCGTTCACGGCAGGATTCAGGGTGACGGTGAAGGTGCCATCCGCGGCGACGGTACCGGTCGCGAGGATGTTGCCGGCCGCGTCACGCACCTGCACGGTAGTGCCGGCTTCGCCTCGACCACTGAGCTGGCTGCCGGCAAGGCCGATCACCAGATTGGTCGGTGCTTCAGGCGGGGTGGTATCGCCGCCATCGATATCCGGCGCGGTGACCGAGCTGGTAACGGAAGTGTTGCCAGCGGCATCGGTCGCGGTGGCTTGCAGCACTTCGCCGTCAACTTGTGGCGGGTTGAGGTTGAGGCTGAACACGCCGGTCGGGCCGACCACGGCAGTGCCCAATTCGGTGCCGTCGGCAGCCACGATGCGCACGGTGCTGCCCGGTTCGGCACGGCCGGTGATAACGCTGCCGTCCGCGCTCACCGCCAGTTCGGTTGGGGCGGCAGGGGCGGTGATGTCGGGTGCGGTGATCTG
>NZ_JBICKH010000001.1:0-128058 GCF_043103905.1 Pseudomonas sp. yb_2 | reverse complement strand
TGGGCACGTTGCAACAAATGTAGGAGCGAGCTTCGCTCGCGATGCGCCGCGCGGGCGGCGCTCGATCTCAGCAACACCCTATAACCCACGGCAAGCCCAACACCTCAACCCGCAGATGCCTCAGTCAGGGCCTGCCACAGCGAAGGCCCACCCGCCGACTTGGCAATGGCCGCCAGCCGCTCGGCATGCGCCTCCAGCTCTTCAGCGCTGGCCATGATCACCCGCCCTGGCGCACGCCCGACAATCCGGCGGATCTCGCTGCCGCCAGTGCCCTGCCCGTCCTCTTCCGTATCTGCGCCATTCCCAGCCAACGACAGGCTGGTCTGGCCACCGGTCATTGCCAGGTAAACGTCGGCCAGCAGTTCCGAGTCGAGCAGTGCGCCGTGCAACTCACGGCCCGAGTTGTCGATGTCGTAGCGTTTGCACAGCGCATCTAGGCTGTTGCGCTGCCCCGGGTGGCGCGAACGTGCCAGCAGCAGGGTGTCCAGAATGGTGCAGTGCTGCGAAATGTCAGCGCGGTCCTGCTGGCCCAGCAAGGCGAATTCGTTGTTGATGAAGCCAACGTCGAACGCCGCGTTGTGGATGACCAGCGTGGCGCCTTGGATGAACTGGAAGAACTCCTCGGCGACATCGCCAAAACGTGGCTTGCCGACCAGGAAGGCATCCGTGATGCCGTGAACGTTGATCGCGCCCTCGTCACTCTCGCGGTCGGGCTGCAGGTAGACGTGGAAGTGCCGCCCGGTCAGGCGCCGGCCGATGACCTCGACACAGCCGATCTCGATGATCCGGTGGCCTTCGCCAACCGGCATACCCGTGGTTTCGGTATCGAGAATGACGAACCGTTTATCTTGCTGCTGCTCCACGCGGGCGCTCCAACTTGCATCCGTTACAAAGGCCGCGATTGTACCCCAGCTCAACGCTGGGCGCGCACCTCATCGACCCCACGGTTGGCCAGCTGGTCGGCGCGTTCGTTGCCGGGGTGGCCAATATGGCCGCGCACCCACTTCCAGATCACCTTGTGGCGGTTGACCTGCTCATCGAGCTGCTGCCACAGGTCGGCGTTCTTCACCGGCTCCTTGGCGGCGGTCTTCCAGCCACGCTTCTTCCAGTTGACCATCCATTCGTTGATGCCCTTCATCACGTACTGCGAGTCGGTGGTCAGCACCACCTCGCATTCACGCTTGAGCGACATCAGGCCCTGGATCGCGGCCATCAGCTCCATGCGGTTGTTGGTGGTCTCACGTTCGCCGCCCCACAGTTCCTTCTCGACGCCCTTGTAGATCATCAGCACGCCCCAGCCACCCGGGCCAGGGTTGCCCTTGCAGGCACCATCAGTAAACATCTCGACGCTATCGCTCATGTACCACTCTTGAATTCAGTGCTTGTCAGTTTCGGGGTTGGCTGCGGTGCGGTTGACCTTCGCCAGTGGCAGCGGCAGCAGTTTGCCCATTGGCTCGCGACGTTCCGGCCGCAAAGGCCGCAGGCCCACCACCATCTTGCGCGCCACCAGCAGGTACACCCCACCACCGGAACCCTGCCAGCCGCCAGCCAGTCGTTCCCAGCCCTCCAGGCGTTGCTGCCAGGCAGGTGAGGCAAGCGGCGGACGATAGCACCCGAAGCGGCGTTTCTCCAGCGCGAAGCCCAGCAGGTTGAGCCAGTCGCCCACCCGGGACGGCGAGATGCAGCGCGCCTTGCGCAGAGCACCGTGACTGAAGAAATGGCGCATGCCCCAGCTGCTCCAGGGGTTGATCCCCACGATCAGCAGGTGCCCGCCCGGGCGTACGGCACTGGCGGCCTCGCGCAGCAGGCCATGGGGCGACAGGCAGAAGTCCAGGCCATGCTGCAGCACCACCACGTCGGCAGCGTGCTCGCTCAACGGCCAGGCTTGTTCTTCGCAGACAATCTCCACACCCGGCAAGGGCGCACCAAGGCGCACATTACGCTGCACCTGGGGGGCTCTGGGCGGTGGCTCGGCGCAGGGCCCGTAATGCACGAGATAGCCGCCAAAGAAGCGCCCGAGCTCTTCTTCCAGCAGTTTGTCCTCCTCCTTGAGCATCAGTTGCCCAAGTGGGCCGTTGAACCACTCACGGGCCAGGCTGATCAGCTTGACCCAGTCCGGGTCGGCCTGGGCAAAGGCTTGGTCGGTCATTGCGCTCTCCCTCGAAGGTTCTCCCACCGCGCCATCGCGGCTAAGATGCCCTCATGTGCCACGCTAGGCGAATCGGATCCGCACCATGATACAGATCGAAGCTCTCCCCGCTTTCTCCGACAACTACATCTGGTTGTTACAGGATACTGCCAAACGCCGTTGTGCGGTGGTCGACCCGGGCGATGCCGGCCCAGTGGAGCGCTGGCTGGCTGCCAACCCCGAGTGGGTGCTGAGCGACATCCTCGTCACCCACCACCACAATGACCATGTCGGTGGGGTGGAACGGCTCAGGCAATTGACCGGCGCACGGGTCTGTGGCCCTGCCAACGAGCGCATTCCCGGCCGCGACCTGGCACTGGACGAAGGCGATAGGGTGGACGTGCTGGGTGTGACGTTCCAGGTAATGGCGGTACCCGGCCACACCCTGGGGCATATCGCCTTCTTCAGCGACCAGCCAGCAACGCCCATCCTGTTCAGTGGCGACACCCTGTTCGCCGCCGGTTGCGGGCGCATGTTCGAAGGTACACCCGAACAGATGCAGCCCGCCCTCGCCCGCCTGGCGGCCCTGCCAGAGCAGACACAAGTGTACTGCGCCCATGAATACACCCTCAGCAACCTGCGCTTCGCCAAGGCTGTGGAACCGACCAACCCGCACGTTCAGCAACGCTTCGAGGACGTTACCCGTTTGCGCGCCGAAAATCGCATCAGCTTGCCCTCAACGATCGGCCTGGAGCGCCTGACCAACCCCTTTCTGCGTACCGCTGAAACATTAGTTAAACAAAAAGCAGACGAATGGAAGGGACATTCAAACAACTCGCATGTCGCTGTTTTTGCTGCCTTGAGGTCTTGGAAGGACACCTTCTGATAACCGCAAGATATATCGCAAGTGATGGTCAAAGGTTGACCAGGCCCGGAGCGGTTTCTAAAATCGCCGAACTTTTTCGCCCGGATACCTGTATCAGCCGATGTCTTCCCGTAGCCGCAGAACCTCTCATTCCGTCGCCCTGACGCGCCTGGCCCAAATCAGTGCGCTGGCCCTGGCAGCCACCTTGGTGGGCTGCCAGAGCACCCGTCAGCTCGACGAATCCGATAGCGTTCGCGCGCACAACTACCAGGCACGGATCAAGCACAAACCTTCCCCGCTGCTGGTCAAGCCGGCCGAACAGGCGCCGCAGGATGTCTGGGAGCGCATGCGCCAGGGCTTCGCCCTGCAGGACAGTATCGATGTCAACCCGCGCATCGAGCAGCAGCGCTTGTGGTTCGCCAGCAACCCGACCTTCATCGAAAGCGCCGGGGAACGTGGCAGCCTCTACCTGCACTACATCGTCGAGCGCCTTGAAGAACGCGACATGCCGCTGGAACTGGCCCTGCTGCCAGCCATCGAAAGTGCCTACAACCCCATGGCCTACTCACGCGCCAGCGCTGCCGGCATGTGGCAGTTCATGCCGGCTACCGGTCGCCACTTCAACCTGCGCCAGACCAACTTCTATGACGGCCGCCGCGATGTCACCGCGTCGACCAACGCCGCGCTGGACTACCTGACCCGCCTGCACGACATGTTCAACGGCGACTGGCTGTTGGCCCTGGCGGCCTACAATGCCGGCGAAGGCACCGTCAGCCGAGCCATCGAGCGCAACGAAAGGCTCGGCCTGCCGACCGACTACTGGAACCTGCCGCTGCCACAGGAAACCCGCGACTACGTACCCAAGTTGCTGGCACTGTCGCAGGTGGTGTCCACGCCAGAAGCCTATGGTGTCAATCTCACCCCGATCGCCAACGAACCGTACTTTGAAGCGGTGGCGATCAATGACCGTCTGGACCTTTCCCGGGTCGCGGCCTTTGCCAACATCGACGAGGACGAGCTGATCCAGCTCAACCCGGCATTCAAGAAACGCATGACCGTCGATGGCCCGAAACAGCTGCTGGTGCCCACCGCCAAGGCGCAGTTGCTCAGTGCCAGCCTGTCCAACCTCAACCCGGAGCAACTGGTCAGCCTGCAACCCCCGAAAGCAGCGTTTGCCCGGGCCGTGGCCGAAGCCAAGGCACCGGTGGGGGCACGCAGCTACCGGGTCAAGCGTGGCGATAACCTGAGCGCCATCGCCAAGGCCAACCGTGTATCGGTCAAGGACATCAAGCGCTGGAACCGCTTGTCCGGCAACAGTCTGCGCGCTGGCCAGGTTCTGGCCCTGCGTGGTGGCAGTGCGCCAAGCGCCGCCGGCAACCGGGTTGCTGCCTCCGGGAAGCGCTCCACGCAATACAAGGTCCGCAAGGGCGATTCTCTGTACCTGGTGGCCAAGCGCTTCAATGTGGAAATGAAGCACCTCAAGCGCTGGAACCCACGCAGCGGCCACGCCCTCAAGCCAGGCCAGACCCTGACCGTCTACCTCGGGCGTTGAGTCGTTACAGGGGCTGCTTTGCAGCCCATTCGCGGGCACGCCCGCCCCCAGAGGTTTTTCACAGTCCTCAAAGCCGGTGTCGTACCTGTGGGAGCGGGCGTGCCCGCGAATGGGCCTGAAAACCCAGCCACTGGAAAACCCCAGCCCCTCTCTTTTTCCAACCCCACCAAGCTGTTACTGTACTCGATCAAAGCCCAACGCCTCTGGATCGGATGCCGATTTGATACGTCCCCTCCTGCTGTCACTCAGCCTGGCCTTGAGCTTTCCCGCAGCCGCGATCGTGAGCGAAAGCCACGGATACGCGCAGTTCGGCACGCTCAAGTACCCAGCCACCTTCACCCACTTCGACTGGGTCAACCCGCAAGCGCCCAAGGGCGGCACGTTGCGGGCCATGGCTTTTGGTACCTTCGACACGCTCAACCCCTACACCTTCAAAGGGTCGAGCCCGATTACCACGCCCAATTTCCAGCAGTACGGCATCAGCGAGCTGAACGAGCCACTGATGATCGGCACGGGCCAGTACGACCCGTCCGGTGACGAGCCAACCTCCAGCTATGGCCTGATCGCCCGCTCGGTGGAGTACAGCGAGGACCGCAGCTGGGTGGTGTTCAACCTGCGCCCCGAAGCCCGCTGGCATGACGGCCAGCCCATCACCTCGGCTGACGTGGCCTTCTCGTACCGCACGCTGCTCAAGGATGGCCACCCGATCTACCGCACCAACCTGCAGGAAGTGCAGCGGGTAGACATCCTCGGCCCGCTACGCATCCGCTTCGTGTTCAAACGCGCCGGCAACCCGCTGCTGATCCTGCGCCTGGGCGAAATGCCGGTACTGCCCAAACACTACTGGCAGAAGCGCGACTTCAAGGCCACCACCTTCGAGCCCCCCTTGGGCAGCGGCCCCTACCGCATCACCCAGGTACAACCCGGACGACGCCTGGTGTTCGAACGGGTGAAGAACTACTGGGGCAAAGACCTGGCGGTCAACCGTGGCAAGTACAATTTCAATCGGGTCGAATACGAGTTCTATCGTGACGCGACGGTGGCCTTCGAAGCCTTCAAGGCCGGCGAGTTCGACATCTATATCGAGCACCAGGCAAAAAACTGGGCCAACGGTTACAACTTCCCTGCCGTGCGCCGGGGTGAAGTGATCAAGGCACAAATCCCGCACAGCATTCCCACGCAAACACAGGGCCTGTTCATGAACAGCCGCCGGGCCGCGTTCAGTGACCCGCGGGTACGCCAGGCGCTGGGGCTGATGCTGGACTTCGAGTGGACCAACCGCGCGCTGTTCAGCAGCGCCTACCGCCGCTCGACCAGCTACTACCCAAACAGCGAGTTCGCCGCCAGCGGCCTGCCCACCGGCAAGGAGTGGCTGCTGCTGGCGCCATTCCGTGACCAGTTGCCCGCCAAGCTGTTCAGCGAACCGTACAAGGTCAGCCACACCGATGGCAGGGGTATCAGCCGCCAGACCCTGCGCCAGGCTCTGGGCCTGCTCGCCGAGGCCGGCTGGAAGCTGCACGGCCAGCGCCTGGTCGACAGCAAGGGCCAGCAATTGCGCATGGAACTGCTGCTGGTAAACCCCAACCTTGAACGCATCCTGCAACCTTATGTCGAAAACCTGTCCAGCATCGGCATCGATGCGCGCTTGCGCACCGTGGACCGTGCCCAGTACAAACAACGTCTGGACCAGTTCGATTTCGACATGATTCTGATGACCCTGAACCAGACCCTCAGCCCCGGCCTCGAACAATGGCTGTACTTCCATTCCAGCCAGGCCGCGACAAAGGGCAGCAAGAACTATGCTGGGGTCAAGGACCCGGTGGTCGACCACCTGCTCGACACCCTGCTCGCCGCCCGCACCCGCGATGACCAGGTCGCCGCTGCCCGCGCCCTGGACCGCGTGCTCTCATGGCACTACTACATGATCCCCAACTGGTACCTCGACAACCATCGCCTGGCCTACCGCAACCGGTTCGCCTTCGTCACCACGCCGCCCTACACCCTTGGGCTGAATAGCTGGTGGATCAAGACTTCGGAGAAAGCCCAATGACGCCAACGCACCGTCTGCGCCGGCTGGCAGGCAGCCTGTTGCTCGCCTGCCTGAGCCTTCCCGCGCTGGCCGCACCGCAGCACGCGCTCACCCTTTACGATGAGCCACCCAAGTATCCCGCCGACTTCAAGCACTTCGACTACGTCAACCCGGATGCGCCCAAGGGCGGCACCTTCCGCCAGTCCAGCTTTGGCGGCTTCGACAGCCTCAACCCGTTCATCAACAAAGGCGTGGCGGCCGAGAACATCGGCATTATCTACGACACCCTGATGCGCCAGAGCCAGGATGAACCGTTCACCGAATACGGCCTGGTTGCCGGCAAGATCGAAAAGGCCCCGGATAACAGCTGGGTGCGCTTCTACCTGCGCCCCGAAGCGCGCTTCCATGACGGCCATCCGATGCGCGCCGACGACGTGGTGTTCACCTTCAACGCCCTGATCAAGGACGGCGCCCCACTGTACCGCCAGTACTACGCCGACGTTGCCGAAGTGGTCGCCGAAGAACCGCTGAAGGTGCTGTTCAAGTTCAAGCACAAGAACAACCGCGAGCTGCCACTGATTCTCGGCCAGCTGCCGGTACTGCCCAAGCACTGGTACGAAAACCGCGAGTTCAACCGCGGCAATCTGGAAATCCCGTTGGGCAGCGGCCCGTACAAGGTCGCCAAGGTCAAGGCCGGGCGCTCGGTGCGCTACGAACGGGTCAAGGACTACTGGGCCAAGGACCTGCCCATCAACCGCGGCTTCTACAACTTCGATGCCATGACGTTCGACGCCTACCGCGACACCACCGTCGCCCTGGAGGCCCTCAAGGCCGGGGCATTCGACTATGGCCTGGAAGTCAGTGCCAAGAACTGGGCCACCGCTTACAACGTGCCCGCCGTGCGCGAAGGTCGCCTGATCAAGGAAGAGCTGCCCAACGGCAACCCCACCGGTATGCAGGGCTTCATTTTCAACATCCGCCGCCCGGTTTTCCAGGATGTGCGTGTGCGCCAGGCCCTGAGCCTGCTGCTGGACTACGAGTGGACCAACAAGCAGCTGTTCAACGGCGCCTACACCCGTACCGGCAGCTACTTCGAGAACTCGGAAATGGCCGCCCGCGGCCTGCCCAGCCCCAACGAGCTGAAAATCCTCGAACCACTGCGCGGCAAAGTGCCCGAGCAAGTATTTACCGAGGTCTTCCACAACCCGGTCAGTGACGGCAGCGGCATGATCCGCGAGCAACAGCGCCAGGCCTACAAACTGTTGCAGGAAGCCGGCTGGAAAATCGTCGACGACAAGATGGTCGACGCCCAAGGCAAGCCGGCAAGCATCGAGTTCCTGCTGGCGCAGACCGAGTTCGAACGCATTCTGCTGCCGTTCAAGCGCAACCTTGCCGACCTCGGTATCGAGCTGAACATTCGCCGTGTCGACGTTTCGCAGTACATCACCCGCCTGCGCTCGCGTGACTACGACATGATCGTTGGCGGCTACCCGCAATCCAACTCGCCAGGCAACGAGCAGCGCGAGTTCTGGTCCAGCGCCGCCGCCGACAACCCCGGTAGCCGCAACTTCATCGGCCTGCGCGACCCGGCCATCGACCAACTGGTGGACCAGCTGATCAACGCCGACTCTCGGCAGAGCCTGATCGACCACTGCCGCGCCCTCGACCGCGTGCTGCTGTGGGGCTATTACGTGATCCCCAACTGGCACATCAAGACCTGGCGTGTGGCCTACTGGAACCACATCGGCCACCCGAACGTGTCGCCCAAGTACGACATCGGCATCGACACCTGGTGGATCAAGCCCGATGTAACCCCGGCGGTCAGCGAAGCGCCTGCGGACGAGGCCAACTAAGATGCTGGCCTACATCCTGCGCCGCCTGCTGCTGATCATCCCGACCCTGTTCGGCATCCTCATCATCAACTTCATCATCGTCCAGGCCGCCCCCGGTGGCCCGGTCGAGCAAATGATCGCCAAGCTCGAAGGCTTCGAAGGCGCCACCAGCCGCATTGCCGGTGGCGGTGCCGAGGTTTCCGTGGCCGGCTCCAGCTACCGCGGCGCCCAGGGCCTGGACCCGGCGCTGATCGCTGAAATCGAACGCATGTACGGCTTCGACAAGTCGCCGCCCGAGCGCCTGTGGATCATGGTCAAGAACTACGCCCAGCTGGACTTCGGCGACAGCTTCTTCCGCGACGCCAAGGTGATCGACCTGATCGCCGAGAAGATGCCGGTTTCGATCTCGCTGGGGCTATGGAGCACGCTGATCATGTACCTGGTGTCGATCCCGCTGGGGATCGCCAAGGCCGTGCGCCACGGCAGCCACTTCGACGTGTGGACCAGCTCGGCAATCATCGTCGGCTACGCCATCCCGGCGTTCCTGTTCGCCATCCTGCTGATCGTGCTGTTCGCCGGTGGCAGCTACTTCGACTGGTTCCCGCTGCGTGGCCTCACCTCCAACAACTTCGACGAACTGAGCACCACCGGCAAGGTGCTGGACTACTTCTGGCACCTGGTGCTGCCGATCACCGCGCTGGTCATCGGCAACTTCGCCACCATGACCCTGCTGACCAAGAACAGCTTCCTCGACGAAATCAACAAACAGTACGTGGTCACCGCCAAGGCCAAGGGCCTGAGCCGATCACGGGTGCTGTACGGCCACGTGTTCCGCAACGCCATGCTGCTGGTGATCGCCGGCTTCCCCTCGGCGTTCATCGGCATCTTCTTCACAGGCTCCTTGCTGATCGAGGTGATCTTCAGCCTCGACGGCCTGGGCCTGATGAGTTTCGAAGCGGCCATCAACCGCGACTACCCGGTGGTCTTCGGCACCCTGTTCATCTTCACCCTGCTAGGGCTGGTGGTGAAACTGATCGGCGACCTGACCTACACCTTGGTCGATCCGCGCATCGACTTTGCCAGCCGGGAGCACTGACATGGCCTTGTCCCCCCTCAACCGCCGGCGCTTCGAGCGTTTCAAGGCCAACCGCCGTGGCTGGTGGTCGCTGTGGCTGTTCCTGATTCTGTTCGGGCTGAGCCTGGGCGCCGAACTGATCGCCAACGACAAACCGATCGCCGTACGCTACGACGGCCAATGGTACTTCCCGGCGTTCAAGCGTTACCCGGAAACCACCTTCGGCGGGGAATTCCCGCTGGAAGCCAACTACAAGAGCCCCTACATCCGCGAACTGCTGGCGAAGAAAGACAGCTTCGTGCTGTGGGCGCCCATTCCGTTCAGCTACCAGAGCATCAACTATGACCTGCGTGTCCCCGCCCCCGCCCCACCTTCGGCGGACAACTGGCTGGGCACCGACGACCAGGGCCGCGACGTACTGGCGCGGGTGATCTACGGCTTCCGCATTTCGGTTCTGTTCGCCCTCACCTTGACCGTGGCCAGCTCCATTATCGGCGTCATCGCAGGCGCCCTGCAGGGGTTCTACGGTGGCTGGGTCGACCTGGCCGGGCAACGCTTTCTGGAAATCTGGTCCGGCCTGCCTGTGCTGTACCTGCTGATCATCCTGGCCAGCTTCGTGCAGCCCAACTTCTGGTGGCTGCTGGGCATCATGTTGCTGTTCTCGTGGATGAGCCTGGTGGATGTGGTACGCGCCGAGTTCCTGCGCGGGCGCAACCTGGAATACGTGCGCGCCGCACGCGCCCTGGGCATGCGCAACGGCGCAATCATGTACCGGCACATCCTGCCCAACGCGATGATCTCGACCATGACCTTCATGCCGTTCATCCTCACCGGCGCCATCGGCACCCTCACCGCCCTGGACTTCCTCGGCTTCGGCCTGCCCGCCGGTTCGCCCTCGCTGGGCGAACTGGTGGCGCAGGGCAAGTCCAACCTGCAAGCGCCATGGCTGGGCATCAGCGCCTTTGCCGTGCTGGCGCTGATGCTGAGCCTGCTGGTGTTCATCGGCGAATCCGCCCGCGACGCCTTCGACCCGAGGAAGTGACATGAGTGAACAGAACCTGATCGAAGTGCGGGACCTGGCCGTGGAGTTCGTGACCGGGGACCAGGTCAACCGAGTGGTGGACGGCGTCAGCTTCGATATTCGCAAAGGCGAGACACTGGCCCTGGTGGGCGAAAGTGGCTCGGGCAAATCGGTCACCGCGCACTCGATCCTGCGCCTGCTGCCCTATCCCCTGGCCCGGCACCCCAGCGGCAGCATCCGCTACGAAGGCAAGGACCTGCTGCAGCAGAGCGAGAAGACCCTGCAGCGCATTCGCGGCAACCGCATTGCGATGATCTTCCAGGAGCCGATGACCTCGCTCAACCCGCTGCATTGCATCGAGAAGCAGATCAACGAAATCCTCCTGCTGCACAAGGGCCTGACCGGCAAGGAAGCGACTGCGCGTACCCTGGAGTTGCTGGATATGGTCGGCATTCCAGAGCCGCACAAGCGCCTCAAGGCCCTGCCCCACGAATTGTCGGGCGGGCAGCGCCAGCGGGTAATGATCGCCATGGCGCTGGCCAACGAGCCCGAGCTGCTGATTGCCGACGAGCCGACCACGGCGCTGGATGTGACCGTGCAGCTGAAGATCCTCGAGCTGCTCAAGGAATTGCAGGCGCGTATGGGCATGGCCCTGTTGCTGATCAGCCATGACCTGAACCTGGTGCGCCGCATCGCCCACCGCGTGTGCGTGATGCAGCGCGGGCAAATTGTCGAGCAAGCCGAATGCGCCACGCTGTTCAGCTCGCCACAGCACCACTACACCCAGATGCTGATCAATGCCGAACCCAGCGGGCTGCCGGCGCACAATCCGGTGGGCGCGCCGTTGCTGGAGGTGGATGACCTCAAGGTGTGGTTCCCGATCAAGAAGGGCTTTCTGCAGCGCACGGTCGACCATGTGAAGGCGGTGGACGGGGTCAACTTCAGCTTGCCCCAGGGCCAGACGCTGGGCATTGTTGGCGAATCCGGGTCGGGCAAGTCCACATTAGGCCTGGCGATCTTGCGGCTGATTTCCAGCCAGGGCGGCATTCGCTTTCATGGGCAGAACCTCGAAGGGCTGAACCAGAAAGCCGTGCGCCCCCTGCGGCGGGAAATGCAGGTGGTGTTCCAGGACCCGTTTGGCAGCCTGAGCCCGCGCATGTGCGTGGCGGATATCGTCGGCGAAGGGCTGCGCATTCACGGTATTGGCAATGCGCAGGAACAGGAAGCGGCGATCATCGCGGCGCTGGAGGAAGTGGGGCTGGACCCGCGCACGCGGCATCGCTACCCCCATGAGTTTTCCGGCGGGCAGCGTCAGCGCATTGCCATTGCCCGGGCGCTGGTGTTGAAGCCAGCGCTGATTCTGCTGGATGAACCCACGTCCGCGCTGGACCGTACCGTGCAGCGGCAGGTAGTGGAATTGCTGCGTAACCTGCAGCAAAAGTACAACCTGACGTACCTGTTCATCAGCCATGACCTGGCGGTGGTGAAGGCGTTGAGTCACCAGTTGATGGTGATCAAGCATGGGCATGTGGTGGAGCAAGGGGACGCGCAGGCGATCTTCCATGCGCCGCAGCATCCGTATACCCGACAGTTGCTGGAGGCGGCGTTTTTGGAGGTTGAGGGTTCGTAGGGAATGGGTGGGTGTTCGCCTTGATTCTTGCGGTGTTGCGTAGATCGAGCGCCGCCCGCGCGGCGCATCGCGAGCAAGCTCGCTCCTACATTTGTTTCGGGCCAATTATTCCTGGGGCAGACGCGCGCGTCCCCTTGGCGCTCAACTCGACATCGTGGGGAACAAACAAGGCGGTCGCGCGCGCAGGCACAGGCGATACTGGCCCGAAACAAATGTAGGAGCGAGCTTGCTCGCGATGCGCCGCGCGGGCGGCGCTCGATCTACGCAACACACACAAAAACCAAGGCAGGCGCCTTGCCGCCCTGACGCAATGCAGCTGTGATCAATTTTTCTGACAATAATCGTCTTCCATCATCAGCCGAATCGGGCATAAATTCTCCGCCGTCAACTCCCAGTACCCACGGTAGAGCCCATGTCCAGTCCACAACACCAGCCCGCTTCCCCTGCCCTGGCCACCCTGATCCAGCGCTCCGGCCAGCCCAGCCCAACGCTGAGCGAAGCCCAGGCACACGCCGTGCTGCAGGCCCACTATGGCCTTGCCGGCAACCTTTCGGTACTGGGCAGCCAGCAGGACCTGAACTTTCGCGTGGTCACACCGCAGGGTGGCTATGTGCTGAAGGCCTGCCACGGCAGCTACGCCCAACTGGAGCTTGAAGCCCAGCACGCCGCCCTGGCCTTCCTGCGCGATCAAGGTTTGCCGGTACCCGCCGTGCGCTCAGCCCACAACGGCATGGGGTTGCTGGAACTGGACATCGACGCGCAACCACTGCGCCTGCGCCTGCTCGATTACATCGAAGGCCAACCGCTGACCCGCCTCAAGCACATGGAGCCGCGCTTGATGGCTGAACTGGGCGGGCTCTGTGCAAAGCTGGACAAGGCGCTTGCCCATTTCGATCACCCGGGCCTTGCGCGCACCTTGCAATGGGACCCGCAGCATGCCGGGGCACTGATCGATCACCTGCTACCGGTGCTGCAGGACGGCGGGCAGCGCGCCCGCATCGAACACGCCACGCGACAGGCCAACGAGCACCTGATGCCGCTGGTCGATCAACTGCCCAGTCAGGCCGTGCACCTGGACATCACCGACGACAACACCGTGTGGGCCCGTGATGCCCAGCGTCAGTGGCAACTGCAAGGCGTGATCGATTTCGGCGACCTGCTGCGCACCTGGCGTATCGCCGACCTGTCGGTGACCTGCGCTGCGCTGTTGCACCACGCCGAGGGCGACCCCCTGCGCATCCTGCCAGCCGTGCAGGCCTACCAGGCGCTCAACCCGCTGACCGAGGCCGAATTGCGCGCCCTGTGGCCGCTGGTGCTGAACCGCGCTGCCGTGCTGGTGCTGAGCAGCGAACAACAGCTAACCGTCGACCCGGGCAACCAGTACACCCGCGACAACATTGCCCACGAATGGGAAATTTTCGACACGGCCACCGCCGTGCCTTTCGCCCTGATGGAGGCGGCCATTCTGCAGGCTGCGGGCCTGCAACCCGCGGCGCCGGACTGGAACGACTGTGCCCCCCTGCTCCCCGAGCTGGCCGGGCTGGCTGTCACACGGGTGGACCTGGGAGTACTCAGCAAACACTTCGAGGCCGGCAACTGGGAGCAACCCGGTTACGACCAGCATCTGCTGACTTCGCAAGCCGCCCCGGCCTGCAGCCTGCACGGGCAGTATCGCCTGTCGCAAACCCATATCGATCGCCCCGAGGAGCCTGCCACCTGCGCCCTTTTCGTCGAGCTGCATGTGCCCAACGGCAGCCCGGTGCAAGCGCCGGCAGCCGGCACCTGGCAGCACAGCGGCGACGGCCGGGGCTGCCTGCGCACCCCGCATTGGGCTTTGTGGCTGCAAGGCCTGGAAGACGCACCGGCAGACGGCCAGGCCGTGGAAAAAGGCCAGGCCCTGGGCAGCAGCTGCGGCTTCCTCAGCGTGCAGGTATGCCTGGACAATGGCAGCCAGCCGCCGCGCTTCGCCACGCCGTCACAAGCCGCCGCCTGGCTGGCCCTGTGCCCGTCACCAGCCGCACTGCTGGGCTTCGATTGCGATGCCGAGCCGCTACCCGATCCGCAAGCCCTGCTGGCCCGCCGCGATGCCAGCTTCGCCCGCTCGCAGAAGCACTACTATGCGCAACCGCCGCACATTGAACGTGGCTGGCGCAACTACCTGATCGATATGCAGGGCCGTTCCTACCTGGACATGCTCAACAACGTCGCAGTGCTGGGCCATGGCCATCCACGCATGGTTGCCGAGTCGGCGCGGCAGTGGTCGCTGCTGAACACCAACTCGCGCTTCCATTACGCAGCAATCACCGAATTCTCCGAGCGCCTGCTGGACCTGGCCCCCGAAGGTTTCGACCGGGTGTTCATGGTCAACAGCGGCACCGAGGCCAACGACCTGGCGATTCGCCTGGCCTGGGCCTACAGTGGCGGGCGCGATCTGCTCAGTGTGCTGGAGGCCTACCACGGCTGGTCGGTGGCCACCGATGCCATCTCCACGTCGATCGCCGACAACCCGCAAGCCCTGGAAACCCGCCCGGACTGGGTTCACCCGGTCGAAGCACCGAACACCTTCCGCGGCCGCTTCCGCGGGGCCGACAGCGCCGCCGACTACCTGCAAGACGTCGACGCCAAGCTGGCTGACCTCGACGCCCGTGGCCGTCAGCTGGCGGGCATCATCTGCGAACCGGTGTACGGCAATGCCGGCGGTATCTCGCTGCCCGCAGGCTACCTGCGCGCAGCCTATGCCAAGGTCCGCGCCCGCGGCGGGGTGTGCATCGCCGACGAAGTGCAGGTAGGCTATGGCCGCCTGGGCGAGTACTTCTGGGGCTTCGAGGAACAGGGCGTGGTGCCGGACATCATTACCATGGCCAAGGGCATGGGTAACGGCCAGCCGCTGGGCGTGGTCATCACCCGTCGCGAAATCGCCGAGGCGCTGGAGGCCGAGGGCTACTTCTTCTCCTCGGCCGGTGGCAGCCCGGTCAGTTGCCGCATCGGCATGGCAGTGCTGGATGTCATGCAGGAGGAAGGCCTGTGGGACAACGCCCGTGACACCGGGCGCTACTTCAAGGCACGCCTGCAGGCGCTGGTCGACAAGCACCCGCTGGCCGGCGCGGCACATGGCTCGGGCTTCTACCTGGGGCTGGAACTGGTGCGCGACCGCACCACCCTGGAGCCGGCCACCGAAGAAACCATGATGCTGTGCGATCGCCTGCGTGACCTGGGCATCTTCATGCAGCCGACCGGCGATGACCTGAACATCCTCAAGATCAAGCCGCCGATGTGCACCAGCCGTGCGAGCGTGGACTACTTTGTCGACAGCATTGACCGGGTGCTGGGCGAAGGCCTGTAAGTGTCAAGGCGTGGGCCCGACGGCTGCGGCCCACGCCTGCAATGCCTCACACGCGGCCATGGCCACCTGCTCATCGGTGCGCCCGGTGAACTGCCGCTCGATCGCATCGGCGGCAATCAGCCCGGCAATGGTGGGCTTGCCGACAGCATCGGTCAGGTCCAGCCATTCCCCCCAACTGGCGGGTACGTCGTACCAGCGCAGGTAGCCTGAGGGTGAACACGGCCACCATCGCTCATCGAACTGCAGAATCACTTTCTCCAGCTTGCCCATCCCCAGATGCGCCAACGCTCCCTGCTGTGTTTCAGGTAACGCAGGGGTAAAGCGCAACGTTTTCAGAACCCCCACCGGGACTGTGCAAATGCAGAAGTCGCACACGTCTTCATTCACCATGACGCGCGCGCTCGACCAGTCGATGTGGGTGACAGGACTGTTCAGGCGGATATCCAGGTGCTTCGACAGCAAGTCGACAAGCTCGCTGTAGCCGCCTGGCAGCATACGATCACCATGCCCGACCCCCTCTTCATCCAAGGCACAGGCCGACAGTTGCTCGACGGGCAAACACGCTTCCAGTACAAGGTTGGCGTCGATGGCGAACTGCGTGGCACGCGCGAGCGCGGGGTCGAGTGTGGCCATGTAGCCATCGATCGCGTCAGACAAAGGTTGTTGCCGATCGAGACGCCTGGTCAAGGCTTCCCAGGCGGTGTCGATATCCGGCAACGCCCCGCCGCGTGCCGCTGCAAGCGGGCAACTGAAATCGGTCTCGACGCAAGCCAAGCCATGTTGAAGTGCAACAGCGGCCAATGGGTTCTCGGCAAAATGCTGAAGCCATGCCGCACCTTCATCTGCTTTCACGCCGCCCAACTCGACAGTGTGCGTGCGCCCACCCGTTCGCCCACGCGCCTCCAGCACAGTGCAATCGACACCCCTTTCCCGCAAGCGTTGAGCGGCAGCCAAGCCTGCACACCCCGCACCGATCACGATCACCTTGCTCGCACCGGCACTCACGGCTGCCTCGGCGGCACGCAGCCCATCATTCCACGCACCATGAGTCATTGCCGGAGCGCTGGCATTACAAGCTTCTCCAGCGATGACCAAGCGCCCATGCAGCACTTGGCCCAGGGCGCTTCGATGCAACGGCGATCCGCCAGGCAGCAAGGCACTGTAGGCACCGAGGCTGAACGGGTCGCTACTCCAGTGGGTGACATGCCACGCGGTTGGTCTGTGCACGCTTTTCTCCGTTGAGGGGACTGTCCTGCAGGTGCATTAATGTTCATAATTTTTAGCAATAAAAGATGATCATCATCAGGTTTACTGACAATGGCCTTTACCAGCGACTCCCTGGCGATTTTCCTCGCGGTGCTCGATGCCGGCTCGTTCTCCGCCGCCGCCCGCAAGCTGGGCCGTGTGCCTTCAGCCGTGAGCATGGCAATCGCCCAACTGGAAGCGGAACTGGACCTGCCCCTGTTCGACCGGGCCACGCGCAAAGCCTTGCCCACCAACGCCGCCCTGGCGCTGGAACCTCAGGCCAGGCAGGTCATCTGCCAACTCAACCTGCTCGATGCCCAGGCCCTGCAATTGCACAAAGGCCTGGAAAAGCGCCTGACCATCGCCATGGCGCCCGAGTTGCAGACCGGCCGCTGGAGCCAGCCGCTGGAAATCCTCGCCCAGGCATTTCCCAGCCTGGAAGTCGAGGTACGTTCGGCCACCCAGACCGAGGCCATTCGCCTGCTGCATGACGGCAGTGTGCAATTGGCATTGGTGTTCGAACGGCCCGGCATCGATGAGCGCGAGTCATTCCTCGAGGCCGGCAGCCAACTGCTGGTAGCCGTTGCCTCACCGCGCCATCCAGCCGGGCAGAACAGCGGTTCGCCATTGCCTGAAGAGGCCTTTGCCGAACAACGGCAGATCATCGTGGCTTCGGGCAAGGCCACCGGATCGGACCCGCGCATGGTGCTGTCCCGGCGCATCTGGCTGACCGACAGCTACCTCGCCACGCTGGACCTGGTGCAGTCCGGGCTGGGCTGGGCCTACCTGCCGCAGCCATTGGTCGAACCGCTGATTGCCTCGGGCGCACTGGCCGAGGTGCGCTTCGACAACATGGCCAACCGCCTGCGCTTGTGGGTAGACATCATCTGGATCAAGTCGCGCCCGTTGGGCCTGGGCGCGCGACGCTACCTGGAAGTCATGCGCCAGCTGTTCGAGAAGGAGCCCCCCAGGGCCTGATATCCCTTGCACGCGTCCAGGCCCTGCAGGCGTTCGCCCAGCCCTTTGGGCTGTGTGCGGGTTATGCTGTCGGCGCCACCAACCTGTAGCCAACCCCCGCCTCGGTAATGATGAACCGCGGCGCCGTGGGGTCATCGCCCAGCTTCTGTCGCAGATGCCCGACCACGATGCGCAGGTAGTGGGTATCCTCCGCATGGGTCGGCCCCCAGATATCCTTGAGCAACTGCTGCTGGGTAATCACCCGCCCGGGGTGCCCGGCCAATATCGCCAGCAAAGCATACTCCTTGCGTGTCAATGCCACCTCCACACTGTCGAGCGTCACCCGGCGGAAGGCAAAATCCACCGTCAACGGACCAAAGCTGGCTGCCACTTCCGAGCCGCCGGCTTGTGGCACCTGACGCAGCAACGCCCGCACACGCGCGAGAAACTCCTGGATACCGAACGGCTTGGTCACATAGTCATTGGCACCACCATCCAGCGCATCGACCTTCTGCACTTCACTGGCACGCACCGACAACACCATCACCGGCACTGCACTCCATTCGCGCAACTCACGCAGTACCTGCTGGCCGTCCATGTCCGGCAGCCCCAGGTCGAGCACCACCAGGTCCGGCTTGCCCAGTGCCGCCTGGGACAACCCTTCGGCACCGGTGGCGGCCTCCAGCACCTTGTAGCCTTGCGAGGCCAGGCTGATACGCAGGAACTTGCGGATCTGCGGTTCATCGTCGATGACCAACAGGGTGGCGGACTGGCTCATGGGGTTTCGCTTTCGGCTTCAGGTTGAGGAGGCAGCGGCAAGCATAGAGTGATGCTGGTGCCTTGGCCATCAATGCCTTCGCCCACCAGAATCTGCCCGCCATGGGCACCGATCATGCCCTGGCAGATAGCCAGGCCCAGCCCGGTACCCTGCCCGCCGCGGTCGCCACGGGCGGCGGTGTAGAACATATCGAAGATTTTCTCGCGGTCGGCTTCAGGAATGCCGGGGCCCTGGTCGCTGACGGTCAAGCGCAGTTGGTCGTCATGCACCGCCACCTGCAGCTCAAGCCGACCATTGGCCGGCGAAAAGCGTGCGGCGTTTTCCAGCACGTTGACCAGTGCCTGCTCGATCAACGCCGCATGCACGAACAGCAATGGCAGCTCGGCCGGCACGTCCGTGTGCACACGCAGCGGCGCCAGCACCACCCGCAGGCGGTTGAGCGCACTGCCGACGATATCCGCCGGGGCCACCCAGTCGCGGGCCAGCTTGAGGCCGCCATGGCCCAGGCGGGTCATGTCCAGCAGGTTCTGGATGTAGCGATCGAGGCGTTCGGCTTCGTTACGGGTGCCCTCCAGCAGCTCGCGGCGGTCTTCAGCCGGGATCGCATCGCCCAACGCCAACAGGCTGTCGATGCTGCCACGCATGGCGGTCAACGGCGTGCGCAAGTCATGGGATACGGAAGCCAGCAGGGCGCTGCGCAGTTGCTCGGTTTCGCCGTGCAGGCGTGCGGCTTCCAGCTGTTCAGCCAGGCGTGCGCGGGCCAGGGCCTGGGCCAGGGGCTGGCCTAGGGCGGTGAGCAGGCGCCGGCGTGGGTCGCTGAGCGGCTGCCCGTTGCGCGGGCGCACACCCAGCAGCGCCAGCGGCTGATCGTCTACCGCCAATGGCCACCACCACCAGCGGCCATTAGGCAGGGTATCGCTGCCGTGACCGGCGGCCTGCCCATGCTGCCAGGCCCAATCGGCAGCCGCCCGTTCGGTGTCGCTGAAGGTGCAGGCTTCCCCGCTGGCCACTTGCAACTGGCCTTCGGCGTTGCGCTCCAGCAAGCACACCTGGGCGTCCTGCCAGCCGTCCAGGTGCTGGCCGGCAGCCTTGAATATGGCTTGGCGGTCGGTGGCTACCGTCAACCGGCGAGACAGGTCGAGCAACTGGCTGGTCTGTGCCTGGGTCTCGCGCAGCGCCTGCAACTGGCGACGCTGGCGCGCGGCCAGGTTGCCGGTAAGCGCAGCCATCAACAGAAAGAACACCAGTGTCAGCACGTCTTCTTCGCGCTGGATGGTGAACGAGAAGTTGGGCGGTATGAACAGGAAGTCATAGACCAGGAACGACAGCGCGGCGCAAGCCAGCGCAGGTCCCAGGCTACTGCGCACCGCGACCAGCAACACCGCCGCCAGGAACACCAGCGAGATATTGGGCAACGCGAGCACACTGGACACCGCCCAGGCCAGACCCGCAGCCATCACGGTGGCCAGCAGCGCAAGCAGGTAATGACGCCACACCCACACCCGCCGCACGGCTGAACGCGGCGCTGGCGGCTGCACGTCGCGGTCCAGCACGTTGATTTCCAGGCCACGGCTTTCGCGCAGCAGCCGCGCCGCCACACCCGCGCCGAACAAACGCCTACGCAGGCGGTTGCGGGACTGCCCGACCAGCACCAGGCTGGCCCGCCGCTCGACAGCATGCTGGATCAGCGTACGGGCCACTTCGCCAGCACGCAGCAGTACCACCTCCCCGCCCAGTCGCTCGGCCAGTTGCTGCGCGGCTTGCAAACGATGCCGTGCGGTTTCGTCACGCAGGCGGCCGTTGTCCACATGCACCAGGCTCCAGGGCAGGTGGCGGCGCTGGGCCACGCGGCTGGCATGGCGCACCAGGCGTTCGGCCTGGTCGTCACCGTCTATGCCCACCAGCAACCGGCCGCGCAAGGCCGGCGCCTCCTGGCCGCGCTGACGATAGCCGTGGGCCAGGTCGGCATCGACCTGAGCAGCGGCGGTCTGCATGGCCAGCTCGCGCAGGGCGGTGAGGTTGGTTTGCGAAAAATACGCATCGATGGCCGCCCTAGCCTGCTCGGGCACGTACACCTTGCCTTCACGCAGGCGTTCGAGCAGCTCTCGCGGAGGCAGGTCGATCAGCACCAGCTCGAACGCTTCCTGCAGCACCCAGTCCGGCAGGGTCTCGCGCACTTGCACGCCGGTAATGTCGCGGACCTTGTCGTTGAGGCTTTCCAGGTGCTGGACGTTGACCGTGGTGTACACGTCGATGCCCGCGGCCAAGAGTTCTTGCACATCCTGCCAGCGTTTGGCGTGGCGGCTGCCGGGGGCGTTCGTGTGGGCCAGTTCGTCCACCAGGGCCAAGGCCGGCGCGGCACGCAGCAGGCCGTCAAGGTCCATTTCCTCAAGGGTGACGCCACGGTACTGGCTGCGCAACAAGGGCTGCTGATGCAGCCCTCCGAGCAACGCTTCGGTTTCGGCGCGGCCATGGGTTTCGACCACCCCGGCCAACACCTGCACGCCCTGGCGTTGCTGGGCGTGTGCGGCCTGGAGCATGGCGAAGGTCTTGCCGACGCCGGGGGCAGCGCCCAGGAACACCTTCAGCCGGCCCCGGCCGGTGCGTGGGAGGTTGGCCAACAGCGCATCGGCGCGGGCGGAGTCACTCATGTTTCATCCTTTACTTTGTCCAACAGTCCGCCGCTTCAGGGAAAGCCCCCTTAACGTGTAGGAGCGGGTTTACCCGCGAATACGTCAGTGGCACCACCACCGCATTCGCGGGTGAACCCGCTCCTACAGGCTTCCTGCCAGCGCTTCGATTACCTGACAATGGCGAGCTTTTCCAAGGCCTGGTTCAACGCCAGCACGTTGACCACCGGCGGGCCGATCAATGGGTGGAGGGTGGCCTGTTCCAGCAAGGCTTGCAAGCGCTCGACCGGCAGCTGCCGTGCCGCCGCCACCCGCGGGATCTGATAGGCCAAGGCCTCCGGTGGCAAGTGCGGGTCCAGGCCGCTGCCCGAGGTGGTCAGCAGCGCCTGCGGCACTGGCCCCTGCTGCGCCTGATACAACGTGGCCGCATCGCCCTTTACCCGCTCAGCCAGCGCCGGGTTGCTCGGCGACAGGTTGCTGGCGCCGCTGGCCACGGTCGCGTAGGCACCTGCCGAGGGCCGCGAGTGGAACCAGCCATCGCCCTGGAAGTCCTGGGCGATCAATGCCGAACCCCGCACCTGGCCTTGCGCATCGCGTACCAGGCTACCGTTGGCCTGGTTCGGGAAAGCGACTTGGGCAATACCGGTCACCGCCAGCGGATACAGGGCGCCCGTCACCAGGGTCATCAACAAAGCCAGGCTCAATGCCGGGCGTAGATAAGCAGTCATGGCGGCCTCCTCAGACCAGGTTCAGGGCGTTGAGCAGCAGGTCGATCAGCTTGATCCCGGCAAACGGCACCACAATGCCACCCAGCCCGTAGATCAGCAGGTTGCGCCGCAACAGGTGCGCCGCACTGGCCGCCTGCACGCGCACCCCACGCAGCGCCAGCGGGATCAGCACGATAATGATCAGCGCGTTGAACACGATCGCCGACAGGATCGCGCTCTGCGGGCTGGCCAGTTGCATCAGGTTGAGCACACCCAGTTGCGGGTAGATGGCTGCGAACAGCGCCGGCAGGATGGCGAAGTATTTGGCCACGTCGTTGGCAATGGAGAACGTTGTCAACGCACCGCGGGTGACCAGCAGCTCCTTGCCGACCTGGACTACGTCCAGCAGCTTGGTCGGGTCGCTGTCCAGGTCGACCATGTTCGCGGCCTCCCGCGCAGCCTGAGTGCCGTCGTTCATGGCCATGCCTACGTCAGCCTGGGCTAGTGCCGGGGCGTCGTTGGCACCGTCGCCACACATGGCAACCAGGCGGCCGTCATTCTGCTCCTGGCGAATGCGCGCCAGCTTCTTCTCGGGCGTGGCCTCGGCCAGCACGTCATCGACCCCCGCTTCGGCGGCGATGGCGGCCGCAGTCAACGGGTTGTCGCCGGTCACCATGACCGTGCGAATGCCCAGCTTGCGCAGCTCGGCGAAGCGCTCGCGGATACCAGGCTTGACCACGTCCTTGAGGTGGATCACACCCAGCAAACGCTTGTCGACGCACACCAGCAACGGTGTGCCGCCACTCTGCGCGATGCGTTCGACTTCGCGAGCCAGCGCCGCCGGCATTTCCAGGCGTTGCATACCGACGAATGCCAGCACCGCATCGACGGCGCCCTTGCGGTAGCGGTGCTGTTCGAAGTCGATGCCCGACAGGCGTGTCTCGGCACTGAAAGCCACCGCTTCGAACTGCCCGGCAGGCGGGTCGACGAAGTCGTGCAACTGGCGCAGGTATTCGACAATCGACTTGCCTTCGGCGGTGTCGTCGGCCAGCGAGGCCAGCAAGGCGCCCTCCCCCAGTTCCTTGGCGGTAATGCCCGGTGCAGCATGCAGTGCGCTGCAGCGGCGGTTACCGAAGGTGATGGTGCCGGTCTTGTCGAGCATCAGCGTATGCACGTCCCCGGCCGCCTCGACGGCGCGGCCCGAGCGGGCAATGACATTCAGCCGTACCAGCCTGTCCATGCCGGCGATACCGATGGCCGACAGCAGGCCGCCGATGGTGGTCGGGATCAGCGTCACCAGCAGCGCGGCCAGGAAGATCAGCGGCAGGCTGCCACCCGCGAAGTGGGCGAACGGCTGCAAGGTCACCACCACGATCAGGAAAATCAGGGTCAGGCCGATCAGCAGGATGTCGAGGGCGATTTCGTTTGGGGTCTTCTGCCGCTTGGCACCTTCGACCAGGGCGATCATGCGGTCCAGGGTCGACTCGCCCGGGTTGCTGGTGATGCGGATAAGCAGCCAGTCGGAGACCAGCCGCGTATTGCCGGTCACCGCCGAGCGGTCGCCACCTGATTCGCGTATTACCGGTGCGGATTCGCCGGTAATGGCGGCCTCGTTGACGGCCGCAATGCCTTCAATCACCTCGCCGTCGCCGGGGATCATTTCGCCGGCGACCACGCGTACCACGTCGTCCTTGCGCAGCGCGCTGGCAGCCACCGTCTCGTAGCTGCCATCACGCAGACGACGCTGGGCGGTCAGGCCCTGGCTGCCGGCCTTGAGGCTGTCGGCGCGGGCCTTGCCACGGCCTTCGGCCAACGCCTCGGCGAAGTTGGCGAACAACACGGTGAACCACAGCCACAGGGCAATCTGCACCGCAACGCCGATGCTCACGCCGCCGCCGGGGGCGAAACACAGCACGGTGGTCAGCACCGCGGTCAGGGCCACCACCAGCATTACCGGGGAGCGCTTGAGCTGACGCGGGTCGAGCTTGACGAACGCCTGCACCAGCGCCGGGCGCCACAGCGCGGCGAAGCGGGTCTGGTCCTTGGCACTGTGCCGGCTATTCACTTCAGGAATGGGCATGTTCATGATCGGTCCTCAAAAACCCAAGCTAAGGTGTTCGGCGATTGGCCCAAGGGCCAGGGTCGGCAGGAAGGTCAGGCCACCGACCAGCAGGATGGTCACCAGCAGCAAGCCGGTGAACAGCGGGCCGTGAGTCGGGAAGCTGTTCTGCCCCAGCGGCGCGCTTTTTTTCGCCGCCAGGCTGCCGGCCAACGCCAGTATCGGCAGGATGTAGCCGAAGCGGCCGATGAGCATGGCCAGGCCGATCATCAGGTTGTGGTACACGGTGTTGGCGCCAAACCCGGCAAAGGCCGAGCCGTTGTTGGCCGAGCCCGAGGTATAGGCGTACAGCAACTGGCTGAAACCATGCGCCCCCGGGTTGGTGACCGCCCCGGCCGGGCCGGGCAGGCTGGCGGCGATGGCGCCAAGTACCAGCACGCCAACCGGCATCACCAGCAGGGTTGCCACCAGAAGCTGCACTTCACGGGCCTGCAGCTTCTTGCCCAGGTATTCCGGGGTACGGCCAATCATCAGCCCGGCCAGGAACACCGCGATAAGGACGAACAGCAGCATGCCGTAGAGGCCCGCGCCGACGCCGCCGAATATCACCTCGCCGACCATCATGTTGACCATCGCCACCATACCGGTCAGCGGGTTCAGGCTGTCGTGCATGGCGTTGACCGAACCGTTGGAGGCAGCGGTGGTGGTGACCGCCCACAGCACCGAACCGGTGGTACCGAAGCGGCTTTCCTTGCCCTCCAGAGGGGCGGTCTGTTGCACCTGCGTGCTTTCCAGGGCCGGGTTCGGCTGATGCTCGGACCACAGCGCCGTGCTGCCACCGATCAGGAACAGGGCAAGCATGCAGGCGAGGATGGCGCGGCTCTGACGCAGGTCCTTCACGTAGTGACCGAAGGTGAACACCAATGCCACTGGAATGAGGATGATCGATGCCACCTCGAACAGGTTGCTCCAGGCCGTTGGGTTTTCGAACGGGTGCGCCGAGTTGACGCCGAAGAAGCCACCGCCATTGGTACCCAGCTGCTTGATGGCGATCTGGCTGGCGGCCGGCCCCAGCGGAATGGTCTGGTCGGCCCCTTGCAAGGTCAGCGCGTGGGCGTAGTCGGCAAAGGTCTGCGGTACGCCCTGCCATACCAGCAGCAGCGCCAGCAGCAAGCAAAGCGGCAGCAGGCCGTAGAGGGTGGCACGGGTCATGTCGACCCAGAAGTTGCCCAGCGTCGTCGCGCTGCGCCGGGCGATACCGCGGCACAGGACAACCAGTACGGCCAGGCCGGTGGCAGGGCTGACAAAGTTCTGCACGGTCAGGCCAAGCATCTGGCTCAGGTAGCTGACCGACGCCTCACCGCTGTAGGCCTGCCAGTTGGTGTTGGTAACGAAACTGACGGCGGTGTTGAACGCCAGTGACCATTCCTGGCCAGGCAGGTTCTGAGGGTTGAGTGGCAGGTAGCCCTGCAACAGCAGCACGGCGAACAGCAGCAGGAAGCCGACCAGGTTGAACGCCAACAGGGCCAGGGTGTATTGCCGCCAGTTCTGCTCCTGGCTGGCGTTCACACCCGCCAGCCGGTAACAGCCCTGCTCGACCGGCCCCAGTACAGGCGTCAGCCAGGTACGCTGGCCTTCCATGACCTTGTAGTAGAACCGCCCGAGCCAGGGTGCCGGTAGCAGCACGATGACAAAGAATGCCAAGAGCAAGGCGAAATCGTAACTGTGCATGGCCGCTCCCTAGCTGCGATCGGCGCGCAGCAGCGCCACCAGCAGATAAAACGCCAATGCCACTGCCAGCAGCAGTGACAGCCCGTCGAGCATGTTCATGTGTGGATCTCCCCGTGTTACGGCTTGGGCCGCTTTGGGGAAATTGTCCGAGGGAGAGGCGTAAAGGGGCGAGATCGGGGGGTGGGGGTGGGTATAAAGAATGCGTAAAAATCAGCGTTGTGGTCTGCCTGTAACGGCCTCTTCGCGGGCTTGCCCGCGAAAGGGCCGTTACAGGCTTATTGTTGTGGCGGCTGCTGCGCCGCGTTACGGCTCCAGTCCAGCAGCAGGCTGTAGCCTACCGCCAGCAAGGTCGGCCCGATGAAAAGGCCAATGAAGCCAAAGGCAAGCAAGCCGCCGAACACGCCCAGCAGCACGATCACCAGCGGCAGGTTGCCGCCACGGCTGATCAGGTACGGTTTGAGCACGTTGTCCACGCCGCTGATGACGAACGTGCCCCACACACCCAGGAACACCGCCATGCCGTATTCGCCCTTCCACACCAGCCAAGCGGTGGCCGGGATCCAGGCCAGTGGCGGCCCCATGGGGATCAGGCTGAGCATGAAGGTGACCAACCCCAGCACGATCGCCCCGGGCACCCCGGCGATCAGGAAGCCGATCAGTGCCAGCAGGGCCTGCGCGGCCGCCGTGCCGATCACCCCGTTGACCACCCGCTGCACGGTAGCGGCTACCAGGTCCAGGTAATACTCGGCGCGCTCGCCCACCAGCCGGTGCAGCAAGCGCAGCACGAATGCCGCCAAGCGTGGTCCGTCGCGGTAGAAGAAGAACACGAACACCAGGCTCAGGGTCAGTTCCAGCACGCCGCTGCCGATCTGCGCGCTGCGCGCCAGCAACCAGTTGCCCACCTGCCCAAAGTAAGGCTTGATCGAGGTAAGCAAGGCTGCGCCTTGCTGGTCCAGCGATTGCCATCCGTTGACCAGACGCTCGCCAACGAAAGGAATGCCACCCAGCCAGGCCGGTGCATCGGGCAGGCCGTCGACCTGCACGTCACGCACGAACGCCGTAGCGTCGCGAATGTGATCGGCCAGGTTGAACCCCAGCCACACCAGCGGCAGTGCCACGATCAGGATCCAGGCCATGGTCAGCAGGCCGGCGGCCAGCGTCTCGCGACCGCCCAGCAGGCGCGTAAGAAAGCGCATCAACGGCCAGCTGGCAAAGGCCAGGATGGCGCCCCACAGCAATGCCGATATGAAGGGTGCCATCACCCACAGGCCGGCCCCCAGCAATGCCACCAGCAGAATCTGGACCAGCAGGCGATCATTGTTAACCATGAGGGTGCTCGTTCAAGGGATCAGTTCAAGGTGCAGGCCGTCTGTAGGCGCGCTGCCGACTTCAAGACGGCGATTGCGCACCCCGGCCTTGACCAGCGCCTCGCGCCAGGCCTCAGCCTGGGCGCCACTGAGGCTGACGCGCAAGGTGCTGTCAAGGTTCAGGCTGCGGGCCAGCAGGTTTACCCAGGCGTCTTGCGGTGCAGCAAGGTCAGGGTAGTCGAGCTTGCCGGTGTCACGCATTTCGCGCAGCACCGTAGCGGCGGTTGGCAGCAGCTCGCCCAGCGGGCTGCCTGAGATGAACTCTTCCACATGCAGATAGGCACGGCGGTTGCCACGGGTAACGCTGTACAGCGCGACCAGGGTGTCGGCCTCGTCTGCCGAGCGGCGCAGCAGGATGAACGCCTGCTGCTCGTCGCCTCCGTTGAGGCGGGCATTGGCGAACACATCATTGGCCCACAGGCTGGCCTCACCGCAATCACGCCCCTGACACCAGAACAACGGGTAGCCACCCTCGCGTACAAGTGCTTCGCGGGCACTGGTGAAGGCCTCGCGTGCAGTACGCTCGACGGGCAATTCGTAGGTCACCGAGCTGACCTGACCGCGGCTCTCGACTTTGTCATCGACCCGCAGGCGGCCACTGATCTTGCGTAGCGGGCCCATCGGGTAGACCCGCTCCTGCTCCGTCGCCGGGCGTTGATCGACCACCTTGGCGTCCTGCGGGACCGGTAGGCTGCCGGCCCACGACACGGGGGTGGCGAGCACCAGGCAGGCAGCCAAGGCAGTGCGAATGGAAACGGGTACGCTCATTGGCGAACCAGGCGGCGCTCAGCGCCGAATTGAAGCTCCAGGATGTCTGGCAGTTGCATGGTTGTCTCCCTGTTCAACCCGCCAAGCCTCGACACTTGTCCGGTGCAAGTCAAGCAAAGCCAAAGAAGCGATTGATACAGTCTGCAACAAGGGCCGCGCCCTGCGCATCGTTCAGGTGCAGGTGATGGCCGCCGGGTAGTGTCACCTGTTCAAAGGGTAGCTGCTCCAGCAACCCGGTGTGGCGCGCCAGCATACCGTTGGCGGCCACCACCAAGAGCGCCGGGCAACTCACCCGCCGCACATAGGCCATGGCCTGGGCCTCGCTCAGGCGCACCGGCGAGGGCAGGGTCAGCCGGCTGTCGCTGCGCCAGCTATAGCCACCGGGCACTGGCATCAGGCCACGCTGGGCCAGCAGCTCGGCCGCTTCACGGCTGACCGCGACCATGCCTTTCATCCGGGCTTGTACCCCTGCTTCCAATGTCGCATACACCGACTTGCGCTTGCCATCCAGCCGCAACTGGGCTTGCAGTGCCATCCCTAAGCGCTCACCTGCGTCCTGCTCGGCGCCAGTCGGCGGGATGACGCCGTCGATAAGCGCCAGGTGACTGACCCGATCGGGCAATGCACCGGCCAGTTGCACCGAAATGATCGCGCCCAGCGAATGCCCCAGCAGGGCGAAACGCGGCCAACCCAGTTGCTCGGCCACGCGCAGCACGTCATGAGCATAGTCGGCCAGGGCATACCCGGCGCCGAGCGGGCGGTGCTCGGAATAACCATGGCCGGCCAGGTCCAGGGCGACGAGGCGTAGACCTTTCAGCTGCGGTGCCAGGCGGGCAAAGCTGTTGGCGTTGTCCAGCCAGCCATGCAGGGCAATCACCGGCAGCCCGTCTTCGGGGCCGAACAGGTGTGCAGCCAGTTCGATATGGCCCAGGCTCAGGCAAATTTCCTCAACGTGTGCGCTCATGCCTGGCTCCAGCGGTCGAACAGGCCCTTGATCAGGCTGGCAGTGTCGGCCGGGCGCTCCAGGGGGAACATGTGCCCACCCGGTACACTGTGGTATTCACCTTTGGGCATACCGCGCACAGCCAAGGTGTGGTGGCGACGAATGACGTTGCTGCGGTTGCCGCGCACCATGGCCAGCGGCACCTGCAACTGGCGCGCGGGGGCGGGGCTGGTATGCGGGATGCTGCGGTAGATGCTGATTTCAGTGGCAGGGTCGAAGCGCAACTGCAGCCCTTGCCCCACCACCTGCAGGCCGTGTTCTACATAAGCGTCGAGGCAATCGGGATCGAAATGGCGGAACAGTGATTTGCCAGCGAAATAGTCCCGGGCGCTGTCGCGGTCATTGAACGTTTCGCGACGCCCCAGGGTGCGCCCGGCCGGTGTGATACGGTCGATGAAACCAAAGCGCTTGGCTGTGCGCAGCAGCCATTGATCAGCGCGGGTGAGCACCGGAGAGTCGAGCATCACCAGCCCCCGGTAGTACTCGGGGCAGCGCAATGCCGCGTGCAGGTGCAACACGCCACCCAGCGAATGGCCAACGCCCCAGACCGGCTGATCCTGCTGCGCCAGGTGATGCAACAATTCATCGACCAGGCTTTGCCAGTTTTCGTCCACGGGAAAACGCGGGTCATGCGCATGCTGGGCCAGGTGCTGCACCTGATAGTCCGGCGCCAGCGCGGCAAACAGCTTGCCGTAGGTGGCCGATGGGAAACCGTTGGCATGGGCGAAGAAGATCTGCTGCGACATGGCGCCTGGTCCGGACCGGAATGATGGCCCATTGTCGGCATCGCGGGGCAGTTCGGCAATGTCCATAAAGGTCATCGGCGAGGGGGATCAGGTCATGCCGAGCGGTCGAAACTGCTCAGCGACCGACGCAGGCAGGCCTGCATGTAGGCCACTTGGCTCTCCAGCGCCTCGCGGGCCAGACGCTGGTCCTGGTAGTCCAGTTGCAGGCGGCGCAAGGCCAGACAACTGGTTTGCAGCAGGTGCGAGACCCGCAGGCAGGCATCCTGCAGCGTACGCAGGTCCTGCTCGCATTGTTGCCTCGCAGCAGGGTCCAGCCCAGGGTTGTCGTTCACCTTGCGCATCAGGTGGTAAAGCTTGGCATCGGCCGATTCACGCAGCAGGCTGTATTGGGCGAAATCCAGCGAAGTACCTTGGTCAACCTGTTCCAGGGTGGGTTGCAGGTCCAGGGAGCGCAACAGTTCCAGCATTTCACCCCTCATTCGCCGTTCCCTGATGTTTGCCATGTGGCAACGCTAGCAAGCGGTGGTGAAGCGCGACAACTGACAAAAATGCCAGTTGCCTTATCGATCTTTACCCATGCCAGCATGCAGACGCGAGCGAAACATTGGCCTGCACAAGCCATGGGAAGTTCACGCGGGTGAGTGGATGGCCCGAAGCGTCATCAACCCGGCCAGCGGCCACTCCCCTTCCAGCTCCGCCAGGCTGGCAGTGCTCATGGCTGCCGGCTGTTGCCTGTCGCCGTGCTCCAGTGCACCGACCAAGGTACCTACCAGCGGCTGGTGGCTGACCAGCAGCACATGCTCGAGCCCCAGTCGCTCGATTTCGCCGATGACCTGCTGCACATCACCCTCGGGCGTCAGCCAGGGCACGGTGCGCACCGGTTCGGCGAAGCCCAGGGTGTCATGCACCAGCGCGGCGGTCTGCTGGGCGCGTACGTAAGGGCTGGCAACAATCGCCTGCAATGGCTGCCCGATCAGGTAAGCCGCACTGTGCAGCACCTGCTCGCGACCATGGGCAGTCAACCGGCGCTCGGCATCCGTCTTGGCCCGCGGCTCAGCTTCACCGTGGCGCAGCACCCACAGCTTCACAGCTTGGGTTCCTCGTCACGCACCGGATGCGCGGCCGGTGCCACGGCGTGCGCTGCTTCACCTTCCGGCGCACGCGGGGCCGGCCAGTCTGCGAACGGCCACGGCTTCTGGTCGCTGTGGAAACTGCCGAAGCGGCCGATCTGTGCCAGGTACTGGCTCAGACTGTCGCCGAAGTTCATCAGGCTGGCGCTGGGCGCGCCATACACCAGTCGGTAGATCAGCTGTACCAGCACCAGGCCACCCAACAGCAACTCGGCCAGTTGCCAGACCACCAGGAACACCAGCATCCACAGCACCCGCAGGATGATCGACTCGCGCTGGGCGCGTTCGGGCGTATCGTTCATGTGTTGCTCCTTGCTCGTGTCAGAGCCGCCAAGGGCTCAGTTGAAACCGCTGATGGAAATGAAATCGACATCGGTCTTGGGCTCGGCGCGCATCAGGTGCTCGATCACCTGGTTCAGCGTGCGCCCTTCGAACAGGATGGCATGCAGGCCAGCCACCAGCGGCATGTACACCTGCACTTGCTGGGCCTTGGTCTTGAGCACCTTGAGCGTGTTGACCCCCTCGGCCACTTCGCCCAGGCGGTTGACCGCCTCTTCCAGGCTTTGGCCCTGCCCCAGTGCGTAGCCAACCTGATAGTTGCGGCTCTTGGGCGAGGAGCAGGTGACGATCAGGTCACCGACACCGGCCAGGCCGAGGAACGTCATGGGGTTGGCGCCCTGGCTGACGGCGAAACGGGTCATCTCGGCCAAGGCCCGGGTAATCAGCATGCTCTTGGTGTTCTCGCCCATCCCCAAGGCCACCGCCATGCCGGCGATGATCGCGTAGACGTTCTTCAGTGCACCGCCCAGTTCGACGCCGAAACGGTCGGCACTGGCGTAGACGCGGAAGGTGCGCCCGTGCAGTACGGCCTGTACCTGCTGGCACAGGTCTTCGTGCTCACTGGCCACCACTGTGGCAGTCAGCGCATGTTCGGCGATTTCGCGCGCCAGGTTGGGCCCCGACAAAACGCCGATGCGCGCCTCGGGGGCGATCTCTTCGAGGATCTGGCTCATCAGCTTGAAGCTTTGCGCTTCGATGCCCTTGGTCAGGCTGACCAGGCCCTTGCCGCGCAGCAGCTCGGCATGCGGTGCCAGCACGCTGCGCAAGGCACTCGATGGCAGGGCAACGAAGATCAGCTCGCTGGCCTGCAGGGTGGCCAGCAAGTCGTTGACCGGCTCAACCCCATCGTGCAGGCGGATACCCTTGAGATAGCGCGGATTCTCGCGATTCACACGCATGGCCTCGGCCTGCGCCGGGTCGCGCATCCATTGGCGCACCGGCACACCGTTTTCCGCCAGCAGGTTTGCCACGGCGGTGCCGAAGCTGCCGCCGCCCAGAACCGCAACAGGTTGCTGTTCAGTCATATCCAATCCATTAAAGCCAAAAGTTAAGTGGCGACCCGGCCATTATACGGCTCGCCTGCTACAGAACCAGTGTCTGGGCGTTTGCGGTATTTGCCATGGCATTTTCGGAGCCGTCGAGATCGAGCACCGCCACGCGGTACTTTTCAAGACGTACGCCCGACACCCACTGGCAAAACCCCCACGGTCAGTTACCATGCCTGTTTCAATCCTGAAACAAAGGCCGCTCCGTGTTCCCTGGCACGCCCCCGTACCCGCGCCTGCTGTTATTGACCGCCCTGCTCGGCGGTCAGGCCGTGGCCGACGACCTGTTCATCGACAACACCGACCTGCCACAGGTTCTGACCGCCACACGCCTGAAACAATCCCCCGCCGCTGTCCCGGGCAGCATGACCGTACTCGACAGCGAACTGATTCGCGCCAGCGGTGCCCGTGACATCCCCGAACTGCTGCGCCTGGTACCGGGCATGATGATCGGCTACGGTGCCGGTAATCAACCCACGGTCAACTACCACGGCAGCAACGTCAACGACGCACGGCGCATGCAGGTATTGATCGATGGCCGCTCGGTATACCGCGCGGGCCTGGCCACGGTGGACTGGAGCGACATCCCCTTGGCCATGGAGGATATCGAGCGCATCGAGGTGTTTCGTGGCCCGAATACCGTCAGCTATGGCGCCAACGCGCTGATGGCAGTGGTCAACATCCTCACCCGCAAACCCGCCGACAGCCATGGTACGCGGCTGAAAGTGACACGCGGCCAGGACGGTATCAACGACTTCTATGCCAGCCACGGCTTGGGCTGGGACGGTGGCGACATGCGCCTGTCGCTGTCGGGCCAACAGGACGACGGCTTCGATGAGAACCAGTTCGGCCAGGACTACCGCGACAGCCGCCGCCTGACCCGCTTCAACCTCAGCGCCAACCACAACCTGGCGGTCGACCAGACCCTGGAGTGGCAACTGGCGGCCAAGGAAGGCAGCAATCAGCGGCCCTACACCTACCAGCCGGTGTTCCAGCAGTACGAGTCCGGGAACAATGCCGACGTCAACGCCAAGGACTATGCGGGCTCGTTGCGCTGGACCAAGGACTTCAGCGCTGAACACAGCCTTTATATCCAGGGTTCAGCCCAGCATTTTGATCGCCAGCAAGTGTGGCGCGCCTGTGATGCCTTGCAGTCGTTCAGCCCCGAACTGACCCAGCTCTGGCAGATGAACCCCGACTTCGCCGAAAAAGTGGCGCGCGGCATTGCGACTGGCGCCCCCCTTTCCACTGATGACCCTGCCATGAAAGGGCTTCTGCAGAAAGTGCAGCAGCAATGGGAGCAGGGAGGACAGGAGCAGGTCTGCGGCGATGTCGATCAGAGCACCCGTGAAACCCGCTATGACCTGGAAATCCAGGACACCCTGAGCCTGACCGATAGCCTGCGCCTGCTCAGTGGCATGAACTACCGCTATGATCGCGCCGACTCGCAGACCTACTTCAACGGCAGCATCGACGACCAGACCTGGCGCCTGTTCGGCCAGCTGGAATGGCGGGCCGACGAGCACTGGATACTGCAAGGTGGGGCCATGTTCGAAGACTCGCGCCTGTCTGGCAGTTCGCTGACCCCGCGCGTTGCGGTCAACTACCTGATCACCCCGCGCCACGGCCTGCGTGCGGTGTACTCCGAAGCGGTGCGCTCGCCCGACATGTTCGAGAACAACGTCAACTGGAGTTACACGGTCAAGAACCTCACCCCCAATTCATTCGGCCTGCAAAACGGTGAGTACTTCGTCAAGACCCGTGGCCCTGGCGACCTTGAACAGGAGCGCATGCGCTCGCGCGAGCTAGGCTACAACGGCTACTTCAGCGACCTCGACCTGGGCCTGGATGTGAAGCTGTTCTACGACGAGATCACCGGCATGATCAGCGAGCCTCTGAGGAACAACCAGTACATCGCCAGCAATGCCAACAAGGCCCGTTTCAGCGGCAGCGAGGCGCAAATGGACTGGCGCCCCACCCTGCGCGACCGCCTGCGCCTGACCTATGCCTACGTCGATGCCTGGGCCAGCAACCCCGACGACCGTCGCCTCAGCGCCCGCAACAGCGGCTCGGCCGGGTGGATGCGCGAATGGGGTGCCGGCTGGTCGAGCGCGCTGTTCTACTACGGTGACGATGCCCTCAACCAGTACCGCTACGAGCGTCTGGACCTGCGCCTGGCCAAGCGTTTTCGGGTGTATGGCAGCAACCTGGAGCTGGCGGCGCTGTGGCAGCAGCGCCTGGACGATGAACCCACCTCGGCCCTGCAGAACCGCTACGACAGCCGTCACCGCCTGAGCGTGAGCGCGGAGCTGGAGTTCTGATGGCCCTGCTGCTGCGCCTGTTGCTGCTCTGCCTGTGGCCGTTGGGGCCTTTGTCCGCCAGCGAAGTCCTGCTGGTGGGGGCTGAGGACCAGCCCGGTGTCCGCAGCTTCATCGCCGCCCTGGAAAGCCGCCGGCCGCACGATCATGTGCAGTTTCAAACCACCGCCAACCTGCCGCGCCCGAGCAAGCTCAAAGCCGACCAACGCCTGATCCTGCTCGACAACGCAGCACTGGAATGGCGCCTGGGAGAAACCGCCGGCCCGCCGGCGCTGGTCATGCGGGTCAGCCGGGTACAGGCTGAACAGCGCCTGGGAAAGTCGCGCCCCGCGTTCCTCACACTGCTGTGGAGCGACGCACCGCTGGGACGGCAACTGCGCCTGGCACGTTACCTGTTGCCGCAGGCCAGGCGCATTGGCGTGCTGTACGGCGAGCACAGCAGCTTTCTGCTGGACGAACTGCGCCATGCTGCGCGGCCGCTAGGCCTGGAGATCGTGGCCCAGGACTGGTCCGACCCGCGTGACAACAGGCCCCTGCAGCACCTGCTGGGCAACAGCGATGTGCTCCTGGGCCTGGACGACCCTGACTTGTACAACTCCAAGACTGCAAAGAACCTGCTGTTGAGCAGTTATGGCCGGCAGATGGCACTGATCGGCCCGAACGCCGGCTTCGTTCGCGCCGGCGCCCTGGCCAGTACCTACAGCGACCAGGACGACTGGCTGTGGGTGCTCGACCAGTTGCTCGACCAGCCGCCGACGCGCTGGCCGCGCAGCCTGTACCCGGTGCGTTACGGCGTCAGTGGCAACCAGCAGGTGGCCCGTGCCCTGGGTCTTGAACCAATCGATCAGAACGCCGCCGTCAAGGCCCTGGCCGAGGGAGAACCCACCCCATGAGCAAACGCTTGAGCTGGGACATTCATACCCGCACGCAGATCATCAGTCTCGGCCCCGCCCTGCTACTGACCTTGCTCTTGATCAGCTTCTTTACCTTCGTACGCATCCAGGACCTGCGCCAGGAACTCAACCACACCGGGCAACTGATCGCCAACCAGTTGGCACCGGCGTCGGAATATGGGGTGATCTCGGGCAACAACGAAGTGCTTGAAGGGCTGATGCGTGCCACCCTCAGCATCCCGCACGTGCGCTTTCTGGAAGTGCAGGACAGCCGCAACCACATCCTGGTGTACGTCGAGCAGTCCGACGAAAGTGCCAACCGCGCGCAACAGGTCGAGGTGTTCCAGGCGCCCATTCGCCTGCAGCAAATCCGCCTGGACAACGACTTCCTGCAACAGGGCAAAGCCACCAGCCCGGCCATCGGTGACGACTACCTGGGCCGCGTGATCGTCGGCATGTCCGATGACGCCTTCAGTCAGCGCCAGCAGGAAATCGTGATCAAGGCCGGAATCCTGGCGTTGTTCGCCCTGCTGTTCACCTTCTTGCTGGCACGCCGCCTGGCCCTGAGCCTGGCCAAGCCGATCAGCGACATGGGCCATGCGGTCAAGGCGATTCAGCAAGGCGAGTACAACACCCCCTTGCCGGTCGTCGACGACAGCGAGCTGGGCCACTTGGCCCGCCACATCAATAACCTGGCCAGCGCCCTGGAGCAGGCCAGCGATGAACAGAAGCAGGCCATCGCCGAACTGATCCAGGCCCGCGAGGAGGCCGAACAGGCCAACCGTGCCAAATCGGATTTCCTGGCGATGATGAGCCATGAGTTGCGCACCCCGATGAATGGCGTGCTGGGCATGCTGCAACTGCTGGAAACCACACCGCTGAGCAGTGAACAGGCCGATTACACGGCAGTGGCCAGCGAGTCCACCGGGCATTTGCTCAAGGTCATCAACGACATCCTCGATTTTTCGCGCATCGAACGCGCTGCGCTGCAGCTGGAGCACATCGACTTCAACCTGGGCGAGCTGATCACCAACAGTGTCCAGTCGTTCCAGCACAGCGCCCAGCAACGCGGCCTGGGCCTGCACCTGCAACTGCCGGCCGGCATCGAGCAGTTGCAGGTGAACGGCGACCCCACGCGCATCCGCCAGATCCTGCTGAACCTGATAGGCAACGCCCTGAAGTTCACCGAACGTGGCCAGGTGCAAGTCGACGCACGCTGGCAGGTGCTCGACCGGCAGTTGATCTGGCTGACCTGCAGCGTGCGCGACACCGGCATCGGCATCGACAGCGACCGCCTGGAAATGATGTTCGTCGCCTTCCAGCAGGCCGACAGCTCGATTTCCCGTCGTTATGGCGGCACCGGGCTGGGGCTGTCGATCGCTCGTACCCTGGCCGAGCGCATGGGCGGCAAGCTACGCGGTGAAAGCCGTGAAGGCCTGGGTTCGACCTTCACCCTGGAGATGCCGTTGGCCCTTGCCAACCCTGCCCCCGTCCCGTTGACGCCGCCAACGACTGTACGAACGACGGTGCCGGACAATGATCAGGTACTGCTGGTGGAGGACAATCCGGTCAACCGGAGTGTCGTGGAAGCCATGCTGCGCAGCCTGGGGCTGGCAGTATGCACGGCAGAAGATGGCCTTGAAGCCGTCGAGCTGGTCGGCCGGCAGCGCTTTGCTGCCGTGCTGATGGATTGCCGCCTGCCTCACCTGGACGGCTATGAAGCCACCCGACGCATCCGCCAGTTGCCCAACGGCGCCGGGCTACCGATCATCGCCCTGACCGCCAACGCGTTGCAGGGCGACCGCGAACGTTGCATGGCCGCCGGTATGGACGATTACCTGAGCAAACCCTTGCGCCGCACCGAATTGCAGCAGGTGCTGCAGCGCTGGTTACCCGGTCAGACAACCGCGACTGGCGATAAATGCTAAAGTGCGGCAGTCTTAAACACTGGACAGGACCTTCATCGGACCTGAAAATAGACGTTTCAGTGCACACCTGTACTTCTTTCGCCAGGTGCGCTGTGACTTTCACCACAACGCAATAGTCTACCTGTAGGCTGCCGTCTCGAAGCGCTTGGTTTTCGGGCCGGCCGGGAAGATTCATCCCCTGCCGCAGGGGGTTATTGAGGAGCTCGCATGACCAAACAACACGCCTTTACTCGGGAAGACCTGCTGCGCTGCAGTCGCGGTGAGCTGTTCGGCCCAGGTAATGCGCAACTGCCCGCGCCGAACATGCTGATGGTCGATCGCATCACCCATATCAGCGAAGAAGGCGGCAAGTACGGCAAAGGTGAATTGGTCGCCGAGCTGGATATCAACCCGGACCTGTGGTTCTTCGCCTGCCATTTCGAAGGCGATCCGGTAATGCCGGGCTGCCTGGGCCTCGACGCCATGTGGCAGCTGGTTGGCTTCTTCCTCGGCTGGCAGGGCCTGCCGGGCCGTGGCCGCGCCCTGGGTTCGGGCGAGGTGAAATTCTTTGGCCAGGTACTGCCTGAAGCCAAGAAAGTCACGTACAACATTCACATCAAGCGCGTCCTGAAGGGCAAGCTGAACATGGCCATCGCCGATGGTTCGGTCAGCGTCGACGGCCGCGAGATCTACACTGCCGAAGGCCTGCGGGTCGGCGTGTTCACCTCCACTGACAATTTCTAAGGGTTATTCGCATGCGCCGCGTCGTTATCACTGGTCTGGGCATCGTATCGTGCCTGGGCAATGACAAAGCTACCGTCACCGAAAACCTGCGCAACAGCCGTCCGGGTATCCGTTTCAACCCGGAATACAAGGAAATGGGGCTGCGTAGCCAGGTTTCCGGGTCCATCGACCTCAACCTCGAAGAACTGATCGACCGCAAGGTTTACCGCTTCGTCGGCCATGCGGCTGCCTACGCCTACCTGGCCATGCAGGACGCGATCAAGGACGCTGGCCTGACCGACGAGCAGGTTTCCAACCCGCGTACCGGCCTGGTGGCGGGTTCCGGCGGCGCCTCGACCCTGAACCAGATGGAAGCGCTGGACACCCTGCGTGAGAAAGGCGTCAAGCGCGTCGGCCCATACCGCGTTACCCGCACCATGGGCAGCACCGTTTCGGCATGCCTGGCCACCCCGTTCAAGATCAAGGGCATCAACTACTCGATCTCGTCGGCCTGCGCCACCTCGGCTCACTGCATCGGTACCGCACTGGAGCAGATCCAGTGGGGCAAGCAGGACATCGTCTTCGCCGGTGGCGGTGAAGAAGAGCACTGGAGCCAGTCGTTCCTGTTCGATGCCATGGGCGCCCTGTCGACCAAGCGCAACGAAACCCCGGAACTGGCCTCGCGCGCCTACGACGCTGACCGTGATGGCTTCGTCATCGCTGGCGGTGGCGGCATGGTCGTGGTCGAGGAACTGGAACACGCCCTGGCCCGCGGCGCCAAGATCTACGCCGAAATCGTTGGCTACGGTGCGACTTCCGACGGCTACGACATGGTTGCACCGAGCGGCGAAGGCGCCATCCGCTGCATGCAGCAGGCGCTCTCCACTGTCGACACCCCGATCGACTACCTGAACACCCACGGTACCTCGACTCCGGTCGGTGACGTGGCCGAGATCAAGGGCGTGCGTGCCGTGTTCGGCGACAAGGCTCCGAAGATCAGCTCTACCAAGAGCCTGTCGGGTCACTCGCTGGGCGCTGCCGGCGTGCACGAGGCGATCTACTGCCTGCTGATGATGGAAAACAACTTCATCGCCGGCTCTGCCAACATCGACGAGCTGGACGCGGAAGTCGCCGACTTGCCAATCCTGCGTAAAACCGAAGAAAACGCCAAGATCGACACGGTCATGAGCAACAGCTTCGGCTTCGGCGGCACCAACGCCACCCTGGTGCTCAAGCGCTGGGAAGGCAAGTAAGACGCTGCTGCTGTAAATGAAAACGCCCCGACTGGTTCGGGGCGTTTTTGTTTGGGTTGCCTGTGCTGGCCTCTTCGCGGGTAAACCCGCTCCTACACAGGTCATTTGCAGTGCTTGTGGCCATTGCAGGCTAATGGCGCGCCTTGGGCAACACCGCCAGAAAATTCTCCCGGGCCACCTTGTGCGCCACCGACTCCGGCAAGGCATCCAGAAACGGCTTGAACCCGTGCATCTGCTCCCCCAGGCTGCCAAACCGCCCCACCACATCCGACCCCAGCATGAACCGCTCCGGGTACTTCTCGACCAGCGCCAGCCATTCCTTGCGCGGCGCGCCCTGCTCATCCAGCAAATACGGTTGCAGCACACTCCACGACAAATCGACATACAGGTTCGGGTAGTCCTCCAGCAATCGCGTCAGCACCGGCAGTAGAAAGTCCATCTGCGTCTGGTGGCGGTGTATCTCCATGCTGCTGCCCGCGTGCGCCCAGATGAATCGCGTATGCGGGTGATTGCGCAGCGGCTCTTCGATCTCCGCCAGGTACAGCGGGTTGCGCTCGCGCTTGGAGGTGATGTTGGAATGCAGCAGCACAGGCAGGTCGCGCTCGGCCGCCAGATGGTAGATACGCGTCATGGCCTCATTATTGGCACGTGGCGTGTCGCCACTGGTCAGCGCTGTCAGGTCATCATGTCGGGTGAACACCTCGCCGATGCCCTGCCAAAGGCCCGGGTACAAATCGAGCATGCGCTCGATATGGCTGACCGCATTCTTGTCCACCGGGTTGAAACCGCTGAGGAACGGGTGGAAGCGCTTGCGCTGATCACTTGGCAATTGCTGCAGCGCCGCCGCCACGTAAGTATCAGTGGCGCTGTACCAGTAGGCATCAGCGTCATCACCGGCGTAGTAGCGCGGGCGCTTGGGTTCGTCTTCGTGCCATTTCTTGGCCACCGGTATGCCTGAAATCATCGACTGCTCAACCCCTGCGGCATCCATGGCCTTGATCAGCGCCGGCATGCCTTCACTTTCCTGGAAGAAGTCCACGTAGTGCAGATGGGCATCACTGTAGCGGTACTCGCGCGCCTGGGACGCCTGGCACAGCCAGCCGAACAACAGCACACAAGCCAGCGCTCTGGCGGTCATGGTCATCCTCCTCATGCAAGTACGAACCCAGTAGACCAGGCGGCCGCCAAGACGGTTCAGCCACGGCGGGCAAACCGCTATGCTTGAGGCACTTCCACCGTGCCTGGAGCCTTCCCCATGAGCAGCCCACTGGTCATCCACCCCCGAGCCGAGACGGTCGAGGGCCAGCCGATCCTGCGCCCGCTGCCGTCAGCCCAGTGCCGCAGCGTCGGCCCGTTCGTGTTCTTCGACCACATGCTCGAAACAGACTATGCCCCGGGGCATGGCATGGACATCCGCCAGCATCCGCATATCGGCTTGTCGACGCTGACCTACCTGTTCGAAGGCGCAATCCTGCACAAGGACAGCCTCGGCTCGGCGCAGCGGGTGCTGCCCGGTGATGTCAGCTGGATGACCGCAGGCAGCGGCGTCGCCCATGTCGAGCGCACCCCGGAAGATGCCCTGGCCCATGGTTCACGCCTGCATGGGCTGCAGGTATGGCTGGCATCGCCACGCGAGTTTGAGCAAGGCCCGGCAAGCTACAGCCATCACCCCGCCGCGAGCTTGCCCGTCAGTGACAGCCTGGGTGTGCGTATCTGCATGATTGCTGGCAGCGGGTTCTGCCTGGCGTCACCGGTGCCGGTGCTGTCCCCTACCCTTTATGCGCATGTCCGGATGCAACCGGCGACCACCTTGCTGGTACCGACCGAGCATGTGCAGCGAGCGCTGTACGTACTCGATGGTGAGTTGATGATGAACGATGAAGACGTGGAGCCGTGCAGCCTGGTGGTACTGCCGGAAGGGGAAGAGGTGACGTTGTATGCGGAGGGTGAATGCCAATTGGTACTGATTGGCGGCGCACCGCTGGATGGGCCGCGTCGGATGAACTGGAATTTCGTGGCCAGCGACCCGGAACTGATCGAGCGGGCCCGGGCCAGGTGGGCTGCGGGGGATTGGCCGGTGGTGCCGGGGGAACATTCGAGGATCGAGTTACCTCGGTGATCGGGGATGGGCACAGGTCGGCGGTTGGGCGCAGTCCACCGTCGCGTAGGAGCGGGTTCACCCGCGAAGGGCTGCAAAGCAGCCCCCTGCAATCTCAGCGCTGGAACACTTCACTCAGCAGATTATGCATCGAACGGAACGCTCGCTCGGAAGTGCGCCGGTCATACTGCATCTTGCCCGGCATATTGGCATTCGGGTCGGTAAACGAGTGCACCGCGCCACCATAACTGAGCAACTGCCAGTCCACCTTGGCTGCGTTCATCTCGTCTTCGAATGCCGGCAGCTGCTCTTTAGGCACCAATGGATCGGAGGCACCATGCAACACCAGCACCGAGCCCTTGATGCGCTTGGCATCTTCAGGATTCGGCGTGTCCAGGGTGCCGTGGAACGACACGGCCGCACGCAGGTCGGCGCCGCTACGGGCCAGTTCCAAGGCACAGCAGCCACCGAAGCAGAAGCCGAAGGTGGCCACCTTGCCAGGCTCCAGCAACGCCTTCGACTGCCCCAGCAATTGCGCCAAGGCCTCCTGCATGCGCTTGCGCAGTTCGCCACGGTCATTCTTCAGCGGCATCATCGCCACGCCTGCCTCATCGGCATTGGACGGGCGCACCGATTGCCCGTACAGGTCGGCGATCAGCACCACATAGCCCTTCTCGGCCACTTCCTTGGCAATGCGCTCGGCACCTTCACCAATGCCCATCCAGTTCGGCGCCATCACCAGCCCTGGGCGGCCCAGCGCACCCGGCTCATAGACCAAACGGCTTTCGTAGGTCTTGCCAGACAGGTGATAAACCAGCGATTCGACGATTACTTTGCTCATCAAGCACTCCTTTGGCACTCGTCATAAAAAAGCCCGCCGAAGCGGGCTTTGCTGTGCATCAACTCAAGCAGACAGCTCGACCAGTAGCTTGTTCAGGCGACGAACGTAAGCCGCCGGGTCCTTCAGGCTGTCACCGGCCGCCAGGGCCGCCTGATCGAACAGGATGTGCGACAGCTCGGCGAAACGGTCTTCGCTCTGCTCGTGATCCAGCTTCTCGATCAGCGGGTGGCTCGGGTTGAACTCGAAGATCGGCTTGGACTCCGGCACTTTCTGCCCGCTGGCTTCCAGGATCTGGCGCATCTGCAGGCCCAGGTCCTGCTCGCCAATGGCCAGGATCGCCGGCGAGTCGGTCAGGCGGTGCGATACGCGTACTTCGGCCACGCTGTCACCCAGCGCACCTTTCAGTCGCTCGACCAGACCTTCCTTGTCCTTGGCGACTTCTTCCTGGGCTTTCTTGTCTTCCTCCGAATCCAGCTTGCCCAGGTCCAGGTCGCCACGGGCAATATCGACAAAGGCCTTGCCGTCGAATTCGTTGAGGTAGCTCATCAGCCACTCGTCGATGCGATCAGTGAGCAGCAGCACTTCGATGCCTTTCTTGCGGAAGACTTCCAGGTGCGGGCTGTTCTTGACCTGCGCGTACGACTCGCCGGTGAGATAGTAGATCTTGTCCTGACCTTCCTTGGCGCGGGCCAGGTAGTCGGCCAGGGCGACGCTCTGCTCGCCGCTGTCGTCCTGGGTGGACGCAAAGCGCAGCAGACCGGCGATTTTCTCCTTGTTGGCGAAGTCTTCGGCCGGGCCCTCTTTCAGCACCTGACCGAAGTTTTTCCAGAAGCCCTTGTATTTCTCGGGTTCGTTCTTCGCCAGCTTCTCCAGCATGTCCAGCACACGCTTGGTCAGCGCGGTCTTCATCGAATCGATGATCGGGTCTTTCTGCAGGATTTCACGCGACACGTTCAGCGACAGGTCATTGGAATCAACCACACCCTTGATGAAGCGCAGGTACAGCGGCAGGAACGACTCGGCCTGGTCCATGATGAACACACGCTGCACGTACAGCTTCAGGCCGCGCGGCGCTTCGCGCTGGTACAGGTCGAACGGCGCACGGGCCGGCACGTACAGCAGCGAGTTGTATTCGAGCTTGCCTTCGACCTTGTTGTGGCTCCAGGCCAGCGGGTTTTCGAAGTCATGGCCGATGTGCTTGTAGAACTCCTGGTACTCCTCGTCCTTCACTTCGGTGCGCGAACGGGTCCACAGGGCGCTGGCGCGGTTGACGGTTTCCCACTCTTCGGCCGGCTGCTCTTCACCTTCGGTGGCGGCCTGCTCTTTCGGCAGTTGAATCGGCAGGGCGATGTGGTCGGAGTATTTCTTGACCACGTTGCGCAGGCGCCAGCCATCGGCGAACTCCTGCTCGTCCTTCTTCAGGTGCAGGACGATACGGGTACCGCGCTGTGGTTTGTCGATGGTGGCGACTTCGAATTCGCCCTCGCCTTTCGACGACCAGTGCACACCTTCGGCCGCTGGCTGGCCGGCACGGCGGCTGTACACGTCGACCTTGTCGGCAACGATGAACGCGGAGTAGAAGCCCACGCCGAACTGACCGATCAGGTGCGAGTCCTTCTTCTGGTCACCGGTGAGGTTCTTCATGAAGTCGGCAGTACCGGACTTGGCGATGGTGCCCAGGTGGGCAATGACGTCTTCGCGGCTCATGCCGATGCCGTTGTCCTCGAGGGTCACGGTACCGGCGTCCTTGTCGAAGCTCAGGCGAATCTTCAGGTCAGCATCGCCCTCGAACAGCTCTGGCTTGGCCAGGGCTTCGAAACGCAGCTTGTCGGCGGCGTCGGAAGCGTTGGAAATCAGCTCCCGCAGGAAGATTTCCTTGTTCGAGTACAGCGAGTGAATCATGAGGTGCAGCAGTTGCTTCACCTCGGTCTGGAAGCCCAGCGTTTCCTTTTGTGTTTCCACAGTCATGGTCTTCGAAACTCCGATCTGATGGCGTTGGCGCCTGGCGGCCGGTTCGGCCAGCGTTAACGGCGGATGTCATGCAGATGGGGGCTGCCCGGATGATTTCAAGGGCTTTTCCGGTTCGATCTTGAAATGCGCACGGGCCGTGGCAATCGGCGACTGCCTGTCGCCCTGCCAGGCGGTGATGGCCACATTGGTCACCCGCCGGCCCTGGCGCCACAGCTGGCACTGGGCGTAGGTATCGCGAAAATGCCCGGCGCGCAGGTAGTCGATGGAAAAGTCGATGATCTTCGGAATGCTTGCGCTCTCGCTGTAGATCAGCAGGTACAGCGCTGCCGACAGCTCCATGAAGCCGGCGATCACGCCGCCATGGATGGCCGGTAGCAGTGGGTTGCCGATATTGTCCGGGCTGGCCGGCAGGCGGAACAACACGTCATCGCCCTGACGCTCGCATTCGATGCCGATCAGCCCGGCATAGGGAATCAGTGCCAGCAACGGTCGATAGTCGCCCACCGCATGGGCGGCGTTGAGCTGCTGGCGTACCGCGTGCGGAATCATGCCTTGCCCTCCTTCAGACTGTCGCCGAAACGGATGCCGCCCTTGATGTCCTGGCCCAGGCGCATGAACGTGCCCACCACCTGGCAGATGGGCTGGTCGGGGTCGTCCTGGTAGGCGGTGCCACGGGTGAAGATCACGTCGCGGGTAACACGGTAGCACTGGGCGTGGCCATAGATGTCCTTGCCGGCCTCAGCCGGGTGCATGTAGTCGATACGCAGGTCCAACGTCGGGCACACTTCGAAGCGCGGCAGCACACACAATGTGGCCATGCCACAGGTGGTGTCCATCAGCGTGGTCAGCGCACCGCCGTGCACGGCACCGGTTTGCGGGTTGCCGACAATCGCCGGCGACCACGGCAGGACCAGGGTCATGCCATCGCCATCAGCCTGCGCCACGCGCATCTGCAACAGCTGACAATGTTTTAACGCCGAGAGAAAGCGCTCGGCCATTGCCATCAAGGTTGAATCGCTCATCGGCTGTTCCCATCGGCCGCAGGGCAGCGGCATAAATTCGTTAAAAAGTCCATGTAGAACGGGACGTTATATATCTGTAATCTTCGTTGAACTTATTCCGCGTAGTTGTACTCGAAGGAACAAGTCACTTATTCCACCAAGGAGAAACACCCCCATGCGTAAACCTTTTGCTTTTGCTCTGATGCTGGCCGCTGCCATGGGCCTGGCTGCTTGCGATAAAGCGAGCGAAGACAAAGCCCAGGACGCACAGCAACACGCCGAGCAAGCCCAGGAAAAAATGGGTGAAGCTCAGGATAAGATGAACGAAGCCGCCGAGGAAAACGCCGAAGCTGCCAAAGATCAGGCCGAAGCCGAGCAGAAGGCTGCCGAAGAAGCCGCTCCGGCTACTCCGGCTCCTACTACACCGGCAGAACCTGCCAAGCAGTAATTGGCTAAAACAAAAAAACCCGACGATGTCGGGTTTTTTTGTGCCTGCGAACTTTCGATTAATCGTTTCAGTTGGAAACAACCGAGCTTTCCTTGGCCGGCTCCGACAGTACACTTTCGGTCGGTGTGAACACCATCACATCGAGTACATCCGAATGGAACTCTCGACGGTACAGAATCAGCACTACTCCCACACTCATCGCCATGAACAACCATGGGCTGATAAACCAGCTCAACATGGCCATGCCGAAGTAATACGAACGCAGCCCCAGGTTGAACTGGTTAGCCGCCAACGACAATACCCGTGCCGCGCGGGAAGCGAACGCCTTGCGCTCCAGCTCATTGACCAGCCGTTCGCCGATCATCGGCGCCGAGCCCACCAGCACAGCGGCAAAGTTGTATTGGCGCATGCACCAGCTGAACGTGAAGAAGGCATAGACAAATACCATGGCCAGGCACAGCAGCTTGATCTCCGACATGCCCTGGGATGTTTGCTGAACCAGCGGCAGGTCGGCCAGCAATGACAGTGCCCGGTCGGAGGCACCGAGCACGGTGAGGATGCCAGCCAGAATGATCAGGGTGCTGGAGGCGAAGAACGAAGCGTTGCGCTCCAGGTTACCGATCACGCTGGCATCGGCGATGCGGTTGTCGCGCAGCAGCATGCGGCGCATCCAGTCTTCGCGGTACAAGTGCAGCACGCTGGCCAGGCACGCGGTGTCGCGCCCCTTCCAGATCGCATAGCGGGTATAGCCACCCCAGCACAGGGCGAACCAGGCGATGGCCAGCAGGTTGTTGAGGTTGCTTTGGATGAAGTTCATGCAGGGTTACCGAAAGGGCCATGTGCCTAAAGGATAGGGACCGGATTTCGACGCTGGCAAGCGGCAAAAGGCACACCTGCACACTGAAAAATGCATTACCTGCTGCGAAGCGGCCGAAACCGGCAAACAGCAAAAAGCCCCGCATCCTTTCGGAGACGGGGCTCTCTTGTTTTCACCCTTGGCGGGCACCCTTCGGCTTGTGGCCGGTGCCGCCCTCAGGCTTCCACTTGTCCGGTCAGGCCAGCGCCTCGCGCGGCTTGCCGAGCATGCGGTCGCAGGCCACGGCACCCACCAGGGTCACCACCGAAGGTACCAGCCAGGCCATGCCGGCATCACTCAATGGCAGGTGCGCCATGAAGTCTGGCAACACGTGGGCAAGGCTGCTGCCCTTGATCGCATCGACCATGCCGAACAACAGCGATACCAGCATCACGGGTGCCAGGATGCGCGTTGGCGAGTTCCACAGGTCTTTCACGAAGCTCAGGCCAACCACCACGATGCACGGCGGATAAATGGCGGTGAGCACCGGGATCGAGAACATGATCAGCTTGGTCAGGCCAAGGTTGGAAATCAGCAGCGAGAAGCCGGCGAGGATCACCACCAGCGCGCGGTACGACAGCGGCAGGATCTGGCTGAAGTACTCGGCGCAGGCACAGGTCAGGCCAACCGCGGTCACCAGGCAGGCCAGCGCGATCAGCACGGCCAGGAAGCCGCTGCCCAGGGAGCCGAAGGTATGCTGTACGTAGGCATGCAGCACCGCCGCACCGTTGGTGGCGTCAGCCGCGATGTCGTGGCTGGTGGCACCCAGGCGGAACAGGCTGATGTAGACCAGGGCCAGCCCGACACCGGCGATCAGGCCGGCGATGATGGCGTAGCGGGTAATCAGCCTCGGCGACTCGACACCGCGCGAGCGAATGGCATTGACAATGACGATACCGAACACAAGGGCACCCAGGGTATCCATGGTCAGGTAGCCATCAGAGAAGCCCTTGGAGAACGCAGCGGCAGCATAGGCAGGCTGTGCGTCACCAATGCTACCGGCGGGCAGCGCGAAGGCAGCGATGCCCAGTACGGCCAGGGCAATGATCTTCAACGGTGCCAGGAAGCGGCCCACGGTGTCGAGCAACTTGCCAGGGTACATGGACACGGCCAGCACGACGATGAAGTACACCAGGCTGTAGATGAACAGCGCCAGCGGGCTTTCACCGGTCAGCGGTGCAACGCCCACTTCGAACGACACGGTCGCGGTACGCGGGGTGGCGAACAATGGGCCGACCGACAGGTAGCACACGGCTGCCAGCAGGCCGCCGAAGAACTTGCCGATCGGGCTGCTCAGTGCATCCATGCCGCCACCGACCTTGGCCAGGGCGACCACCGTGATGACCGGCAGGCCCACGGCAGTGACCAGGAAGCCCAGGGCCGCCATCCATACGTGCGGGCCAGACTGCAGGCCGACGATAGGCGGGAAGATGATATTGCCTGCACCCACGAAAAGCGCAAACGTCATAAAGCCAAGCGCCAGGATATCCTGGCCTTTGAGAACTTTCATTTAAGGTAGTACCACACTGCTGAAATCGGGATTCGAGAGGGGATTTCCCTTTGGGTAAGGGGAAATGCTGCCCGGCTTGATAGGCCAGACCCGTTTAGCGTGTCGTTCCCTTTTGGGGTACGGGCACAGAGTGAACGCGTAATGTAACTGGTTTGTCAGTCAAACGCACTGGCACAGTGCTGCTTGTCCGATGTGCGTACATGTTTGTCGTCTGTGTGACCGAGGACGGCAGGTATTATCCTCGGATTGAAACATTCGTCTGCGTGAAAATTCCTATCAAACCTATCGAAGAATCTCTATTGCCAGCACCGGCCTCTTCGCGGGTAAAACCGCTCCTACAAACCCCACATACGACAAAGGCCACCCGAAGGTGGCCTCTGTGCGCGTGGGGGGTGTAGCAGTATTACTTCTTGGCTTCCCAGCCAGTCAGCTCGGCCAGGGCCTTGCCGATGTCAGCCAGGGAACGCACGGTTTTCACACCCGCGTCCTGCAGGGCGGCGAACTTCTCATCCGCAGTGCCCTTGCCGCCGGAGATGATGGCGCCAGCGTGGCCCATGCGCTTGCCTGCAGGTGCAGTAACACCGGCGATGTAGGAAACGACAGGCTTGGTGACGTGGGCCTTGATGTAGGCCGCAGCTTCTTCTTCAGCCGAACCGCCGATCTCACCGATCATGACGATCGCTTCGGTCTTCGGGTCTTCCTGGAACAGCTTCAGGATGTCGATGAAGTTGGAGCCCGGGATTGGGTCACCGCCGATGCCGACGCAGGTCGACTGGCCGAAGCCGGCGTCGGTGGTCTGCTTCACAGCTTCGTAGGTCAGAGTGCCGGAACGCGAAACGATACCGACCTTGCCTGGCAAGTGGATGTGGCCTGGCATGATGCCGATCTTGCACTCGCCCGGGGTGATGACACCTGGGCAGTTAGGGCCGATCAGGGTCACGCCCAGCTCGTCGCACTTGACCTTGGCATCCAGCATGTCCAGGGTAGGAATGCCTTCGGTGATGCAGACGATCAGCTTGATGCCGCCAAAGGCAGCTTCCAGGATCGAGTCTTTGCAGAACGGAGCCGGTACGTAGATGACCGAAGCGTCAGCGCCGGTCGCTTCCACGGCTTCCTTGACGGTGTTGAACACCGGCAGGCCCAGGTGGGTGGTGCCACCCTTGCCTGGGGTTACGCCGCCGACCATCTTGGTGCCGTAGGCAATGGCCTGTTCGGAGTGGAAAGTACCCTGCGAGCCGGTGAAGCCCTGGCAGATGACTTTGGTATCTTTATTGATCAGGACGCTCATTACTTGCCCTCCGCAGCTTTGACAACTTGTTGAGCAGCGTCGGTCAGGCTGGTTGCCGCAATGATGTTCAAACCGCTTTCTGCCAGTACTTTAGCGCCCAGTTCGGCGTTGTTGCCTTCGAGGCGAACGACGACCGGAACTTTAACGCCGACTTCTTTCACTGCACCGATGATGCCTTCGGCAATCATGTCGCAGCGAACGATGCCGCCGAAGATGTTGACCAGAACGGCCGCGACATTGCTGTCGGACAGAATGATCTTGAACGCTTCGGTAACGCGCTCTTTGGTAGCACCACCGCCAACGTCGAGGAAGTTGGCCGGCTTGCCGCCGTGCAGGTTGACGATGTCCATGGTACCCATGGCCAGGCCGGCACCGTTGACCATGCAGCCGATGTTGCCTTCAAGGGCAACGTAGTTCAGTTCGAACTTGGCAGCGTGGGCTTCACGGGCGTCGTCCTGCGACGGGTCGTGGAAGGTTTTCAGCTTCGGCTGACGGTACATGGCGTTGGCGTCGATGTTGATCTTGGCATCGAGGCAGTGCAGGTCGCCATCGGCCTTGATCACCAGCGGGTTCACTTCCAGCAGCGCCAGGTCATGATCCTTGAACAGCTTGGCCAGGCCAACGAAGATCTTGGCGAACTGTTGAACTTGCTTGCCTTCCAGGCCCAGCTGGAAAGCCAGCTCGCGACCCTGGAACGGCTGAGCGCCGACCAGTGGGTCGATGGTGGCCTTGAGGATTTTCTCAGGCGTTTCGTGAGCGACTTTCTCGATGTCCACGCCACCTTCGGTGGAAGCCATGAACACGATACGGCGGCTCGAACGATCGACTACAGCGCCCAGGTACAGCTCTTTGGCGATGTCAGTGCAGGATTCGACCAGAATCTTGGAGACGGGTTGACCGTTGGCATCGGTCTGGTAGGTAACCAGATTCTTGCCCAACCACTGTGCAGCGAACGCCTTGGCGTCTTCCTTGCTGCGAACCAGCTTTACGCCGCCCGCTTTACCGCGACCACCCGCGTGAACCTGGGCTTTTACAACCCACTCGTTCCCGCCGATCTTGTCGCAGGCTTCTGCAGCTTGCTCAGGGGTGTCGACTGCGAAACCCTTGGAAACTGGCAGGCCGTACTCAGCGAACAGCTGCTTACCCTGATACTCGTGAAGATTCATGCTTTTTACCGTCTTCGTTAGGTACTGCGCTTCGGCGCTGCGCCATCAGTGGCGCCGCACCACCTGTGACCGTTGACCCCGGGTTTCCCGTGTGATCCGGTCCGGCGGACTTTCCGCGGTGAGTCATGCACGCAAGACTCACGACGGGCAGCCCGCCGTGGTTTCTTATAATTAACGCTTCTTACGGTTGGCCACGTGAATGGCGCCGCCATTCACCGCCAGCGCTGCTTCATGCAACGCTTCGGACAGGGTTGGATGGCTGAAGACCATCATGCCCAGATCCTCGGCACTGGTGCCGAATTCCATTGCGATTGCGCCCTGCTGCACCAGTTCGGCAGCCGATGGGCCAATCACGTGAACACCCAGAACGCGGTCGGTCTTGGCATCGGCGATGACCTTGACGAAACCACCGGTGTCGTTGGCAGCCATCGCACGGCCGCTGGCCGCGAACGGGAAGGTGCCCACGTTAACCTCAACGCCCTCGGCCTTCAAGGCCTGTTCGGTCTTGCCGACCCACGCGATTTCCGGGTGGGTGTAGATGACCGACGGGATCAGGTCGTAGTTCATCTGGGCCTTGTGGCCCTTGATGCGCTCGACGACCATGATGCCCTCTTCCGAAGCCTTGTGGGCCAGCATCATGCCGCGTACCACGTCACCGATGGCGTACACGCCCGGAACGCTGGTGGCGCAGTAATCGTCGACGAAGATGTAGCCACGCTCGTCGATGGTCACGCCGCTGTCGGCAGCCAGCAGATCGGTAGTCACCGGGCGACGGCCGACGGCAACAATCAGCTTGTCGAAGGTGATCTTCTGCTCGCCTTCGGCGTTGGTGTAGGTCACTTCGACTTCGTTGCCGTTGACTTTCGAGCCGGTGACGCGAGCGCCCAGCTTGATGTCCAGGCCTTGCTTGGTCAGGGTCTTCTGGGCTTCTTTCGACACGGCGGTGTCGGCAGCCATCAGGAAGGTGTCCAGGGCTTCCAGGACGGTCACTTCAGCACCCAGGCGAGCCCAAACCGAACCCAGCTCCAGGCCGATCACGCCTGCACCGATAACGCCCAGGCGCTTCGGTACGGCCTGGAATTCCAGGGCGCCGGTGGAGTCGACGATGACGTTCTGGTCGACCGGGGCCGGCGGAATGTCGATCGGGCGCGAGCCGGAAGCCAGGATCACGTTCTCGGCTTCGATGACTTCGGTGGTGCCGTCAGCCTTGGTGACTTCGACTTTCTTGCCGGCCAGCAGCTTGCCGTGGCCCTGGATCGAAGTGACGCCGTTGGCCTTGAACAGGGTGGCAACGCCACCGGTCAGGTTCTTGACGATGCCGGCCTTGCGGCCAACCATCGCGGCGACGTCCATCTTCACTTCGCCCGTGGAGATACCGTGGACGTTGAAGCTCTCTTTGGCTTCCTTGTACTTCCAGGAGCTGTCCAGCAGCGCCTTGGAAGGAATGCAACCTACGTTCAGGCAGGTGCCGCCCAGGGCCAGTTTGCCCTCGGCGTCGGTGTACTTCTCGATACAGGCAGTCTTCAGACCAAGTTGGGCAGCCTTGATGGCAGCCACATAGCCGCCTGGGCCTGCACCGATTACCACTACGTCGAATTTCTGGGTCATAAAAGATTCCTTATCAGCTACAAGCTACAAGCCGCGAACCGCGCGGCCTGGCTTCTTGCGAAGCCAGGCCCGGCACGGTACGCAGCCAGAGGGTTAGATGTCCAGCAGCAGGCGGGACGGATCTTCCAGCAGGTTCTTGATAGTGACCAGGAAGGTTACCGCTTCCTTGCCGTCGATCAGGCGGTGATCGTACGACAGCGCCAGGTACATCATCGGGCGAATCACGACCTGGCCATTGATGGCCATCGGGCGCTGGATGATGTTGTGCATGCCGAGAATGGCGGCCTGCGGCGGGTTGACGATCGGGGTCGACATCATCGAACCGAAGGTGCCACCGTTGGTGATGGTGAAGGTGCCACCGGTCATCTCTTCGATGGACAGTTTGCCGTCACGGGCCTTCTTGCCGAAGGTAGCGATGCCGTTCTCGATTTCAGCCAGGCTCATCGACTCGGCGTTACGCAGCACCGGCACCACCAGGCCACGGTCGCTGGACACGGCAACACCGACGTCGGCGAAGCCGTGGTAGACGATGTCGTTGCCGTCGATCGAGGCGTTGACGGCCGGGAAGCGCTTCAGCGCTTCGGTAGCGGCTTTGACGAAGAACGACATGAAGCCCAGGCGCACGCCATTGTGGGTCTTCTCGAACAGGTCCTTGTACTTCGAACGCAGGGCCATGACTTCGGTCATGTCCACTTCGTTGAAGGTGGTCAGCATCGCCATGTTCGACTGGGCTTCGACCAGGCGCTCGGCGATCTTGGCACGCAGGCGGGTCATCGGCACACGCTTCTCGGTACGGTCGCCAGCGGCGACGACAACCGGGGCAGCGGCAGCAGCGGCAGGCTTGGCAGCCGGTGCAGCGGCAGGAGCCGACTTCTTCTTGGCAACAGCAGCAACCACGTCTTCCTTGGTGACGCGACCGCCTTTACCGGTACCTGCAACGGTAGCCAGGTCGATGCCGTTTTCTTCAGCCAGCTTGCGCGCGGCCGGGGCTGCGATCGGGTCATCTTCGCCGGCGTCAGCGGCAGCAGCGGCCGGAGCAGCAGCAGGGGCGGCTGCCGCGGCAGGCGCAGCGGCAGCACCGCCCTCAACGATCGAACCCAGCAATTCGTCGGACAGGACAGTGTCGCCCTCGCCCTTGACGATGTCGCCCAGCACGCCATCGGCAGTAGCCAGTACTTCCAGGACAACCTTGTCAGTCTCGATGTCGACGATCAGCTCGTCACGCTTGACGGCTTCGCCCGGCTTCTTGTGCCAGGTGGCAACGGTGCCATCGGCAACCGATTCCGGGAAGGTTGGGGCTTTGATCTCGATAGCCATTATCTGTGTTTCCTTAAATTCGGTTTCAGGTGCGCGAAGGCGTTAGACAGTGAAGGCGTCTTGCAGCAGTTTTTCCTGCTGTTCGGCGTGCTTCGAAGCGTAACCACAGGCTGGCGCGGCAGAAGCGTCGCGACCGGCGTATTCCAGGACCAGTGCCTTGTTGTGGCGGCCCAGGATACGGCGCATGTGGTGCTGGCTGCTGTACCAGGCGCCCTGGTTCATCGGCTCTTCCTGACACCAGACCGCATGCTTGAGGTTGGTGTAAGGGGCGAGGATTTCGACCAGATCGTCCTCAGGGAACGGATACAGCTGCTCGATACGCAGGATGGCGATGTCTTCGCGGCCTTCGGCACGGCGTTTTTCCAGCAGGTCGTAGTAGACCTTGCCGCTGCACAGCACCAGACGCTCGACCTTGGCCGGATCGATTGCGTCGATTTCCGGGATCACGGTCTGGAACGAGCCTTCTGCCAGGTCTTCCAGGGTCGAGATGGCCAGCTTGTGGCGCAGCAGCGACTTCGGCGTCAGGACTACCAGCGGCTTGCGCAGCGGGCGAATGACCTGGCGACGCAGCAGGTGGTAAATCTGTGCCGGCGTCGTCGGTACGCAGACCTGGATGTTGTGCTCGGCGCACAGCTGCAGGTAACGCTCCAGACGCGCGGAGGAGTGCTCCGGCCCCTGCCCTTCATAGCCGTGTGGCAGCAGCATGGTCAGACCGCACAGGCGGCCCCACTTGTGCTCACCACTGGTGATGAACTGGTCGATCACCACTTGCGCACCGTTGGCGAAGTCGCCGAACTGGGCTTCCCAGATCACCAGCGCGTTCGGCATGGTGGTGGAGTAGCCGTATTCGAAGGCCAGTACCGCCTCCTCGGACAGGAACGAATCGTACAGATCGAAACGTGGCTGGCCTGGGAACAGGTTCTGCAACGGAATGTAGGTGCTGGCGTCCTTCTGGTTGTGCAGCACCGCGTGACGGTGCGAGAAGGTGCCACGGCCGATGTCCTGGCCGGTCATGCGGATCGGGTGACCTTCGAACTGCAGGGTGGCGTAAGCCATGGTCTCTGCATAACCCCAGTTGATCGGCAAGCCACCGGCCTGCATCTTCTGACGGTCTTCGTAGATCTTCGACACCTGACGCTGGACCACGAAACCTTCCGGCAGCTCGAGCAGCTTGGCCGACAGATCCTGCAGGGTCTTGAGGTCGAAACGGGTGTCGTGACGCGCGGTCCAGGCATGGCCCAGGTACGGACGCCAGTCGACGAACAGCTCGCGGTTCGGCTCCTTGACCAGGCTTTTCACCACGTGCAGGCCATTGTCCAGCGCGTTGCGGTACTCGTCGATCTTGGCCTGAGCGCGCTCGGCGTCGATGCGACCGGCCTGGATCAGCTGCTCGGCATACAGCTCACGGGTAGTGCGCTGCTTGCTGATTTGCTGGTACATCAGCGGCTGGGTGCCGTTAGGCTCGTCAGCCTCGTTGTGGCCACGGCGACGGTAGCAGACCAGGTCGATGACCACGTCACGCTTGAACTGCATGCGGTAGTCGATGGCCAGCTGGGTAACGAACAGCACGGCTTCCGGGTCATCGCCGTTCACGTGCAGGATCGGTGCCTGGATCATCTTGGCAACGTCGGTCGCGTACTCGGTGGAGCGCGCATCCAGCGGGTTGCTGATGGTGAAACCAACCTGGTTGTTGATCACGATGTGCACGGTACCGCCGGTCTTGAAACCGCGGGTCTGCGACATCTGGAAGGTTTCCATGACCACGCCCTGGCCAGCGAACGCAGCGTCGCCGTGGATCGAGATCGGCACCACCTTGTCGCCAACGGTGTCGTTGCGGCGGTCCTGACGGGCGCGCACCGAACCCTCGACCACCGGCGAAACGATTTCCAGGTGGGACGGGTTGAACGCCATGGCCAGGTGCACTTCGCCACCCGGGGTCATCACGTTCGAGGAGAAGCCCTGGTGATACTTCACGTCACCGGAGCCCAGCTCGTTCATCTTCTTGCCTTCGAACTCGTCGAACAGCTCGCGCGGGTTCTTGCCGAAGGTGTTCACCAGCACGTTCAGGCGGCCACGGTGGGCCATGCCGATCACGACCTCCTTGGCGCCGTAAGAGCCGGAACGCTGGATCATTTCATCCAGCATCGGAATCAGGCTCTCGCCGCCTTCAAGGCCGAATCGCTTGGTGCCCGGGTACTTGGTGCCCAGGTACTTTTCCAGGCCCTCACCGGCGGTTACGCGCTCGAGCAGGTGGGCCTGCACGTCAGCGGAATACTCCGGACGGCCGCGCACGCTTTCCAGCCGCTGCTGGAACCAGCTGCGCTGCTCGGAATCGACGATGTGGGTGAATTCGGCGCCAATGGTGCGACAATATGTCTTCTGGAGTGCATCGAAGATGTCGCGTAGGCTCGCCTCCTCTTTGCCGATGAACAGGTCGCCGGCACGGAAGGTCGTATCAAGATCGGCATTGGTCAAGCCGTAGTGATTGATCGACAGGTCTACGGGCGCAGGACGCTGCCACAACCCCAACGGGTCGAGCTTGGCAGCCTGATGGCCGCGCATACGATAGGCCTGGATCAGTCGCAGAACTTCAACCTGCTTCTTCTCGTGTTCACTGCTCACGCTCCCGGCGGAAACCGGTTGGGCGCGGCGCTGGTTCTTTGCCAGCAGTACGAAATGGTCGCGGATTGTCGAGTGCGATACATCAGTAGCGGTGCTGCCGTCGGCTGGCAACTTCTGGAAGTAAGTGCGCCACTCTTCTGGCACAGCGTTAGGGTCGTGCAGGTAGAGCTCGTAGAGCTCTTCCACATATGCAGCGTTACCACCTGAAAGGTGGGCGCTATCCCACATGCGCTGCATCACGCTTTCTTGCATGCTTGGTCACCCTCGATTAGGGGACTGATCGGCGAGAGCCACAGCAAACCTGGAAAAGTCCGAAAACAGCGACTGAACCACGCCACTTGGATCCTGCTGATTTTCCGGGTACCAGCCCGGAAAGCCCCTGCTGGTCTCATATCTTCATAGGTAATGAACGCGGGCTTTGTGGGCCCTTGTTCGGGTTTTACCTCAGTGCAGGCTCACCACCCGCACCTCGGCTTACTGCAGGTACAACGCTTTGTATCAGGTGCCGCTTTGCAGCAGCATGTTACGTACGTGACCGATTGCCTTGGTCGGGTTCAGACCTTTCGGGCAAACGTTTACGCAGTTCATGATCCCGCGGCAGCGGAATACGCTGAACGGGTCATCCAGGGACGCCAGGCGCTCCTGAGTCTTGGTATCGCGGCTGTCGGCAAGGAAGCGGTAGGCTTGCAGCAATGCTGCCGGGCCCAGGAACTTGTCCGGGTTCCACCAGAACGACGGGCAGGAAGTCGAGCAGCAAGCGCACAGGATGCACTCGTACAGGCCGTCCAGCTTGTCACGGTCTTCCGGCGACTGCAGGCGCTCGATGGCCGGGGCCGGGGTGTCGTTCTGCAGGAACGGCTTCACCTTCTCGTACTGCTTGTAGAAGATGCTCATATCGACCACCAGGTCACGAATGACCGGCAGGCCTGGCAGAGGACGCAGAACCAGCTTGCCGCCCTTCACCACCGCCGACAGCGGGGTGATGCAGGCCAGGCCGTTCTTGCCGTTCATGTTCATGCCATCGGAACCGCAAACGCCTTCACGGCAGGAGCGACGGTACGAGAAACCCTCGTCCTTTTCCTTGATCAGTGCCAATACATCCAGCACCATCAGGTCCTTGCCGCCGGTATCGACGTCGAACGACTCCATTTTTGGCGCCGAGTCGGTGTCCGGGTTGTAACGATAAACTTCGACTTTCAACATAGCAGCCACCCTTAGTAAGTCCGGACTTTTGGTTCGAAGGCTGGAACAGTCTTCGGCGCAAAGTTGACGCCGCGCTTGGCAACGCGCTTCTCACCCGGGTAGTACAGGGTGTGGCACAGCCAGTTTTCGTCGTCACGGTCTTCGAAGTCTTCACGGGCGTGAGCGCCGCGGGACTCTTTACGGGCTTCGGCCGCGATGGCGGTAGCTTCGGCGACTTCCAGCAGGTTCTGCAGCTCCAGCGCTTCGATACGCGCGGTGTTGAAGGCCTGGGACTTGTCGTTGATCTTGACGTTGGCGATACGGTCACGCAGACCGGCCAGCTGCTCGATACCCTTCTGCATGTATTCGCCAGTACGGAATACACCGAAGTAGTTCTGCATGCAGCTCTGCAGCTCGCGCTTCAGGCTGGCAACGTCTTCACCGCTGGTACGCTCGTTGAGCTTGTTCAGGCGGTTCAGGGCAACATCGACGTCGGTGTCGCTGGCGTCGCGGTATTCCACGCCTTCGCTCAGCGCCTTCTCCAGGTGCAGGCCGGCAGCACGGCCGAACACCACCAGGTCGAGCAGCGAGTTGCCGCCCAGGCGGTTGGCACCGTGAACCGATACGCACGCCACTTCACCTACGGCGAACAGGCCCGGGATGATGTGATCCTGGCCGTCGGCGTCCATGGTGATGGCCTGGCCATGAATGTTGGTGGCAACGCCGCCCATCATGTAGTGGCAGGTCGGCACGACCGGCACCGGCGCGACCACAGGGTCGACGTGGGCGAAGGTCTTGGACAGTTCGCAGATACCTGGCAGGCGGCTGTGCAGCACTTCCTCGCCCAGGTGGTCCAGCTTCAGCAGTACGTGGTCCTTGTTCGGGCCCACGCCGTTGCCGGCGATGATTTCCTTGACCATGGAACGGGCAACCACGTCGCGGCCGGCCAGGTCTTTGGCGTTCGGCGCGTAACGCTCCATGAAGCGCTCGCCGTGGGCGTTGATCAGGTAGCCACCTTCACCGCGGCAACCCTCGGTGACCAGTACACCGGCGCCGGCGATACCGGTCGGGTGGAACTGCCACATTTCGATGTCCTGCACCGGCACGCCTGCACGCAGGGCCATGCCGATACCGTCACCGGTGTTGATCAGGGCGTTGGTGGTGGACGCGTAGATACGGCCCGCACCGCCAGTGGCCAGCACGGTGGCCTTGGACTTGATGTACAGGGTTTCGCCGGTTTCGATGCAGATGGCGATCACACCCACGAATGCGCCGTCCTGGTTTTTCACCAGGTCAACTGCGTAGTACTCGTTGAGGAACGTGGTGCCCGCCTTCAGGTTGCCCTGGTACAGGGTGTGCAGCAGCGCGTGACCGGTACGGTCGGAAGCGGCACAGGTACGGGCGGCCTGGCCACCTTTACCGAAGTCCTTGGACTGACCACCGAACGGGCGCTGATAGATGCGGCCGGTTTCGGTGCGCGAGAACGGCAGACCCATGTGGTCCAGTTCGAAGACCGCAGCCGGGCCTTCCTGACACATGTATTCGATAGCGTCCTGGTCACCGATATAGTCGGAACCCTTGACGGTATCGTACATGTGCCAGCGCCAGTCGTCGTTCGGGTCGGCCGAAGCGATGGCGCAGGTGATGCCGCCCTGGGCGGATACGGTGTGCGAACGGGTCGGGAAGACCTTGGTGACTACGGCAGTCTTGTGGCCGCCTTGAGCCAGTTGCAGCGCTGCGCGCATGCCGGCGCCGCCGCCACCGATGATGATGGCGTCGAAGGAAATGGTTGGAATGCTAGCCATGGATCAGATACCCCAGAGAATCTGCACACCCCAGACGAAGTAAGCGAACATCGCAACGCCGCATACCGCCTGGAACAGGAAACGAATCGCAGTTGCCGACTTGCCGAACGACATAGGCGTCAGGTAGTCGGTTGCAATGGTCCACATGCCGACCCAGGCGTGAGCGCCCAGGGCAACGAGGGCCAGCAGACTGAAGATCCGCATCGCGTTGTTGGAGAACAGACCATGCCACTGGGTGTAGTCGATGCCTGGGTGGGCGACCACGTAGCCGATCAGGAAGAGGAAGTAAGCCGCGAGAACGACCGCAGAAACGCGCTGCGCCATCCAGTCATAGAGGCCCGAACGCGACAGGTTCGTGACATTGGTTACCATACCCAAACTCCCACCAGAACGATCAGCACCACGGAGATGACGATCACGATTTTCGAGCCCAGCTTGCCGCCTTCCAGCGTCTCACCGATACCCATGTCCATGATCAGGTGACGAACACCTGCCACGAGGTGATAAAGCAGGGCGGACAGCAGGCCCCAGGTCACGAACTTGGCCAGCGGGCTGGTCAGACACGCCTTCACCTCACCGAAGCCTTCCTCGGAACCCAGCGACTTGCCCAGTGCATAAAGCATGATGGCAAGGCCGATGAACAGGATGACGCCGGAGATACGGTGCAGGATGGACGTGTACGCAGTGACGGGGAGCTTGATGGTCCTTAGGTCTAGGTTTACAGGTCGTTGGCTTTTCACGGCTTTTTTCACACTGAAGAGCCCCTAGCGAATCAGGGCAAAGTTGTTGGTAAGTGTACTGGTCAGGTACCCACCACCCAGGGAACGGCGACCCCCAGCAGTTCGGGCTTGCAAGCCCCTGGCGGTCGGGTGCCGAGTATAGACAGTTAGGCTGCTTATGACAACGTGACGGGGTAGCCCAAATAGCGCATTGCCTTTAATGAACAAAAGGCGTAAATGGGCGAGAATTTCGGGAAAAATCAGGCTTGAATGCCTGATTCAACAAGCCTTTAGGCAAATTGACATCTGAATTTATCCCTCTATAGTGGTGCGGGCCCTGCGTGGGGGGTCTGTCTGATGATTTCAAGCATTAATAGGAGGCCACATGGCTGACAAAAAAGCGCAGTTGGTCATCGAGGGCGCTGCCCCCGTCGAGCTGCCCATTTTAACCGGCACCGTTGGTCCTGATGTAATCGACGTCCGCGGGTTAGGGGCCACTGGTCACTTCACCTTCGACCCAGGTTTCATGGCGACTGCCTCGTGCGAGTCGAAGATCACCTATATTGACGGCGACAAAGGTATCCTGCTGCACCGCGGCTACCCGATCGAGCAACTCGCCGAACAGTCCGACTACCTCGAAACCTGCTACCTGCTGCTCAATGGCGAACTGCCGAATGCCGAGCAGAAGGCCCAGTTCGTCAGCACCGTCAAGAACCACACCATGGTTCACGAGCAGCTGAAGTCCTTCTTCAACGGCTTCCGTCGCGACGCTCACCCGATGGCGGTGATGTGCGGTGTAGTCGGCGCCCTGTCGGCGTTCTATCACGACTCCCTGGATATCAATAACCCGCAACACCGCGAAATCTCCGCGGTGCGCCTGGTCGCCAAGATGCCGACCCTGGCTGCGATGGTTTACAAGTACTCCATGGGCCAGCCGATGATGTACCCGCGCAACGACCTGTCGTACGCGGAAAACTTCCTGCACATGATGTTCAACACCCCGTGCGAGATCAAACCGATCAGCCCGGTGCTGGCCAAGGCAATGGACCGGATCTTCATCCTCCACGCCGACCACGAGCAGAACGCCTCTACCTCCACCGTTCGTCTGGCAGGCTCGTCGGGTGCCAACCCGTTCGCCTGTATCGCCGCCGGTATCGCCGCACTGTGGGGCCCGGCCCACGGCGGTGCGAACGAAGCCGTACTGACCATGCTGGATGAAATCGGCGATGTCTCGAACATCGACAAATTCATCGCCAAGGCCAAGGACAAGAACGACCCGTTCAAGCTGATGGGCTTCGGTCACCGCGTGTACAAGAACCGCGACCCGCGCGCCACCGTGATGAAGCAGACCTGCGACGAAGTCCTGCGCGAGCTGGGCATCAAGAACGACCCGCAGCTGGAACTGGCCATGCGCCTGGAAGAGATCGCCCTGACCGATCCTTACTTCATCGAGCGCTCGCTGTACCCGAACGTCGACTTCTACTCGGGGATCATCCTCAAGGCGATCGGCATTCCGACCAGCATGTTCACCGTGATCTTCGCCCTGGCACGTACCGTGGGCTGGATCTCGCACTGGAAAGAAATGCTCTCCAGCCCGTACAAGATCGGCCGTCCGCGCCAGCTGTACACCGGCGAGCAGAAGCGCGACATCGTTGCCCTGAAAGACCGCAAGTAAGCTGCAGTAGCCGAACGCAAGAAGGCTGCCCTCGGGCAGCCTTTTTTATTTGTCCTGTACCGGCCTCTTCGCGGGCTTGCCCGCTCCCACAGGTACTGCACAGATCTCGAGGGCTGCGCTGTACCTGTGGGAGCGGGCAAGCCCGCGAAGAGGCCGGCACAGACACCACAAAACCTCAGTTTTTCTCCGCCCGCTCACGCAGCCCTTTCAGGGTATTGAACGGCGCATCCACCACGAACTTGTTGGCCACCATCGCCGGCACGCTACCACCTGGCTCGGTGTGCACCTGGTAGGTCACTTCAGTGCTGTCACCCTTGGGCACCAGCTTCCAGAAGCCGTCGACTTTTGCCACCCGAACAAAACCCTTCTCTTCCGGCAGGTAAGTCGGCTCTTCTTTCAGGTTACGGGTCAGGCTGCCATCCGCCTCCTTGATGGTCGTAATGTGCAGCACGGAATCACGCGGCGTCACCGGCCATGGCGTATTGAACTGGGTATAGGTCCAGCTCTGGTCACCTTCGTGCTTGAGCAGCTTCTGCGACTTGCATTCGTGAATCCAGGCACAGGCCCCGGACACGTCCTCCTGCAGCGCCTCGACCTTGGCCAGCGGCGCCTTGATCACGGTCACACCGCGATAGGCCTTGTACTTGGACCCGGCCACCTCACTGAGGGACACCTTGATCCCGTCCTCGTCCTTGGCCACTTGCCAGTTTTCAGCCCAGGCCACAGGCGACAGCAGAACACCCACACCACACAGCAGTGCAATACGCTTGAACGATCTCATCATGTTTATCCTTGTTGTCGAAGATCCAGCCTGTCACGCCGCCGTCATCTGCTCCCACCAGCCAAGAATCCTGATTGCCTCGTCACGATCACTGCCGCACACCTCGGCATCTGCCTTGAAACCACCGCACACCGCCGGCCGCTCAGGCTTGCCGAACAGGTCGCAAAGGTTGGCCGCAGTCAGGTGCAGGCAGCGCTCACCCGCCGGCTTGCCATTGGGCATTCGCGGCATCGCAGAAGTGATGGACGGGGCGATGCAGCAGGCACCACAACCCTCACGGCATTGCATGGCTATTCACCAAAATCAGGACTCCCTGGAACAAAACGGGACGAACGTCCCTGGATAGTAACCGCTCAAACAGTCGTTTGAAATTGCTGGCACGATGAAATCTGCTGTGACCTGGCAGTCAGCTCCCGCCTATTGGCGATACTCGAAATCGATGGCGGCTCCTTCCACGTCATGACGGCTGTCATTGCGCAGTTGCAGCTGCATTTCGTTGTTGATAAGCCGGCCATTGAGCTGATACGGACTGTCATTGGTCTCTGGCTTTTCTGTGAACATGGGCGGCAACAAAGGTTTGCGCCGCTGGATTGGCGAAGGCGTGCCCACATTCGGCTCAAGGTTGTCGACCATCTCGACTGGCAGGCTGAGGTCCAGATTTGTCTTGGGCAAGGGCTTGGCAACCGCTTTGCTGACCGGCTTGTGTGCAGGCTTGGCAGTCGCCTTTTTTGGCACGTGCTTACCCTGAGCTGTTTGAGCCTGGTTTGCCGGTTGCGCAGCCAAGGCAGGGACGACCGGGCAGCAGAACGTCAGAAGGCACACGATCAGGACAAAGCAGCGCGAAGCGTTCATGGCAAATGGACAGACTGGCAGGAAAAATGCCTATGCTCCCTGTTCCACAGGCGGCTTGCAAGCCTTACAACAGCGTGACCGCAGTCTCCCTGCACAACTGCTGCGCCAGCAAACCGAGCGTAATCACAGCCCGCTCGGCCTCTTTATTCCAAGGTATGCCGCAATTGAGTCGGACACAGTGGTTGAACTGCTCTGTGTTACTGAATATCAGTCCTGGTGCAATGCTGATGCCCTGCTCCAGCGCGCGCACATGCAGCTCCTGGGTATTGACCCGACCGGGCAGGCTCACCCAGAGGATGAAGCCGCCTGTCGGCCGGGTCATCTGGGTACCCTCGGGGAAGTGCTGCTGCACTGCCAGCTGGTAGGCACTGAGGTTCTTGCGATATTCCTGGCGTATGTAGCGCAGATGCCGGTCGTAGCCGCCATTTTCCAGGTAGGCTGCCACGCCCATCTGCGTCACGCTACAGGCCGAGTGGGTGGTAAAAGTCTGCAGGCGCTGAATCTCGTCCTGGTAACGCCCTGCGATCATCCAGCCCACCCGCACGCCAGGGGACAGGGTCTTGGAGAAGCTCGAACAGTAGATCACCCGGTCCAGCCGGTCGAACGCCTTCAGCGCCTTGGTCTTGCCTTGCTCGAACATCAGCTCACCGTAGATGTCATCCTCGATGATCTGGATATCGAAGTCCGAGGCCAGGCGCAGCAATTGCTTTTGCCGCTCTTCGGGAACGGTGCCGCCCAGCGGATTGCTCAAGCGGGCAGTGAGCACCAGCGCCTTGATCGACCATTGGTTAGCCGCCAGTTGCAAGGCTTCGAGGCTGATACCGGTGGACGGGTCACTGGGGATTTCGATCACTTTCAAACCCAGCAGGTCAGCCAGCTGCAGCAAGCCGTAATAGGTCGGTGACTCGGCGGCGATCAGGTCACCTGGGCGGGTCAGCACCCGCAGCGACATCTGCAGGGCATCGACACACCCATGGGTCACGATCACTTCGCGCGGGTCGACCAGCACGCCGGCATCGCGCATGCGTATGGCGATCTGTCGGCGCAGCGGCTCGAAACCGGGGCTGAACATGTAACTGAAGGCGCGCGGGCTATGGAAGCGCGTCACCTTGGCGATTTGCTGATGCAGGGCGCGCACTGGCAGGTAGTCGACATGCGGCACAGCAGCGCCAAACGGGAACACACCATCGCGGCGCGCCTCAGTCAGCACCTGCTGGATGATGCTGGCGCGCGTGACCAGGCCCGGGCGCTCCACCCGAGCGATGTCGGGGGTTTGCGCGGTCAAGGCAGGGGTCTGGTGCACGTAATAGCCAGACTGCGGCCGCGCCCGGATAAGCCCTTGGTCCTCGAGATTGGCATAGGCCTGCAACACCGTGGCATGGCTGACATTGAGCTGGGCGCTCATCTTGCGCACGGAGGGTACCCGCTCGCCTGGCTGGTAGACACCGCGACGGATATCATCGGCCAGTTGCTGGGCGATACGCTGGTACAGCAGCAGGTTGGTCATGTCGACATGCTCGTTGTTCTTGTACGGGTCACTGACGGTAGAGGATACCGTAACAGTTGCAAAGTGTACTGGGACAGATTGCAACGTAGTCGACAATACAACAGCGTGACAGCTATCGAAACGATTAAACCGACATAAAACAGGCCGCAAAGCGGCCCATTTCTACAAGACTCAGCGCGCCGGTGCGAGCCGCCCCTTGTCATCGGAGAATACGATCTCCACCCGACGGTTCTGCGCCCTGCCCCGCTCCGAAGCATTGGCCTCGATCGGGTACTGGTCGCCATAGCCTTCAACCTGCAGGCGCTTTTCGTCGATGCCCAGGTCCACAAGCATGTCAGCCACGGACTGCGCCCGGTCGCGCGACAGCTTGAGATTCTCCTCGCCCGCGCCAGTACTGTCGGTATAGCCCTCGATACGCACTACCCGGCGCGGGTTGAGCTGCAGGAACTGCACCAGCTTGAGCACAGTCCGGCTGGCCGAGTTCTTCAGGTCGGCACTGCCGGTATCGAACAGCACATCGCCCAAGGTCATCACCAAGCCACGGTCGGCCTGCTCCGAAGCCAACGCGGCAATCTGCGACTCGACCCACTTGCCCTGCTGCTGCACGCTGGCCAGTTTGGCCTCACGCAAGGCCAGCTGCAGGCGCTGGCGCTCCAGGTCGAGCTTGGCCTGGCGCTCCTGGTTCAGCGCCAGCTTGGCATGCTCGCGGGCAATCTCGCTGTAGCGCTGGCTGAGGTAAGCATAATGCCGCACATCGGAACCGGTGCCGATGTAACTGGACAGGCGCTCGGCGCGAGCCAGCGACTCACCCGCCCGAATCACGTCACGCGGTGCGCTGCGCAGCACATCGGAATCATCTTTGACCCCCTGGAAGGCGACGGTGGCCTCATCCAGCGCGGCACTGCTGCGCTGGCTGGCGCAACCTTGCAAACCTGCCGTCAGCGCCAACAATGCCAGTGCAGCCAAAGGCGTACGACGGATCATGGCTGCACCTCCAGTTGCTTGCGCAAGCGCTTGACCCGCGACTGCAGCACCTGCAGCTGCTCTTCGCTCTTCTGGTTCAGCACCTGGGCCTCGGCCAGGCGCGCATCCAGCTCGGCTTGCTCAGCGCGCATGCGCGCATCGCGGTAGTCCTGGGTAAGCATGTTGGACTTGGCGCGGGCCAACTTGTCTTCAGCCAGTTTCAGCGTTTCGACCTGCTCAGTGGCGCCGACGGCCTTGGCCTGGTCCAGTGCCTGTTCGGAAATGCGCATCTGCTCTTCAGGGGCCGGATCATTGGCGCAGCCAGCCAGGCCGAGCACGGCCAGGGCAAGGATTAGTGGTTGGGTTCTCACGCAATCTTCCTAGTGTTTGGGGGCGTCCGCCGGTACCTGCATCTGCGCTTTCCAGCGCTCGACATTTCGTTGCAGCACAGCTTCGGATGCACCAGAGATCGGCAATTCTGTCAGTTTTTTTGCCAATTGCCCACGCAACCAGCTGTCATTACACGCCGAGTTGTGCGACAGCGCCAGGTACAGGCCCGGCCTGTCCACCGGCAAGCCGCGGGCTATGAGGTCATTGCTCATGCCGAGGCTCTGGGCCATGGCCATACCGGAGTAACGGCCAGCCAGCACATAGTCCACCTGGCCGAGTACCAGTTTCTGAAAGGCCTGGGTCAGGTTTTGCGCCGGCACCAGCTTGAGCTGTGCCTTGGCGAACGCAGTAAAGGCCGGGGTCAGGCGTGCACGCTCGGACAAACTGCCCTGGTATCTGGCCAGATCGGCCGGGCCATCAAAGGTCACCGCTGCATCATGGCGGGTCCACACCAGGTACTCATTGAGCTGCAACGGCGGATGGATGTAGTCCAGCGCGGTCAGTTGCTCCACCTGCAAGGGGGTGTCGAGCAGCAGGTCCATGCGCCCACTGCGCACCTCTTCCAGCGCCTGATCACGGCGACCGGCACTCAGCACCTCGACCTTCACACCCAGTTCGCCAGCCACCTGGCGCAACAGGTCGACGTTGGCGCCAATCAGGTGCCCGGGGTCTTTCGGGTCTTGCCACGAATAGGGCGGCGCATCAGGGCTGCCGGTCGCCACCAGGCGCTCGCACTTGCCTGCGGCCATGGCCAGTGGTGACACCAACAGCGCCACACATGCCAGCACCCTGCCCGTTCCGCGCAACGTCATCCCTCACCCCTCAAGCCATAAAAAAACCCGACCCTCAAAACGAGGGCCGGGTTCTTTATAAGTGAAGCAGGCGGATCAGACCAGCTTTTCCAGCTCCGGAACCGCTTCGAACAGGTCAGCGACCAGGCCGTAGTCGGCCACCTGGAAGATCGGCGCTTCTTCGTCCTTGTTGATCGCCACGATCACTTTGGAGTCTTTCATGCCGGCCAGGTGCTGGATCGCGCCGGAGATACCGACGGCGATGTACAGCTGTGGCGCAACGATCTTGCCGGTCTGGCCGACCTGCATGTCGTTCGGCACGAAGCCTGCGTCGACTGCGGCGCGCGAAGCACCAACCGCAGCGCCGAGCTTGTCGGCCAGGCTGTACAGGTGCTTGAAGTTGTCACCGTTACCCATGCCACGGCCGCCGGAAACGACGATTTTGGCAGCGGTCAGCTCTGGGCGGTCGGACTTGGCCAGCTCTTCGCCAACGAAAGCCGAAATACCGGCGTTGTGGGCAGCGCCAACAGCCTCGACGGCAGCCGAACCACCTTCGGCGGCCACGGCGTCGAAGCCGGTGGTACGCACGGTGATCACCTTGATGGCCGCACTCGATTGCACGGTGGCAATAGCATTACCCGCGTAGATCGGGCGCTTGAAGGTGTCGGCGGACTCGACCGAGATGATCTCGGAGATCTGGTCCACGTCCAGCAGCGCGGCAACCCGTGGCAGGATGTTCTTGCCGTTGGTGGTAGCCGGGGCCAGCACATGGCTGTAACCCTTGGCCAGCTCGACGATCAGCGGCGCGACGTTTTCCGGCAGGACGTGGGCGTAGGCGGCGTTATCAGCCACCAGCACCTTGGCAACGCCGGCGATCTTGGCAGCGGATTCGGCAACGCCACCGACGTTCTGGCCAGCGACCAGGACGTGCACATCACCACCGATCTTGGCGGCTGCAGCGACAGTGTTCAGGGTGGCCGGGGCTACGGCGCCGGCCTCGTATTCAGCGACAACCAGGATAGTCATTTAGATTACCTTCGCTTCGTTCTTCAGCTTCTCGACCAGTTCGGCCACCGATTTGACCTTGATGCCCGCGCTGCGGGCAGCCGGGGCTTCAACCTTCACGGTCTTGTTGGTGGAGGCGAGGGAAACGCCCAGTGCGTCTGGAGTAACAGTCTCCAGCGGCTTCTTCTTGGCCTTCATGATGTTCGGCAGCGACGCGTAGCGTGGCTCGTTCAGGCGCAGGTCGGTGGTGACGATCGCAGGCAGGTTCAGTGCAACGGTCTGCAGGCCGCCATCGATTTCACGGGTGACATTCAGCTTGTCGCCAGCGACTTCGACCTTGGACGCAAAGGTACCCTGGGCGAAGCCAGTCAGGGCGGCCAGCATCTGGCCGGTCTGGTTGTTGTCACTGTCGATGGCCTGCTTGCCGAGAATGACCAGCTGCGGCTGCTCCTTGTCGACAACGGCCTTCAGCGCCTTGGCCACGGCCAGGGAGTTCAGTTCGTCAGCGGCTTCTACCAGGATGGCACGGTCGGCACCCAGGGCCAGGGCAGTACGCAGTTGCTCCTGGGCAGTGGTCGGGCCGACGGAAACCACGACGATCTCGGTCGCAACGCCTTTTTCCTTCAGGCGTACGGCTTCTTCCACGGCGATTTCGCAGAAGGGGTTCATGGACATCTTGACGTTAGCAAGGTCGACGCCGGAGTTGTCCGCTTTGACGCGAACCTTGACGTTGTAGTCGACCACTCGTTTGACAGCTACAAGAACCTTCATGGATTCCTCGTTACTCTCCGGTGAATAGATAGTCGCCTGGGGCAGAGCCCAGCGATGCGCGTGGGTACAAGGGCACCTCTAAAAACGTATCGGGAGGCAGCAACTTCACAGTGACCAAACAGTCTTGTTCGGACTCTTGCGACAAATCCTCACGGGTCATTTCCTGTCGTGGCGTGTAAACTCCACTACAAACCGACCTAAGCCCGCAAAACCCTGCTCCACACCTGGTCTTTAGAGGTGTACCTGCGCCCGGCTGCAAGCCTACGGCGAACGTAAAACCGCTCGTATCTTGACCGTAACACCCATTCCGGTCAATACGGCAAATCGGTCACCCTCCAGCCGCGTTCCTGTGATTTTACTGGCCTGCGGCAAATTCAAACAAACGTTTGTATTGGACCCGCCAAGTGGTGTAGATATAATGCGCGGCCAAGACAAAACGGTGTAGTCCGTCATTTGCCCAGCTACAGTTCCGCCGTTGCGTAGAACCGCTGCAAATGCCCCGCACCCATAAGACAAAGCAACAGCACGAGCCTTGATGAGTAGGAGAGAACCAGTGGAACGCGAATACATGGAATTCGACGTGGTCATCGTCGGCGCCGGCCCGGCGGGCCTGTCCGCCGCCTGCCGCCTGAAGCAGAAGGCCGCCGAAGCCGGTAGCGAAATCAGCGTCTGCGTGGTGGAGAAAGGCTCTGAAGTCGGCGCCCACATCCTCTCTGGCGCAGTGTTCGAGCCCCGCGCCCTGAACGAGCTGTTCCCCGACTGGAAAGAGCTCGGTGCACCGCTGAACACCGAAGTGAAGCGCGACGACATCTACGTACTCAAGGATGCCGGCAGCGCGACCAAGGTGCCTGACCTGTTCGTGCCCAAGACCATGCACAACCATGGCAACTACATCATCTCGCTGGGCAACCTGTGCCGCTGGCTGGCCCAGCAGGCCGAAAACCTCGGCGTGGAAATCTACCCGGGCTTCGCCGCCCAGGAAGCGCTGTTCGACGACAACGGCGTGGTTCGCGGCATCGTCACCGGCGACCTCGGTGTCGACCGCGAAGGCAACCCGAAAGACGGCCTGTATACCCCGGGCATGGAACTGCGTGCCAAGTACACCCTGTTCGCCGAAGGCTGCCGTGGGCATATCGGCAAGCAGCTGATCAAGCGCTTCAACCTCGACAGCGAGTCCGACGTCCAGCACTACGGCATCGGCTTGAAGGAAATCTGGGAAATCGACCCGGCCAAGCACGAGCAAGGCCTGGTGGTGCACACCGCCGGCTGGCCGCTGGACGTGGTGGCCAAGGAAAACACCGGTGGCTCGTTCCTTTATCACCTGGAAAACAACCAGGTGGTGGTCGGCCTGATCGTCGACCTGTCCTACGCCAACCCCTACCTGTCGCCGTTCGACGAATTCCAGCGCCTCAAGCACCACCCGGTGATCAGCCAGTACCTCGAAGGCGGCAAGCGCATCAGCTACGGCGCCCGCGCCTTGGCCAAGGGCGGCATCAACTCGCTGCCGAAAATGGTCTTCAATGGTGGCGCGCTGATCGGTTGCGACCTGGGCACCATGAACGTGGCCAAGATCAAGGGCAGCCATACCGCGATGAAGTCCGGCATGCTCGCCGCCGAAGCAGTGGCCGACGCTTTGATCGCCGGTAGCGAAGGCGGCGATCAATTGAACAGCTATGTCAGCGCCTTCAAGGCCAGCTGGCTGTACGAAGAACTGTTCGCCAGCCGCAACTTCGGCCCGGCCATGCACAAGTTCGGCCCGCTGCTGGGCGCGGCGTTCAACTATGTCGACCAGAACTGGTTCGGTGGCAAGCTGCCGTTCACCCTGCATGACACCAAGCCGGACTATGCCTGCCTCAAGCTGGCCGCCGATTCGAAAAAGATCGACTACCCGAAACCGGACGGCAAGCTCAGCTTCGACAAGCTCAGCTCGGTATTCCTCTCCAGCACCAACCACGAAGAGGAACAACCCTGCCACCTGAAGCTGACCGATCCGAGCGTACCGATCGCCAGCAACCTGCCGCTGTACGACGAGCCTGCCCAGCGCTACTGCCCGGCGGGCGTGTACGAAGTGGTCACCCAGGAAGACGGCAACAAGCGTTTCCAGATCAACGCGCAGAACTGCGTGCACTGCAAGACCTGCGACATCAAGGACCCGGCCCAGAACATCACCTGGGTCACCCCTGAAGGCGCTGGCGGGCCGAACTACCCGAACATGTAAGGCCCCTGCCCTTGCGGCAACAAAAAGCCCCCGGTCCTTATGGGCCGGGGGCTTTTTGTTGTGAGTATGCGTCTGGACCTACGAGGTGTTCGCCGTGAGAGGTTCAGCGCCTATCAGATCGAGCGCCGCCCGCGCGGCGCATCGCGAGCAAGCTCGCTCCTACATCTGTTTCGAGCCAGTCCATCCTGTGCCAGGCGCGCGCGACCGCCTTGTTTGTACGACGCGATATCGAGCCATGCGCCAGGGCGTTCGCGCGCAAATCCCACAGGCATACTTGGCCCGGAACAAATGTAGGAGCGAGCTTGCTCGCGATGCGCCGCGCGGGCGGCGCTCGGTGCAAGCCTTGCTACACAACCCAAGACATGCACCTGCTCATTTGTCGCCGCACATGACCGGTATCGGCTCCGCCGCAAACACCAATGGCTCACGACGCCCGAAATACAGGGCCGTCAGCAGCCCCACCGCGCCCATGATCAGACAAAACCCGACACACACCCATGGGCTCCACGGCATCAGCGCAATCAGTGCCAACGGCGTGGTACTGGCCCACAGTGCGTAGGCCACGTTGTAGGTGAAGGAAATGCCCGATACGCGGATCTGCGCCGGGAACAGCCCCACCATCACCGAGGGCACCACCCCCACCACGCCGCAGCTCAACCCCGCCAGCGCATAGGCCAGCCAGGTCATGCCCCACTGCCCCACCAGGCTGGCGTACAACGCGCCGATACCCAGCGGCAGCAACAGGCTATACAGCATCAGCGCGCGCCAGGCACCCACACGGTCGACCAGCAGCCCGGCCAGCACGCAGCCAATGTTGAGGAAGACGATGCCCACGCTGCTCAGGGCGAAGGTGTGCCCGGCACTCATGCCGAAACGCTGCTGCATCACCGTCGGCGTGATCACCACCAGCACCACCACCGCCGAGGTCAGCACACAGGTCAGCAACGCAGCAGGGATCAACGCCCGGCGGTGCTCGCCCAGCACTTGCCGCAGCGGAAACGTCACAGGTTGCTCCTGGCGCGCGCGCAGGGCGAGGAACACCGGTGTTTCACTGAGCCAGCGGCGCAGCCACACACCAATCACACCAAACACCCCACCCAACAGGAACGGGTAGCGCCAGGCGTAATCGAGGATTTCCTGCGGGGTGAACAGTTGCGCCAGCAAAGTTGCGGTCAGCGCCCCCAGCAGGTAGCCGAAGGTCAGCCCGGCCTGCAGAAAGCCCAGGGCATAGCCGCGCCGCCCGTTGGGCGCGTGCTCGGCAACGAACGTCCAGGCGCTTGGCACCTCACCGCCTACGGCAGCCCCCTGGAGGATGCGCAAGGCCAACAGGATCAGCGGGGCGGCATAGCCGATGTCGGCATAGGTCGGCATCACACCGATCAGCAGACACGGCAGGGCCATCATCAGGATGCTCAGGCTGAATACCCGCTTGCGCCCCAGATGGTCGGCGAAGTGCGCCATCAGGATGCCGCCCAGCGGCCGCGCCAGGTAGCCGGTGACGAAAATGCCGAAGCTTTGCAGCAGGCGCAGCCATTCGGGCATCTCGGGCGGGAAGAACAGCTGGCTGAGGGTCAGCGCGAAGAACACGAAAATGATGAAGTCGTAGATTTCCAGCGCGCCGCCCAGCGCCGCCAGGCCCAGGGTCCGATGGTCGCCGCGGCTGAACCGGGGCGGGCGAGCGGTATCGATGGCAGTCATGGCAGGGTCCGCAGATCGGCAAAGGGCAAGAGCATAACAAATAGCTGCCCGATTGCCCCGCCGGCGGCACCGCTAGCGGTTGAATACCGTATGCGCGAAGTTGGCTCGCGGCCGTGGCCGCGCTGTACTGGCCGGCAGCGTGCCCGGCAGCGGTAGCCTGCCGACCACCATCGGGGCGTCGATGATTGCCATGAACGTCTCCAACGCCTCGTTATCGGGCGCCTGAGGCAGGCTCAGGCTGACCGCCTGGCGCTCGGTCTGCGGCACTGCTGGCACTTTCAACTGGCTGGAATGGTAAAGCAGGGCATGCTGGATTTGTGTGCTGACGCGGCAGAAACGCTCCAGATCGACGCCACAATGGCTGGCCAACTCGATATTGCCCAGCAACAGGTGAAAGGGCTGCAAGGCGCACTGCACCAGGCGCTGCAGTTCCTCGAAGCTAGCCACGGGGGCTATCCGGTAATAGCCCAAACCATTGAGCAACCGCTCCAGCTGCAGGCGCTGGCACGGGTGTGCGTCGGCGATGAGGATGCGCAGGGTCTTGTTTGCCATGGTGGGACCTGGGCAGTTGGGTAATGGGTGCGCTCCATGACCATACTGCGCCGGTAACGGCTATTGCCAGGGCCATGCCTGGCAGCGGTCTTCTTTGATAGAAGTCGGGAAAGCCGCATAAATCAAGTGATTGACTGACGGAATTTGCATTTGCCTTTAACCTGGCAATCAGGATTCCCATTGCCGCATGCGCACCCGGCAGTGCTTCATGGCATTGACGATGTGCTTTTCCACCAGGCTGCGCGAGATGCCCAGCCGCTCGGCGATCTGCTGATGGGACAGCCCCTCGATTTTGCGCAACAGAAAACTGTCACGGCAGGGCCTGCTCAACTCATCAAGGGCCTTTTGCATCAGTGCCAGGCGCTGGTCCAACTGCAGGTCATGCTGCAACTCAGAGCTATGCAGCCGACTATCGGCATCCAGGGCATCGAGCGGCTCGGCCTGGCGCACCAACTGACGCCGGTGCCGGTCGACAACCAGGTTCAGCGCGGTTCGATACAAGAACGCACGCGGATGCTCGATCTGTTCGCTGCCAGTACGCTCCAGGACCCGCAGATAAGCATCGTGAGCGACGTCCTCCGCCGCCTGACGGCTACCCAAGCGTGCAGACAGAAAGCTCACCAGTTCACGATAGTAATGTTCCACGAGGGTACCTGAGGGCGTCCTGCCGGCCCTTGATCAGCAGCTTGGGGACTGAGTGATATCAGTGTGGAATACTACAAATTATAATTATTCTCAGCAACACACCGGCGCGTACTATCCTGCCTAAATCTGCCTTGCCAGCGTTCGTCTAACTGTGACCTCCCTGCGCACCGCGATTGGCTGCGCGTGGCCTTTATCCCTGGCTGGAAGTCCGCATGAGACGCTCAACCCACACTCGCCGTCGCCTCCTCCTCGGCGGCCTGGGCCTGCTTGGCCTTGGCAGCCTGCTGGCCTGGACATCTCTGCCGTTCGGCGCGCAGCCGGTCAGTACCGTTGCCGTTACCCGCGCCGACATCGAGAGCAGCGTAACAGCGCTGGGCACGCTGCAGCCGCGGCGCTACGTAGACGTCGGTGCACAAGCCTCCGGGCAGATCCGCAACCTGCACGTCGAGGTTGGTGATCAAGTCCACAAAGGGCAGTTGCTGGTCGAGATCGACCCCTCCACGCAGCAGGCCAAGCTCGATGCCGGGCGCTTCTCGATCGATAATCTCAAGGCGCAGCTGGCAGAGCAGCGCGCCCAGCTCAGACTCGCCCAACAGCAGCTCAAGCGCCAGCGCGACCTGGCAGCGGTCGGCGCCACACGCGAAGAAGACCTGCAAACGGCCGAAGCCCAGCTCAACGTGACCCAGGCACGCATCGACATGTACCAGGCCCAGATCCGCCAGGCCAACGCCAGCTTGCGCAGCGACGAAGCCGAACTGGGCTACACACGCATCTTCGCCCCTATGGACGGCACGGTAGTGGCAGTGGATGCCCGTGAAGGCCAGACCCTCAACGCCCAGCAACAAACGCCGCTGATCCTGCGCATCGCCAAGCTGTCCCCCATGACCGTCTGGGCCCAGGTCTCGGAGGCCGATATCGGCAAGATCCAGCCTGGCATGACCGCCTACTTCACCACCCTGGCCGGCGGCAAGCGCCGCTGGACCAGCACCGTGCGCCAGGTGCTGCCCATTCCGCCCAAGCCACTGGACCAGACCAGCCAGGGCGGCGGCAGCCCAGCCAGCGCCACCGCCGGCGCCACCGGCAGCCAAGTCGTGCAATACACCGTGCTGCTGGACGTGGACAACCCCGATGGCGCCCTCATGGCAGAGATGACCACCCAAGTGTTTTTCGTCGTCGGCCAGGCCAGCCAGGTGCTTAGTGCCCCGTTGGCCGCACTGGACGATAGCGACAACGAAGGCCTACGCCTGGCCCAGGTTTTCGGCCGCGACGGCAAGGTCGAACAGCGCAAGGTGCGCACCGGTCTGAGCGACCGCTTGCGGGTGCAGATCCTAGATGGCCTCAGTGAAGGTGATCGACTGGTCATCGGCGCCCCTGCCGCCAGCGGAGGTTGAATGGCCACGCCCCTGATCGAGCTCTGTGACATCCGTAAAGCGTACGGCGGCGTCGACACCCCCAGGGTAGAAGTCCTGCGCGGCATCAGCCTGCGCGTGCATGCCGGCGAATTCGTCGCCATCGTCGGCGCCTCCGGCTCCGGCAAGTCGACCCTGATGAATATCCTCGGCTGCCTCGATCGCCCAAGTGCCGGCAGCTACCGCTTCGCCGGCAAGGACGTTGCCGAGCTGGACAGCGACGAACTGGCCTGGCTGCGCCGTGAGGCCTTCGGTTTCGTGTTCCAGGGCTACCACCTGATCCCCTCCGGCTCAGCCCAGGAAAACGTCGAGATGCCAGCCATCTACGCCGGTACCCCAGCCGCCGAACGCCAGGCCCGCGCCAGCGCCCTGCTCGGCCGCCTGGGCCTGGCCAGCCGCACCGCCAACCGTCCGCATCAATTATCCGGTGGCCAGCAGCAACGGGTCTCGATTGCCCGGGCCTTGATGAACGGTGGCCACATCATCCTGGCCGACGAACCAACCGGCGCCCTCGACAGCCATAGCGGCGCCGAGGTGATGGCGCTGCTCGACGAGCTGGCCAGCCAGGGCCATGTAATCATCCTCATCACCCACGACCGCGAAGTGGCTGCCCGGGCGCACCGGGTTATCGAGATTCGCGACGGCTTGGTGATCAGTGACTCCGCCGCCGACCAGCCGCCCGCCCATGCCCACAAAGGCATACAGGCAGAAGAACTGCGCCAGCGCCTGGACCGTGGTGCAACCCAGCACGGTGCCTGGAAAGGTGAACTGCTCGAATCGCTGCAGGCGGCATGGCGAGTGATGTGGATCAACCGCTTCCGCACGGCACTGACCCTGCTCGGAATCATCATCGGAGTCGCGTCGGTGGTGGTGATGTTGGCTGTCGGTGAAGGCAGCAAACGCCAGGTAATGGCACAGATGGCCGCCTTCGGCTCCAACATCCTATACCTCAATGGCAGCCCCCCGACCCTGCGCGAACCGGCTGGGCGCATCACCCTGGACGATGTTGCGGCGATCGGTGAGCTGCCGCAGGTCAAACACATCATGCCGGTGCTCGGCGAAAAGATGATGGTCCGCCACGGCAACAACAGCCAGCAATTCTACGTGGGCGGCAACAACACCTTTTTCCCGGAGATTTTCAACTGGCCGGCCGTTGAAGGCAGCTTTTTCACCGAGACCGACGAGGCCAGTAGCGCAGCGGTGGCTGTGATCGGCCAGAAAGTCCGGGAAAAGATGCTTGCCCCTGGCAGCAACCCTATCGGTCAGTACCTGCTGATCGGCAATGTACCGTTCCAAGTGGTCGGCATCCTTGCCGGCAAAGGCGCCAGCTCTGGCGACCAGGACAGCGACGGGCGCATCGTGGTGCCATTTTCGGCAGCGGCCATCCGCCTGTTCGGCCACCGCGACCCGGACTATATCGCCATTGCCGCGCGCGACTCAGGCCAGGTCAAGGACACCGAAGCGGCCATCGACCGCCTGCTGCGCCAGCGCCACCAGGGCAAACACGATTTCGAGCTGACCAACGATGCCGCCCTGATCCAGGCCGAGGCGCGCACGCAGAACAGCCTGTCGTTGATGCTCGGGGCCATTGCCGCCATCTCGCTGCTGGTCGGCGGTATCGGAGTGATGAACATCATGCTCATGACCGTGCGCGAGCGCACCCGTGAAATCGGTATCCGCATGGCCACCGGCGCCCGCCAGCGCGACATCCTCCGGCAGTTCCTGAGCGAGGCGATCATGCTGTCGATGGTTGGCGGCCTGACCGGCATCGCCCTGGCCCTGGTGGTCGGCGCCAGCCTTACCCTGGCCGACATTGCCGTGGCGTTCGCCCTGCCTGCCATTGTTGGCGCATTTGCCTGCGCCGTCATCACTGGGGTGGTGTTTGGTTTCATGCCAGCACGCAAGGCTGCACGCCTTGACCCGGTCAAAGCCCTTACCAGCGAATAGCCCATGACATTGCCACGCCACCTTTGCCTGCTGCCCCTGAGCTTGTCACTTCTCGCCTGCTCCACGCCAACGCCGCCAACTATGGGCATAGCCCCGCCCGCCGGTTGGCAAAGCCCTACTGCGAGCAAGGCACAGGCACTGCCTGATCAACGCTGGTGGCAGGCCTTCGCCAGCCCAGAGCTTGACCAGTTGATCGAGATTGCCCGAAACAACAGCCACGACCTGGCCGCGGCTGCAGCCCGGGTACGCCAGGCCCAGGCGCGGGCAGTAATCGCCGGCGCGCCGCTGCTGCCTGAGGTGCAGTTCGGCCTGGATGCCAGCCGCCAGCGCCTGCTGCGCGGCGAGGGCAACGATCAGCTCGATGCCAGCAGCAGTGAGCGCACCAGCACCTCGTTCGATGCCAACCTCAGCGCCAGCTACGAAATCGATTTCTGGGGCGGCCTGCGCAGTGCCCGCGACAGCGCCTTGCGCAGCCTCGACGCCAACCGCTTGGACCGCCAGACCGTGAAGCTGACCCTGTTCGGCAGCGTCGCCGACACTTACCTGCAAAGCCTGGCTCTCAAAGAACAGCTGCGTATAGCCCAACTCAACCTGCGCAACGCCCAAGCGGTGCTGAGCCTGGTCGAAGCCCGCCAGCAGTCCGGCTCCAGCACCCAACTCGAGCTGGCCCAGCAGCGCAGCCTGGTGGCCGCTCAGCAACGCCAACTGCCGCTACTTGAGCAGCAGTGGCAAGACACCCAGGTCACCCTGGCAACGCTACTGGGGCTACCGGTGCAACAACTGCCGACCAGTACCGCAGCATTCGCTGACCTGCGCTGGCCTCGCATCGCCAGTGGCGTACCCAGTGAGCTGCTGGCGCGTCGCCCCGACATCGCAGCCGCCGAGGCGCGCCTGGCCGCGGCCAGCGCCAATGTGCAGGTCGCCAGGGCAGCCCTGCTGCCCAAACTCACGCTGGGCGTGGAATTCGGCAGCGGCGCCAGCACCTTCGCGCAGATTTTCGACAGCCCCTACTACACCCTGACCAGTGGCCTGGTCGCCCCGGTGTTCAACCGAGGCCGTCTGCGCGCCGCGCAGCAACTGGCCGAGGCCGAACAGGAAGAATTGCTGGAGGCTTACCGCACCAGCATCCTGGCCGCTTTCGCCGATGTAGAAAAAGCACTGAACGCCACCCAAGGGGTGGACCGTCAACGCCAGTGGCAGGATCAGGAAGTGGAACAATCACGCATCGCCTTCCAACTGGCCGAGCGCCGCTACCGCGCCGGCGCCGAGACCTTGCTGACCGTGCTCGACACCCAGCGCAGCCTGTACCAGGCCCAGGACCAGCAGGCCCGCCTGCAGCTAAGCCAACTGCAGGCCAGCGTGGCCCTTTACAAAGCCTTGGGCGGTGGCTGGCAAGCGGTTAGCCCGACGCGCTAGGGCGTCAGGCTATCTGGTGTTCACGACCGCTGCCTGACCTTCAGGTGGCGAGCATACCAGGGGCGGCGCGGCACTTTGCCTACCAGCCCGTCAAAGCGCTCCTCGTCGCTGTAAATCAGGCGCAAGGCCAGCTTCATGGTTTCCGGATCCATCTCCACGCTACGCCCTGGGCGCAGCCCCGCCACGTTACTGCAGCCGTGCGTGTCCGGCCCCAGCCAAGGATCGGCGACCTCCACCCAGCGCCCCGGCGCGAACCATGGCACGCCATTGACCTCCTGGCGCACGACTGCGCCAGGGTGGAATCGTTCATGGGCGCGGAACCAGTCCTCGACACGGTCGTCGATCCAGCCATGGAAGCGCCAGAACACAGGGTTGACGTGGGAAGAGAACGGGTCCCCGAGAAAGTCGTTCTGCGCGCCATACCAGCGCGCCGCGAAATCATCCGGCGTGCGCGCCATCGGCACCGGCATGCCGTTGCTCGGGTCACGTGGGACTGAGGCCCAGCGCATGTGCAGCCAGTCGTGCAAGCCCAGTTCAAGCTCCGAGCCGAACTGTCCCAACGTCAGCCGGGACAGGTACTGGGGGTCGCTGTAACGCGACTCCCACACCTCGAAATTGCCATGAAAGGTTTCGGCGCTTTTGATATCGCGCACCCACTGGGTGTACTCGTCATCATCGTAAGCCAACCAGGTTGGTGGCAAGGCATTGCCGTCATGATTATCGAAGTAACGCGCGAAACCCAGGCGATCGCGCTCAAGTTCAGGCTGTGGCAAGGGGAAGCGCGGCCATGACGGCAGGTCCTGGATGGCCCGTGCAGCGCCGAGCATGTGCCGGTGCATGAACAGGAAGTCTTCACCCGAGCCGTTGCGGTCCTTGTGCCGGCCACGGGCATCGCGCTCACGGTCACGCGGCCCCGGCTGCCAGCCCAGGCCACGCAATGCGTTGCGCTTGTCCTTGTCGAGCTTGTGCCATTTGTCACGGGAGGCGTGCCACAGCTGGTGGAACAGGCGATGCTCCGGCGCGATCAGCCAATCGATCATCGCCGGCGACAAGGCGGTGCGTTCGCGGGCTTCGGGAAAGGTCTGCTTGTGGGCCAGGAAGCGATTGTCCTGCTCGGGCATGGCCAATGGCCGCTCAAGGTCGAGGATGCTGCCATTGAGGGTGGCCGGCCCCGCATTGCCAAATACCCCCCACACTTCATCCAGCACGAGATGGCACTCGTAGCGCGGCATGCGGCCGCCATCGGCACTGTCGAACAAGCGCCAGCGTAACCGTCCCGGCTTGTCGGCAGGCAAGTCGCCGAGCACCCGATATCGTGGCTCGGCACCGCTGCGCAAGCGCTCGGCGGTATCGAGGTAACCGCGAATGCTGCGGCCCTTCTGCGCAACATCGATGAACAATTCCAGCGTCTCGCCCTGCAAGCCCGGCAAGCCGGCCTGCGCCCCCTTGAACGACCAGCGCCAGATGCCGCGCAAGGTGTCGCCCAGTTGCTGGGTCGCCGTATCAGCCAATTCCACGACCGCCTCGCCGGGGGTTTCCGGGAATTCCTCTCGGGTGAGCTGACGCTGGACATACAGCGCCCCCGGCACGGTAACGCCCGCCAGTGCCACGCCCGCGATGAAGCCTCTCCGAGAAATCGTCATTGAACTACCTGTGCCAGTCGTTATGGCCGCTTAACACGGCCCATCGAAGGCTAGAACGTTGAGCTGGCAAGAAAATTTAACCGTCCTGACGGCGCGCCCGTGACTGGAGGGCCGGTTAAATTTCTGCCGCGTGCACTCGTTCCCTCCAGGTAGCAATGGCCCCAGGCCCGAACCTCTGCGGTGAACCTACTGAGACCGAAATGACGACAGCACGCTGGAAAAAAGCCTTGTATATCAGCCTGGCCGCCACCTTGACCGTCGGTGCCGGGGCGGCTGCCTGGTACCACTTCGACAAGGACGGCTACCCCATAGAGGTCGTGCGCCAGGCCAATGATCTGCAAGAGCGGATCATTTCGTTCGACAGCCATCTCACCCTGCCGCTGGACTTCGGCACCGAAGGCCGCGAAGCTGACAAGGATGGCCCGGGCCAGTTCGACCTGGCCAAAGCCGCGCGCGGGCGACTGTCCGGCGCTGCCCTGACCGTCTTCGCTTGGCCCGAGTCCTGGACCGGCGACAACGGCCCGCACCACCCCACCGACGGTTTCGTCGATGCCGGGCGACATGCCCAGGAAGTGCGCTACAACGCCATCAGCGCGATGGTGCGAGACTTCCCCAACCAGGTCGGTATCGCCTACACCCCCGACGACATGCGGCGCCTGCACGGCGAAGGCAAATTCGCGGTGTTCATCAGCATGCTCAATGCCTATGCCCTGGGCGACGACCTCAGCCAGCTGGACACCTGGGCCGCCCGTGGCGTGCGCATGTTCGGCTTCAACTACATCGGCAACAACAACTGGGCCGACTCCTCGCGCCCGCTGCCCTTCTTCAACGATACCCCAGATGCCCTCGGCGGTTTGTCTGCCATCGGCCGCCAGGCGGTGCAACGGCTCAATGACCTGGGCGTGATCATCGACGTTTCACAGATGTCGACCCAGGCCCTGACCCAGGTGGTCGAACTCAGCCGTGCGCCAGTGGTGGCCTCGCATTCGGCCCCCAGGGCCGCCGTTGACATTCCGCGCAACCTCACTGACAAGGAAATGCAACTGATCAAGGGCACCGGCGGGGTCATCCAGATCGTTGCCTTCGGCACCTACATCAAGCCGCTGACCCAGAAGTCGCAAGAGCGCCTGAACAGCCTGCGCGCCGAGTACGGTCTGCCGCCCCTGGTCAACCAGGCCAATGCCTTGATGCCCGGCGACCCGATCATCGCCGGCTGGCCCGAGCAGAAAGTCGGCCAGTACGCCGAAGCGCTGTACGCGATCCTTGAGGAAGAACCCCAGGCAACACTGAAGGATTACGGCGACATCATCGACTACGCAGTACGCAAGGTCGGCATCGACCACGTCGGCATTGCCTCGGACTTCAACGAGGGCGGCGGCATCGCCGGCTGGAACGATGCCAGCCAGGCGCGCAACGTCACCGCCGAGCTGATCAGCCGCGGCTACAGCGAAGCCGATATTGCCAAGCTATGGGGTGGCAACTTCCTACGGGTCTGGGGCCAAGTGCAAAACGCTGCACGCCCGACCGCCACCTCTTCCCGTTGAGCTGCGAGCCGCCCATGAACGACCGTCGTACTTTCCTCAAGCAGGCCAGCCTACTTGCAGCCGGGCTGCCCTTGGCCGGCCAACTGCTGGGCAGCGCCCAGGCGGCGCCGCGCACGCCTCCGGCCACGGATGCCTGGAGCGGTTTTCGCCAACTGTTCGAGCTCGACCCCCACTACGCGCACTTCGCCAACTTCCTCATCACCTCGCACCCGCGCCCCGTGCGCGAAGCGATCGCAAGCCTTCGCGCACAACTCGACCAACACCCGGCACGCTGTGTCGAGTGGGACACCCAGAGCGAGTGGAAGCACGAAGCCGAGGTGCGTGAATGGGCAGGCCGCTATCTTGAAGTCAAGCCACGCCAGATCGCCCTCACCGGCAGCACCACCGAAGGCCTCGGGATGATCTACGGCGGCCTGCGCCTGAACCCGCAGCAAGAAATCCTGACCACCGAACACGAGCATTACTCCACCCGCAACATCCTCGCCTATCGCAGCCAGCGTGACGGCACCCAGGTGCGTAAGCTGCGCCTGTTCGACGACCCGGCCAAGGTCTCCGACGACCAGGTACTAAGCACCATTGCTGCCGCCATCAAGCCGCAGACCCGTGTGCTGGGCATGACCTGGGTGCATTCAGGCAGTGGCGTGAAACTGCCCGTCGGGCAGATCGGCGCCCTGGTCCACGAGGCCAACCGCAACCGTGACGAAAACGACCGCATCCTCTACGTGATCGATGGCGTGCACGGCTTCGGCGTCGAAGACATGCGCTTCGCCGACCTGCAGTGTGACTACTTCATCGCCGGCACCCACAAGTGGATGTTCGGCCCACGAGGCACCGGGATCATCTGTGCCGCCTCCACCGAGCTCAAGCACCTTACGCCCACCTTCGCCACCTTCTCGGAGAATGAGGATTTCGCCACCACCATGACCCCAGGTGGCTACCACGCCTTCGAGCATCGCTGGGCGTTGGGCAAGGCATTCGAGCTGCATCTGCAGCACGGCAAGGCGGCGATCCAGGCACGCATCCATGGCCTCAACGACTACCTCAAGGAGCGCCTGGCGCAGCACCGCGCCATCGAACTGGTGACGCCGCGCAGCCCTAACCATTCAGCGGGCTTCACCTTCTTCCGGGTCAAGGGCCAGGACGTCGAGTCCATAGCAGCGCACCTGAACAGCCAGCGCATCGTGGTCGATGCGGTCGATCGCGATGTCGGGCCGGTCGTGCGTACCGCGCCTGGCCTGTTGAACACCGAAGCCGAGATCGACCGCCTGGTCGACGTCCTGGGCCAACGCCTGCGCGCCTGATTTTTCTTAGCCAACAGCTGACGGAATCTACTTCATGTCCGATGATGCACGCCTCACCTCATCCCCCCGGTTCACGCCTCGCTTGCGCCACTTGTGCTGCCTGGCCGTGCTTGGTCTGGGCGCCGCCAGTGCCCAGGCCGCCAGCCAGCCCACCCCAGGCGAAGTCTTCCGCGACTGCAAGGCGGCCTGCCCGGAAATGGTGGTGCTGCCCGCCGGCAGCTTCGTGATGGGTACGCCCGAGGATGAGCCCGGGCGCGAGGGCGATGAGGGTCCACAGCACACCGTGACCTTTGCCAAACCATTCGCCATCAGCCGCTACCATGTCACCGCAGGCGAACTGGATGCCTATATCCGCGAGAGCGGGGTAAAGATCGCCGACGGCGACACCCGCCCAGGGCGCTTCTGCGCCGCCAGCAAGCCGACCTACAAACAGGGCCAGCGCCAGCCTGCCGTGTGCGTGAGCTGGTTCGATGTCGAGCAATACGCCAAGTGGCTGTCGAAAAAAACCGGCCACACCTATCGCATGATCAGCGAAGCCGAGCGCGAATATGCCGCGCGCGCCGGTTCAACCGGCCCGTTCCCCTTCCCCTTCGATAACGGCGACGCCTCCAGGTACAGCATCGCCCAGCACGCCAACACCTACGGCCCCACCGACGGTTACTCGTACACCGCCCCGGTCGGCAGCTACCCGGCCAATGCCTTCGGTGTCTACGACATGCACGGCAACGTGTATGAGTGGACGGCCGACTGCTGGCACGACGGCTACGACGGTGCGCCGAGCGATGGCAGCGTCTGGTCCGGCGGCGACTGCAGTGTGCGAGTGATGCGTGGCAACGACTGGGGCGAAGCCCCGGTGTTCTCGCGCTCCGGCAACCGCAACAACCGCGCACCCGATGTGCGCGGCGATTTCCTCGGCTTCCGGGTCGCTCGCGAACTCTGATGGCCCCTAACCACGCGTGATTCGGGAGACACCCATGACCAGTAAACCACGTGGCGCCGTCAGCGAACTGTTCGGCCTGCTCAAACCCTTCTGGCCCCTGGTGACGGTTTCGATCATCCTGGGCATGGTCGGTGGCCTCAGTGTCACCGCCCTGCTGGCGACCATCAACTCGGCCCTGCACAGCGACACCGGCCTGACTCAAGGCGTGGTCCTGGGTTTTGCCGGGCTGTGCCTGCTGGCGCTGTTCAGCTCGATCTGCTCGGACATGGGCACCAACTGGGTCGGCCAGCACATCATCGCGCGCCTGCGCCGTGAGCTGGGCGAGAAGGTGCTGGCAGCGCCGATCGACCAGATCGAACGCTACCGCAGCCATCGCCTCATCCCCGTGCTGACCCATGACGTCGACACCATCAGCGACTTCGCCTTCGTCTTCGCGCCCCTGGCCGTTTCGCTCACCGTCACCGTGGGCTGCCTGGGCTATCTGGCGCACCTGTCGATACCGATGTTCCTGGTGATCCTGGTGGCCATCGGCATCGGCTCGGTCATGCAGTTCGTTGCCCGCTCGTGGGGTGTGCGCGGCTTCGAAAGCGCCCGAGAAGCCGAGGATGAACTGCAAAAGCATTACAGCGCGATCGCCGAAGGTGCCAAGGAACTGCGCATTCACCGCCCACGCCGCAAACGCATGTTCCAGCACGGCATCCAGGACACCGCCAACCGTATTTGCGCCACCCAGGTACGCTCGATCAACACCTTCGTAATCGCCAAGACCCTGGGCTCGATGCTGTTCTTCGTGGTCATCGCCGTGGCCCTGGCCATGCAGTCGCTGTGGCCCACAGGCGACAAGAGCGTCACCAGCGGTTTCGTGCTGGTGCTGCTGTACATGAAAGGCCCGCTGGAACACCTGATCAGCACCCTGCCGATCATCAGCAAGGCCCAGATCGCCTTCCGCCGCATCGCCGAACTGTCACGCCAGTTCTCATCGCCCGAGCCGCACTTGCTGCTGGATGACACCCGCGCCGCCGACAAGGCCCTGCACACCCTGCGGCTGCAGGACGTCAGCTACACCTTCCCCCGCGTGGAAGGCAGTGAGCCGTTTCATCTGGGTCCGGTGAACCTGAGCATCAAGCAAGGCGACATCGTGTTCATCGTCGGCGAAAACGGTTGCGGCAAGACCACCCTTATCAAGCTGCTGCTCGGCCTATACGCACCTCAGCAAGGCACGATCAGCCTCGACGGCAAGCCGGTGACGGCCGAAAACCGTGACGACTACCGGCAGCTGTTCACCACCATCTTCGCCGACTACTACCTGTTCGACGATGTCATCCAGGGTGACCGGCCAGTACCTGCCGACGCCAGTCGCTACCTGGAGCGCCTGGAGATCGCTCACAAGGTCAGCATCCGTGACGGCGTGTTCAGCACCACCGACCTGTCCACTGGCCAACGCAAGCGCCTGGCGCTAGTGAGCGCCTGGCTGGAGGAGCGCCCGGTGCTGGTGTTCGACGAATGGGCCGCCGACCAGGATCCGACGTTCCGGCGAATTTTCTACACAGAGCTGCTGCCGGACCTCAAGCGCCTGGGCAAGACCATCATCGTGATAAGCCACGACGACCGCTACTTCGACGTCGCCGACCAGCTCATCCACATGGCGGCAGGCAAGGTCCAACAGGAGAACCGCGTCGCAGATTGCATTTAATTTTTCCGGTTTTGGCCGATGAGTGCGTCCCAATCAATAACAAGAATTAATACTATTAACATCTGACACTCAAGGGCTTTGAAAAAATGCCAACACAACGTCTTCGCCCCCACGCTCTGGCGCTGGTCATTCGCCGCTCGTTGCGCCTTGCAGCGCCAATGGCCGTCGGCCTGGCGGGCCTGCCGGCGATCGCCCAGGCCCAACAGGTCCAGTTCAACGTGCCGGCCCAGCCGCTGGCCAGCGCCTTGTTGGCCTTCGGCTCGCAATCGAACCTGCAGGTGCTCTATAGCCCACAGGACGTGGAAGGCAAGCGCAGCAGCGCACTGACCGGTGCAATGGAGCCCGCCGCGGCCCTGTCGCGGCTGCTGCAGGGTACCGGTGTGAGCTACCAGATCCAAGGCAACCAAGTCACCATCCACACCCGGGAGGGGGGCGCTGCGGTGGAACTTGGGGCAACCAACATCGATGGTAAGGGTTTGGGGCAAACCACCGAGAACACCGGTTCCTATACCACCGGCAGCATGCAGACCGCGACCAAACTGCCACTGACCCTGCGCGAAACCCCGCAGGCCGTCACCGTGATCACCCGCCAGCGCATGGACGACCAGTCGATGCGTAGCCTCGACGACGTGGTCCAGGCCACTCCTGGTCTGCGCATGTCGGCCGCGCGCCCGGCCAACAGCGAGTACTTTTCCCGCGGCTTTCCCATCAACAACCTGATGTTCGATGGCCTGCCCACCACCTACAACGCCGACTGGGTCGCCGCGGCCGACATGGCGCCCTACGACCGCGTCGAGATCGTGCGGGGCGCCACCGGCATGATGCAAGGTGCCGGCAACCCGTCGGCAGCCATCAACATGGTGCGCAAACGCCCTACCAAGGATTTCCAGGGCAGCGTCACCGGCTCGGCCGGCAGCTGGGACAATTACCGCGGCGAACTCGATCTCAGCGGCCCACTGAATGACAACGGCAGCGTCCGTGGCCGCTTCGTCGGCGCCTACAACGACAAGGACAGCTACCAGGATTACGCCGGTCGCGAACGCGGCCTGTTCTACGGCATCACCGAGTTCGACCTGACCGACGACACCACACTGACCGTTGGCGCGTCGAACCAGAACGACAACAACAACATCAACTGGGGTGGCCTGCCGGTCAACCGCGATGGCAGCCATGTGGGCTACTCGCGTTCGCGCAATATGGGCTACGACTGGAGCTACCAGGACATCGATAACACTACGGTGTTCGCCGAGGTCGATCACCGCTTCGACAACGACTGGCGCCTGCACCTGGCGGCGTCCAAGAACTGGTCGGACTTCGCCATGCAAGGCGCCGTGTTCGAGCGCACCGGTTCGGCAACCAACGAAGGGTTCCGCCAGCGCGTGTTCAACCAGCGCCGCGACTACGACCAGTCGACCTACGACGTCTATGCCAATGGCCCGTTCCAGCTGTTCGACCGCCAGCATGAACTGGTGGTGGGCGCGAGCAAGCGCGAAGTCAAGACCAGCGCCCACGGCGGCACCGTGTTCATCCCGGTCGACAGCCTCTTCAGCGTCAACCCCAGTGGCATCGACAAGCCGAATGTCGATGATATCTACAACCTGAGCGAGCACGTCGAGCAGGAAGGGGCGTACGTCACCACCCGCCTGAACATCGCCGACCCGCTGAAGGTCATCCTGGGTGCACGCCTGGACTGGTACGACAACAAGTCGGTGTACAGCGAAATCAACGACGGCTACTACACCAACAGCGATTACAAGGTCACCCGCAACGTCACCCGCTACGCCGGAGTGATCTACGACCTGGACGACCACCACTCGGTCTACGCCAGCTACACCGATATCTTCATGCCGCAATCGGAACTGGCGCGTGACCGCTCCATCATCCGCCCAATCGAAGGCAAGAACTACGAGATCGGCATCAAGGGCGAGTACTTCGACGGCGCACTCAACGCCAGCGCGGCGATCTTCCAGATCGACCAGGAAAACCGCGCCGCAGAAGCTTCTAACCAGGAAGGTTGCGTCGACATCACCTGCTACGAAGCCTCGGGCAAGGTACGCACCCACGGTATCGACCTGGAGTTGATGGGCGCACTGACCCCCAACTGGCAAGTCGGCGCAGGCTACACCTACTCGCAAACCAAGTACCGCAAGGATGCCGACAAGAACAAGGAAGGCACCAAGTTCGACACCGACCTGCCAGAACACCTGTTCAAGCTGAGCACCACCTACACCTTGCCGGGCGAGCTGAACCAGTGGCGCGTGGGCGGTAACGTGTATGGCCAGAGCAGCATCTTCAACAAAGGCAGCAACAGCTTCGGCAACTACCACATCGATCAAGGTGCATACGCGGTAGTGGGCCTGATGGTCGGCTACAAGGTCAACAAGAACCTCGACACTCGCCTGAACCTCAACAACGTATTCGACAAGAAGTACTACCAGGGCATTGCCAGCAACAACTCCTGGAGCCCGTACGACGTGTATGGTGACCCACGCAACTTCACCATCACCGCCAAGTACAGCTTCTGATCGCCTGACGTTGAACGCAAAAAACCGCACCCAGGTGCGGTTTTTTCATGGATGCCTGAAAGGCTCCCTTACAGATGCTGCTGCAGTGCCTCGACCACCATCGCCAGGCCTTCGTCGGCCTCCTCGATGATCGAACCCATACGCATGAAGTCATGGGTCACTCCCGGGATCACCGCAAGCTGCACCGCCACCCCGGCTTGCTCCAAGTGCCGTGCATAAGCGACACCCTGGTCATGCAGCGGGTCGCACTCGGCAATCAGCATCAGTGCAGGTGCACTGTTGCTGGCGACGCTGCCCAGCAACGGTGAAAAACGCGGATCGTGACGGTCTGCCGGCACCGTGGCGTATTGCTGGTAGAACCACTCCAGGGTCTGCGCTTCAAGCAGGTAACCGCTGCCATAGCGCTGCACCGAAGGCCGCCGGCAACTGGCATCGGTCACCGGGTAGATCATTACCTGCAGGCGCGGTGCCGGCAGCTCGCGCTGCGCAGCCAACTGGTTGGCCAGAATGGTAGCCAGGCTACCACCGACACTGTCGCCCACCACCGCCAGTCGCTGCGCATCGATGCCCAGCGCCTCGGCCTGCTCGACCAACCAGCGCCAGGCATCCAGGGCATCGTCACTGGCTGTCGGGAAACGCCACTGCGGCGCCAGCCGGTAGCCCACGGCAATCACCGGCACCCCGGCATCCTGCGCCAGGTTCCAGCACAGCGTGTCATGCGAATCGAGGCTGCCCACCACGTAGCCGCCGCCATGCAGGTACAGCAGCGCCGCGCCGGCCAGTGCAGGGTCGGCCTGCGGCGGGCGGTACAAGCGCACCGGCAAGGTATGGCCATCGCGGGTGGTCAACGAAAGGTCGCTGATGCAGTCCGGCTCGTCGGCCTTGCCCGCAATCAGCGCCGAGGACTCTTCGAACTGGCGGCGCGCCTCGTCCGCCGCCAGGGCATGCATGGGCAGCACCTTGCCGGCGCTGCGTCCGGCCTCCACCAGTTGCAGGTAGGCCGCCAGGTCAGGGTTCAGGGACATCGTTCGATTCTCCAGAGGGGCCGCGCTGGCGGCCCCGAAAGCTCATGAAAGTTCAATGAAGCAGGCGTGCGTGAGGTTGGGTTCGAGCAGCGCTTGTACGTCGTCGAGCAGGGTGGCCTCATGCGGCACCTGGAAGTGCCCACAGGCCAGCAGCCGCGCAGTGTCCAGGGCCTGGCCAAGCTGCGCGGCCAAGGCTTCGCGCTCATCGTCACGGCCCGCTACCCACCAACTGTGCGGTACCACCTGCACGGGCTGGCAAGTGTGCAGCTCACGCGACAGGCGCTTGAGGCTGCGCGCAGTGATGAACACCTGGGTCAGTTCATCGACGCCCAACCCCGTCGCCCCCTGCCTGTTGCCCAGTGCCTGCGTGATCAGCGCCCGCGCACTCCCCTCGCCTTCCGGCAGCGCCACATCACGCTTCACGGGCTGCGCCGAGGGTACGGTGGCCTGCAACAGCTCGTTCAAATCGTCCAGCCAATGATCGACTTGCAGGTGGGTTTGCGTGCTGGGCACGAAGCTGTCCAGCAGCGCGAGCAACTCCACGCGCTCACCCTGCCCTTCCAGCACCGCCGCCATCAGTGACGCCAAGGTGCCGCCGAGCGACCAGCCCAGCAAGCGGTACGGGCCATGCGGCTGCTGTTCACGCAGGCAGGCAACGTAGTCGCTGGCCATGCTCTGCAGCGACGCTTCCTGCCAGGCACCGTCGAGCAGCTGCCGCGCCTGGATGCCGATGACCTGGCAGCGTCCATTCAAGCGCCTGGCCAGCGGTTCGTAATCGAACACCGTGCCAAACCCGGCATGCACGCAGAACATCGGTGCCTGGCCAGCCACAGGGGCGTTGAGCGACAACAGCGGGCTGTGCTTGCCCGCCACGGCGGTCAGCTCGGCGATGGTCGACTTCTGGATCAGGTCACGCAGGCGCAGGGTAAAGCCGATTTTTTTCAGCCCACGGGCCTTGGCCACCACCTGCATGCTGAGGATCGAATCGCCGCCCAGCTCGAAGAAGTTGTCGGTGATACCGACCTGCTCAACCTTGAGCACGTCCTGCCAGATGCGCGCGATGGCCAGCTCCAGTTCGTTGCGCGGTGCCACATGTTCACGCAACGCCTGCATCGCAGGCAGCGCGTTGCGATCGAGCTTGCCGTTGGGGCTAAGCGGCATCCGCTCCAAAACCATCAGCTGCGCCGGCACCATGTACTCGGGCAGTTCTTGCTTGAGCCGCTCGCGCAATTGCTCGGCAATGCCTTGAGCGTGTCCCTCGGCCAGGGTCACATAGCCGAACAGCTGTTTGCCGCTGGGGCCGTCGCGCACCACCACCGCCGCCTGGCGTACCGGGTCCATGTCGGCCAGGCGCGCCTCGATTTCGCCCAGTTCGATGCGGAAACCGCGAACCTTGACCTGATTGTCCAGGCGCCCGAGGTAATCGAAGGTGCCGTCCTCCCGCTGGCGCACCAGGTCACCGGTACGGTACAGGCGCCCACCCGGGTTGCCTGGGTCGGCGACAAAGCGTTCGGCGGTCAGCCCCGGGCGGTTCAGGTAGCCGCGGGCCACGCCGGTACCGCCCAGGTAGAGTTCTCCCGCCACACCGGGCGGCAGTGGGTTCAGGTCAACGTCCATGACATAGGCGCTACGCTGCCCTACCAACGTACCTATTGGCGCATAGACCGCGCCGCAAGGCTGCTGTGGCGCGGCTTTCCAGATCGTCGGGGTAACCACGGTTTCGGTCGGCCCATAGCCATTGATGATGTACTGCGGCTGCAAGTAGGCATGCGCCTGTTCATAGCTGGCCTGCGGCACCGCATCACCGCCGAAGCAATAGATGCGCATCGGCGGTGGGTTGCCGTGCTCGCGTACCTGCTCGATCAATTGCTGCAAGTACACCGGCGGGAACGCTGCGACGCTCACGCCATGGCGATGCAGTGCCTGGCAGGTCTGCTCCGGGGTCCACAGCTCATCGCCGCGCAGCAGCACACTGCCGCCGTGGGTCAATGCGGTGAGCCAACGCTCGTGGGCGCCGTCAAAGGCAAACGACATGAACAACAGCTCGCAGTCGGCGGGGGTCATCTCATAGCGCTCACCAATAGCCTGGCAGTGCATCGCCAGCGCGTCATGGCTGACCACCACGCCTTTGGGCTTGCCGGTGGAGCCGGAGGTGTAGATGACGTAGGCCAGGTTCTCACCCTGCAGCGTTACCTGGGGTGCATGGCCTGGCCACTGCGCGGGGTCGAAACTGTCCAGGTTCAAGGCATGCACGTTGGCCAATTTCGGCAGGCCCGCCAGGGCCGCGGTCTGCGACACCAGCAGCGCGACGCCGGAGTCTTCCATCAGGTAACTCAGGCGCTCGGCGGGGTACGCCGTGTCGATCGGCACATAGGCTGCGCCAGCCTTGAGCACCGCCAGCAGGGCGACGATCATCTGTGGGGTACGTTGCAAGGCGACGCCCACCCGCACTTCAGGACCCACGCCTTCAGCAATCAGAGCATGTGCCAAGCAATTGGCGGCGCGGTCGAGTTCGGCGAAGCTCAGGGTTTGCCCATCGACCTTGACCGCCACGGCATCACCTTGCTGCTGCGCCCATTGCGCGATGCGCTCGTGGACCAGCAGCGGCGCCTGTTGCGCTGGAGGCGTCAGCGCACGCAGGGGCGCGCCGGGCAGCAGCCCGAGGTTGCCCAGGCGCGCCCGGCCGTCCAGCGACAGCGCCTGCAGCAGCGCCTCCATGTTGGCGCGAATGCCCGCCACCGCTTCCTCGCTGAAGCACTGGCGCAGGTACATGTACTCGATGATCAACTGGTCTTCGACGATGACCATCAGGTCCATCGGGAAGTCGGTCAGGCCGGAGCCACCGACATCGCCGAATTGCAGGCTGTCGTCCTTCCACTCGCGCAGGGTGCGGTCCAGAGGCTGGTTCTCGAACACGATGATGCTGTCGAACAGTGGTTGGCCACTGCGCCCGGCCCAGCGCTGGATTTCGCCCAGTGCGGTGTACTCGTGGTCACGCAGCTCCAGGTTGATGCGCTGCAACTGCTGCAGCCACTGCCCGACCTGCGCCTGCGGGTCGACCTCATGAATCACCGGCAGGGTGTTGATGAACAGGCCCAGCATGCTCTGCACACCCGGCAAGGCGGCCGGGCGCCCCGCCACCGTGGCGCCAAAGCTGACACTGCGCTGGCCGCTGTAGCGGCTGAGCAGCAACAACCAGGCGCCCTGCACCAAGGTGTTGAGGGTGATGCGCTGGGATTGTGCGAAGGCCTTGAACGTCTCGGTCTGCGCGACACTGAAACGGCTGTAGAGGGCCTGGTGGCCGCTGCCGCGCTCACCGCTGGCGAAGGCATCGGCCAGGTAGGTCGGCTCCTGCAGGCTGGCCAGCTGCTGCTTCCAGAACGTTTCGCTGTGGCGCGGATCCTGCTGGCGCAGCCAGCCGATGTAGTTGCGGTAAGGCACCACGCTGTCGAGCGTCTGCCCCGAATAACAGGCCAGGACTTCGCCCATCAACTGCGACGTACTCCAGCCATCGAGCAAGATATGGTGGTAGGTCCAGATCAGTTGATGGCGCTGATCGTCCAGGCGCACCAGCAGCATGCGCTGCAGCGGCGGCCTGGCCAGGTCGAAGCCGCGTTCACGCTCTTCGTTGGCCAGTGCCTCCAGCGCCTGCGCGCAATCGCCACGACCGCGCCAGTCCAGCTCACGCAATGGCAGTGGCAACTGCCCCATCACGTACTGCAATGGCTCATCCAGGTCTTGCCAAAGGAAGCCGGTGCGCAATACGTCGTGGCGCGCCACCACCGTTTCCCAGGCTTGGCGCAGGCGCTCGGCAACCAGGCCCTGTACCGGTACGCTCAACTGGTTGATGTACAGCTGGTCTTCAGGGCGGCCGTTGAGGCTCAGGAACAGCATGCCCTGCTGCATGGGCGACAGGCTGTAAAGGCCATCGACCCCAGCATGCTCCAGGGGCAATGCCTGCACCTGTTGCTCAGTCAGGCTGTGCAGGGCAACCGACGGCTGCTCGACGATCTGCCATTGGCCTACCCGAGCCGCCAGCTGCTCAATGGTCTGCAACAGAAACAGGTCGCGCGGGGCAATGTCCAGCCCCAGTTGCCGGGCCTGGCTGACCACCTGGATGGCGATGATCGAATCGCCTCCCAGGGCAAAGAAGTTGTCCTGCATACCGACTTGGGGCAGGTTCAGCACCGTCTCCCAGATCGACGCCAGTTGCTGCTCCAGCGCCGTGCGCGGAGCGACATACACCTGCCTGGCGGCGTTGAAATCCGGTGCCGGCAAGAGGTTGCGCGCCAACTTGCCGTTGGCGGTGACCGGCAAGTTGGCGAGCAGCATCAGGTGCGCCGGCACCATGTAATCGGGCAAGCCCTGACCGAGGAAATACGCCAGTTGCTCACGCAGTCGCTGGCCCGCCTCGCTGCCCGGCTCGGCCTGCTCGGCAGCCATCGGCACCACATAGCCCACCAGTTGCTTGCCGCTCGGGCCGTCCTGGGCCAGCACCACTGCCTCGCGCACTTGGGCGTGCTCGGCCAGTCGTGCTTCGATCTCACCCAGCTCGATACGCAGGCCGCGAATTTTTACCTGGTGGTCGATACGCCCGGCGTAATCGATCACACCGTCCGGGCGATAGCGCGCCAGGTCGCCAGTGCGGTACAGACGACCGCCCTGTTCATCGAACGGATCGGGCACGAAGCGTTCAGCCGTCAGTGCCGGGCGACCGTGGTAGCCCCGCGCCAGGCCAATGCCGGCCAGGTACAGCTCCCCATTGACGCCGCGCGCAGCGGGCAGCAGGTCGGGTTCGAGGATGTGCGTGCGCAGGTTGTCGATCGGTTGGCCGATCGGCACGCTGAAGCCCTGCTTGTCGCCGCAGGTCCAGTGGGTCACGTCGATGGCGGCCTCGGTCGGACCGTACAGGTTGTACAACCCGGCATGAGGCAGGCGCTCGCGGCACTGTTGGGCCAACACGGCCGGCAGCGCTTCGCCACTGCACACCACGCGGCGAACGCTGCGGCACTGCTCGACCTCGGCGCTGGCCATGAAGGCCTGCAGCATCGAAGGCACGAAGTGCAGGGTGCTGACCTGGTGGTCGATGATGGTCTGGCACAGGCGCTGCGGGTCGCGGTGATCGCCGGGCAAGGCCACGGCCAGGCGCGCGCCGGTCATCAGCGGCCAGAAGAACTCCCACACCGACACATCGAAGCTGAACGGGGTTTTCTGCAGCACCGTGTCGCTGGCATCCAGGCCATAGGCGCCTTGCATCCACTGCAGGCGGTTGAGCAGCGCCTCGTGGGTGTTGCCCGCGCCCTTGGGCCGCCCTGTGGAACCGGAGGTGTAGATCACATAGGCCAGGTTGGCGAGGCGAACGTCCACCTCAGGGGCGGTGTCGGCATAGCCGGCCAGCCACTGCGCGTCCTGGTCCAGGCACAGGATACGTACCGCTGCCGGCACCGGCAGGCGCTCGGCCAATGCTTGCTGGCTGAGCAGCAGGCCGATGCCGCTGTCCTCGATCATGTAGGCCAGGCGGTCGCTCGGGTAATCCGGGTCCAGCGGTACATAGGCGCCCCCGGCCTTGAGCACGGCCATCAGGCCTATCACCAGTTCCAGGCTTCTTTCCACCGCCACGCCAACCAGCACTTCCGGGCCGACACCTTGCTCACGCAGTTTGTTCGCCAGGCGGTTGGCACGCTGATCCAGTTCGGTGTAGCTAAGGGTGGCATCGGCGAAAATCAACGCCGGCGCCTGCGGATGACGCTGGGCCTGATCCTCGAACAATTGATGCACCAGGCGCGCCTGCGGGTAGGCCACTGCGGTCGCGTTCCAGTCATGCAGCATGCACTGCTGCTCGAGATCATCCAGCATCGGCAGTTGCGCGACCACCTGGTTGGCGTCGCGACTGATGGCCTGGAGCAGATTGCGCCAGTGCCGGGCCATTTGCTCGATGGTCTGGCGGTCGTACAGTTCGGTGGCGAAGGTAAAAGCTGCCGTCATGCCGTCAGCGTGCTCGGCGGTATCCAGCGCCAGGTCGAACTGGGTGCTGTGCACCTGCCAGTCGACGGCCTCGATCTGCAGCCCCGGCACTTCCCGTGGCGCGCCTTTGGCCTCGGCCTGGTGGTTGAACATCACCTGGAACAGCGGGTTTTGGTTGAGGCTGCGGTCCGGTTTCAAGGCGGCGACCAACTGTTCGAACGGCAGGTCCTGATGGGCCTGGGCATCCAGCGCGGTCTGGCGCACCTGGCGCAGCAGCTCGACGAAACGCAGGCGCAGGTGAAACTCGGCCTTGTGCACCTGGGTATTGACGAAGAAGCCCACCACCCCTTCGGTTTCGCCGCGCGTGCGATTGGCCACCGGCACGCCCACGCGGATGTCCGGCTGAGTCGAGTAACGATGCAGCAGGGTCTGGAAGCTGGCCAGCAGCAACATGAACAGGGTGACGCCCTGGGCCTGGGCCTGCCGCCTGAGTGCCTGCACCAGCGGCGCGTCCAGCGCCAGGCTCAACTGGCCGCCAGCGCGGCTTGGCTGCGCCGGGCGCGGGTAGTCGGTCGGCAATTCCAGCACCGGCTGTTCACCGCCCAACTGTGCTTCCCAGTAGGCCAGCTGCCGCGCTTGCTCGCCCGCCTCCAGCCATTGGCGCTGCCAAGCCGCGTAGTCGGCGTATTGCACCGCCAGCGCGGGCAGTTCGACGGCCTGCCCGTGACGATAGCCCTGGTACAGCGCCACGAGCTCGTTGACCAGCACCGCCATCGACCAGCCATCGGTGATGATGTGGTGCAGGTTCATCACCAGCACATGCGCCTGGGCCTCAAGGCGCAAAAGGTCAACGCGGATCAGTGGGCCGTTTACCAGGTCGAAGGGTTCACGGGCCAACTGCTCGACCGTGGCCTGCAATTCGACAGCATCGACATCCGCCTGGCGCAGGCATGCACCCTGCGCCTCGGGGGCGTGAATCACCTGGCGCGCTTCGCCGTTGACCTGGACGAAAGTGGTGCGCAGGCTTTCGTGGCGTGCCACCAAGGCCTGGAAGGCCTGCTGCAGCGCCGCCACATCCAGCGACCCGCGCAAGTGCAGGGCCGACGCGATGTTGTAGGCGGCGCTGTGCGGCTCCAGTTGCCACAGTACCCATTGACGTTGCTGGGCATACGACAGCGCCAGGGGCTCTCCCCGTGGCACCACAGCGATGGCCGGCAGCTGCGCACCCGTCGTGGCAGCCGCCACCCGCTCGGCGAAGCCCGCCAGGTCCTGGGCCTCGAAGACACTGCGCAGCGGCACTTCCAGCGCCAGTTGCTGGCGCACGCGGCCAATCATCTGCGACGCGAGCAAGGAATGGCCACCCAGTTCGAAGAAGCTGTCGCTCAAGCCAACCTGCCCGACCTTCAGCACATCGGCCCAGATCGCCGCCAGCGCTTGCTGCAGCGGGCTGGTCGGCGCCTGGTACTGGCGCTGGGCGGCGGCAAGGTCAGGCGCCGGCAGCGCCTTGCGGTCGAGCTTGCCGTTGGGGGTCAGCGGCATGCGTGGAATGAACACCAGGTGGGTCGGCACCATGTAGTCCGGCATCGACTTCAATGCGTGGGCCTTGAGTGCCTGGCGCAGGGTTTCCTGAACCTCGGCATCAGCCTGCAGCAGGCTGGCATCGTACGGCACGATATAGCCTGCCAGCTGCTTGCCCAGCGGCCCGTCGACGTCGATCACGGCCACTTCGCGCACCGCACCGAAGCCCTGCAGGCTGGCCTCGATCTCGCCCAACTCGATGCGGAAACCGCGAATCTTCAACTGGTGGTCGATGCGCCCCATGTACTCCAGCACGCCATCGTCGCGGTAGCGCACCAGGTCGCCGGTGCGATACAGCCGGCCGTGGCCGTGCGGGTTGGGGATGAAGCGCTCGGCGGTCAGCCCTGGGCGCTTCAGGTAACCGCGCGCCAGGCCATCGCCGCCAATGAACAGTTCGCCGCTCACGCCCACCGGCACCGCGTCGAACTGGGCGTCGAGGACGTGGAAAGTGGTATTGCCGATCGGCTTGCCCAACCACACCTGGCGGCTGTCGGTGACCTTCTCGATACCCGACCAGATGGTGGTTTCGGTCGGTCCGTAGAGGTTCCAAACATGCCCTGCCTGGTCGATCAGGCGCTGGGCCAGCTCGCTGCTCAAGGCCTCGCCGCCGCTGATTACCCGCTTGCCACGCAGGGCCTGGGGCGGGGCGTTGTCCAGCAGCATGCGCCAGGTCGACGGTGTCGCCTGGATCACGCTCACCGCCTGTTGCTCGATCACCCGCAGCAAGGCGAAGGGATCTTTGTTCTGCTGGTCGGCCAGTAGCACCACGCTGGCCCCGTGCAGCAACGGAAGGTACAGCTCCAGGCCGGCGATATCGAAGGACAGAGAGGTCAGCGCCAGTACCCGGTCGCTGGCCGCGATACCCGGTTGGACGGCCATGCTGGTGAGGAAGTTGACCAGGGCACCGTGGCGCACCGTGACGCCTTTGGGCCGGCCGGTGGAGCCTGAGGTGTAGATGACATAGGCGGGATGATCGGCATCGACGTCAAGCGGCAAGTCTTCTGCGGCAGCCGAGGCGTAGCACGCGGTATCAGTGTCCAGGCACAGGCTGGCGACCGTGGCCGGCACCTGCAGCCTTGCCAGCACAGCCTGCTCGGTCAGCAGCAACCCCAGGCCGCTGTCCTCGATCATGTAGGCCAGGCGCTCGGCCGGGTAGTCCGGGTCGAGCGGCACGTAAGCGCCCCCTGCCTTGAAGATCGCCAGCAGGCCCACCAGCATGCGCGGCCCGCGCGGCATCGCCACACCCACCAGCACTTCAGGGCCGACGCCACGCTCGCGCAGGGCGTGGGCCAACTGGTTGGCCTGGCGGTTGAGTTCGGCGTAGCTCAAGGTCTGCTCGCCAAAACGCAGCGCCACGGCATCGGGCGTGCGACACACCTGCTGTTCGAACAGGCGATAGACGCCGAGCTTGGTGGGATAGGCCATCTGCGTCTGATTCCACTGGCCGAGGATGCGCTCGCGCTCGTCGTGCTCCAGCAACGCCAGCTCCAGCACACGCTTGCGCGGGTCCTGGCAGGCCTGAATCAGCAGGTTACGCCAGTGCCGCGCCATCTGTTCGATGCGCGAGACATCGAAGAGGTCAGTGGCATAGGTCAATGACGCGAACAGTCCATCGGCGTGCTCACGGGTGTCCAAAGTCAGGTCGAACTGAGTGGTGCGGCTGTCCCACTCCAGCCCACGCACCTGCAAGCCACTGAGCTGGGCATGGGCGTCGCTGGCAGCTTGCGCCTGGTGGTTGAACATCACCTGGAACAGCGGACTGTGGCTCATGCTGCGCTCCGGTTGCAGCGCCTCCACCAGTTGTTCGAACGGTAAGTCCTGGTGCGCCTGGGCCTGCAACGCGGTTTCCTTGACCTGTTGCAGCACATCGATGAAGCGGCTGTGCAGCGCGAAGTCGGCCTTGAGTACCTGGGTGTTGACGAAGAAACCGATCAACCCTTGCACTTCACTGCGGTTACGGTTGGCGATCGGTACGCCCACGCGCACCTGGGGCTGGCCGCTGTAGCGGTGCAGCAAGGTATGGAACGATGCCAGCAACAGCATGAACAAGGTTACACCCTGGGCATTGGCCAACGCCTTGAGCGACTGCAGCAACACGGCATCGATCTCGATGCCCACCCGCGCGCCGCGCCCGCTGGGCGCCACCGGCCGGGAGCGATTGGTCGGCAGGCTGAGCACCGGTTGCTCCCCGCCGAGGGTGTCCTTCCAGTAAGCCAGCTGCCGCGCCTGCTCACCCGCTTCCATCCAGTTGCGCTGCCAAATGGCATAGTCGGCGTATTGCACCGGCAGGGCCGGCAGATTCGGTGCCTGCCCCTGGCTGAGGCGTTCGTAGCACTGTACCAAATCGTTGATCAAGATCGGCATCGACCAGCCGTCAGCGGCAATATGGTGCACGGTCAGCACCAGCACGTGGTCGTCTTCGCCAAGCGGCAGCAGGTTCAGCCGCAACAGCGGCCCTTGTTCAAGATCGAACGGCTTGGCGATGCACGCCTCGACGTGCTCGCGCAAGGCGTCGCTGGTCGCGCTCATGCCGATGAGCGGCTCGATGAGCAACTCGAACGGCATCTGCGGGTGGATGATCTGCACCACGCGGTCGCTGTCTTGTCGCAACGTGGTGCGCAGCACTTCGTGGCGCTGGATCAGCGCCTGGCAGGCACCGCGCAAGCCCTCGATATCCAGCCGCCCCTGCAGCTGCAGCGCCGCACCGATGTTGTAGGCTCCGCTGGCGGGGTCCAGTTGCCAGAGAAACCACTGCCGCTCCTGGGCGTAGGACACCGGGGTCGGGTCGGCCGGGTCGCGGGCGAAGATGCGCGTCACCCCGTAGAGGTTGACACCCTGCTGCTTGAGCAAGGCGGCCAGGGCCTTGCGCTCCCGGGACGACAGTGACTCCACGGAATCGAGCAATGCTTGCACTTGAACATCTCCTACCAGGGCACCGGTCTTTGCCTGCGGAACGTGCCAGCCCGCGACAGGCTCATGATGCTGCCGAACAAATGAAAGAGCCGGACGGCTGCCGGCTCTGGGTGTACTGAAGTTGACGAGCCGGGCCCGGTCATACCGGGCCCGCAGAGCGCTACTGGGTCAACTCGTCGATCTCCTCTGCAGTAAGACGTTTCAAGGCGGCCAAGGATTTAGCCAACTCGTCCTGAATCGACGCGCCCTGCCCTTGCAACGCTTCGACGGCCTCGCTGAACGCTCCGAGGGTCGGGTGCTCGAACAACGATCGCAGGCTGACTTCGATGCCCAGTTCGCGGCCCACCCGCGCCACCACCTGCACCACCAGCAGCGAGTGCCCGCCCAGCTCGAAGAAGTCATCGCCCAGACTGATCCGCTCGACGCCCAGCACCTCGCTCCAGACCTGCGCCAATTGCTGCTGCAACGACGTTTCCGGTGCCTGGTAGCGCTGCTGAGCGGTGCTCGCGTCCGGTGCCGGCAATGCTTTGCGGTCGAGCTTGCCATTGGCAGTCAGCGGCAGGCTGTCGAGCCTCACCCACAGTGCCGGCACCATGTAGCCCGGAAGGCTGGCACGCAGATAGTCGGCCAGCACGCTGCGCATCTCGGCTGCGGCGACCGAGGCATCGCGGGCGACCCAGTAGGCCACCAACTGCTTGCCACCGGCCACCTGCGCATCCACTACCACGGCGCTGTGCACGCCTTCATGGGCCAGCAGGCGCGATTCGATTTCGCCCAGTTCTATGCGGTAGCCGCGGATCTTCACCTGGAAGTCGGCGCGTCCTACATACTCCAGGGTCTGCCCATCGGCGCACACGAGCGCCAGGTCGCCACTGCGGTACAGACGCTCACCCGGGCGGCTGGCGAACGGATCGGGGACAAAGCTCAATGCCGTGCGCACCGGATCCCCAAGGTAACCGCGCCCGACACCTACGCCGGCCACATGCAACTCGCCGGTGGCCCGGGCCGGCATCGGTTCGAGCAGGTCGTTGAGCACATGCAGGCGGTTGTGCTCGGTCGCGGTACCGATCGGCAGGTGCACGGAGCTTGCGTCATCACGCACCCGGTACAGCGCCACGTCGTCGGAACACTCCGCCGGGCCGTAGGCGTTGACCAGTTCGACCTGCGGGTAGCGCTCGCGCCAACGGCGGGCCAGTGCCGGTGACATGGCTTCGCCAGTGGTGAGCAGGTAACGCAGGCGTGGCAATTGCCGGGCTGGCAGTTCCAGCATGGCCTGGATCATCGCCGGTACGCATTCGAGGATGGTCACGCCCGTGGCCTCGACCTGTTGCAGCAGCGCCTGCGGATCCTGCGCCACGGCGTCGGGGAAGATTTCCACGCGGCAACCACACAGGGCCGCCGTCAGCAATTGCCAGACGCTGATATCAAAGCTCTGCGAGGCCGTCTGGGCGATCACATCGCTGCCCCGCAGGCCCAAGTACGGTAGCTTGCTCAGCTGGTTGTTGAGCATGCCGGCCTGTTCGACCATGACGCCTTTAGGCACACCGGTCGAACCGGAAGTGAAGATCACGTAGGCCAGCAGCTTGGCGGCATTGATGGGCAGGTGCAGCATCTGTGCCGGCGCGGCGTGTGCCTGCACCTGCTCCCAGACCAACAAGGTCGGCGGCGCTTGGAAGCCTTCGAGCATCGCTTGGGCCAAGCCCAGGCAATGCTCATCGCACACCAGCACCCGCGCCTGGCTCAAGCGCAGCACATCGGCCAGGCGCGCCACCGGCAAGGACGGATCCAGCGAGAGATAACCGGCACCCGCCTGGAACACCCCGACCACCATGCCCAGCAACGACAGGTCACGCTCACCGAGCACAGCGACCAGGTGGTCGACGCTCACACCATTGCCCTGCAGTACACCCGCCAGGCGTCGCGCCCGTTGATCCAGCTCGGCGTAGCTCCATTCACGGCCCTGGCAAGCGGCCGCAGGCAGTTGCCCGGCACGCTGCACAGTGGCGTCGAACAGCCGCGCATAGCCCTGCTCGTAGGCCTCGGGCAGCGCGGTCGGCACCTCCGGGGCACTGCCAGGAAGGGCGGTGGCCACAGCATGGAAGTCCGCGTCCAGCTGCTCGCTCAAGGCCAGCAACAAAGCCCGGAAGTCAGCCAGCAGCACGCTGATGGTCGCGCTGTCGAACAGGCGTTGGTCATACGACAGGTGCAGGCCCAGCACCTCACCCGGGTACACCACCACGGTGAGCGGGTAGTTGGTGTGCGTGCGCGAACTCCCGGCCTTGACCTTCATGGTCGAAGCCTGGGCGCCAACGCTGGACTCCACGGGCGCGTTCTCGAACACGAACAGGCTGTCGAACAGGGCCTGACCGCTACCGACCTCGCTGCACGCCTGGATATCCACCAAAGGCAAGTGCTCGTGCTCGCGCAGGTTGAGGTTGTGGTCAAGCAGTGACTTGAGCCACGCCTTGGCCGTGACGCCGGCTTCGGCGCCCGGCAACCGGACCCGCAGCGGGATGCTGTTGATGAACAGCCCGACGGTAGCCTGCATCTCGGGGAATTCCACCGGCCGACCGGCCACGGTCACCCCGAACACCACGTCACGGTCGCCGCTGTAGCGTTGCAGTAACAGTGCCCAGGCGCCTTGCACCAGGGTGTTGACCGTCAACTGTGCCGCCTGGGCGCGCTGCGCCACCTGCGCGCTTTGCTCGCGGGTCAGGTACACCAGCTCATCGGCCACTGCTGCATGGTTGTGCTCGGCGCTGGCGCTGCGGTCGAACGGCAGCGCGGTCGGCCGCTCGAAACCTTGCAGCTCATTGCGCCAGAAATCACGCGAAGCCTCACGGTCCCATCGCTGCAGCAAGGCGATGAAGTCGCGGTAGCGCGGCGGCGTCGGCAGTTGTACCGGCACACCGGTGGTCAGGCTCTGGTAGACCTTGAAGAACTCATCGACCACGCCCATCCGACACCAGGCATCGAGCAGCACATGGTGGTTGCTGAAGACGAAGCCGAACTGGTCGGCATCCAGCAGGATCAGGCGCAGGCGGAACGGCACTTCCCTGGCCATATCGAAGCCCTGGCGCAGCTCCGCTTCCAGTTCGGCCTGAAGGGCCTGTTCGTACTGATCTTCAGCCAGGTGACGCCAGTCCAGCAGGCGCAATGCCGGCTCGGTGCGGCGATGGACGATCTGCACCATGCGCTCACCCAGGTCCCAGCAAAACGAGGTGCGCAGCACGTCATGGCGCGCAATGACCGCTTTCCAGGCTTCGCTGAACGCGCCGACATCAATGGCGTGGTCGACGCGGTAGCAATACTGCATCAGATAGATGCCCGAACCCGGTTCGAGCAGGGTGTGCATCAGCAGCCCTTCCTGCATCGGTGACAACGGATAGATGTCTTCGATATCGCGCGCGGCCACCGGCAGGCGATCCAGTTGCTGCTGGCTCAGCCCGGCCAGTGGGAAATCACTTGGCGTAATGCCTTGCGCTTCAGGTTCCACGCAGTGCTCGATGACCTCGCGCAACGCCTGCTGATACCGGCTGGCCAGTTGCTCGATGGTCGCCTCGTGGAACATGTCGCGGCTGTAGGTCCAGTCCAGGCGCAGCTCACCGTCGTACACTTGGCCATTGATGCTCAACCAGTTACCCAACGGCGAATCCTCGCCCTGGCTACGGCCGGCACTCTCGTTGGCGGGCACGAACAGCGCACCGCCCTGCTCGCTGAAGCTGCCATCGAACTGGCCGAGGTAGTTGAAGGTCACCCGAGGCTGCGGCAACGCAGCCAGGCGCTGGGCGAACGCGGCTTCGCCCAGGTAACGCAGCACGCCGTAACCGATACCTTTGGCCGGGACCTCGGCCAACTGCTGCTTGATGTGTTTGATGCTGGCCGCCACGCTTGGCAGCGGTGTCAGTTGCACCGGGAACAGACTGGTGAACCAGCCAACGGTGCGGCTCAGGTCGAGGTCGTCGAACAGGTCCTCGCGGCCGTGGCCTTCGAGCAGGATACTCACCGATGGTTGGCCGCTCCAGTCACACAAGGCGCGGGCCAACGCCGTCAACAGCAGGTCGTTGACCTGGGTGCGATACGCCGCTGGCGCGACCTTGAGCAGCTTGTGGGTCAAGGCTTTGTCCAGGCGGGTGGTGGCATGCGCCGCCTGGCGCAGGTTGCATTCGCCTTGCGGGTTATCGCAAGGCAGCTCGCCCGCGGGCTGCTGCGCGGCCTGGAGCCAGTAATCACGTTCAGCCTGCAGGTTTTCGCTGCGCGCATAGTCATCAAGCTGTCGCGCCCATTGGCGCAGGGGTGCCGACCTGGACGGCAGGCTCACCGCCTGCCCTAGGCTAGCCTGCTGGTAGGCCGTCTGCAGGTCTTCGAACAGGATGCGCCAAGACACCCCATCCACCACCAGGTGATGCACCGCCAGCAACAGCCGTTGCTGACCATCGGCGAGTTCGAACAATGTCGCCCTGAACAGCTCGCCACAGGCCAGGTCGAGGCTGGCCTGCACCTCGTTGGCGGCGGTTTCGAGCGCTGCAAGGCTGTCCAGAGTGACTACCTGCAGGAGGGCCTGCACCGGTGTCGTACGCGGTGCAGCCTGCCATTTTCCGGCGTGCTCAGTGAATGCCAGGCGCAGCGCCTCATGTTCATCGACCAGCGCCAGCAGCGCCTTGTCCAACGCCTGCGCCTGCAATGTTTGCAGCGGCTTGAGCAGCACCGACTGGTTCCAGTGATGGCGTTGGGCGATGGCGGTGTCGAAGAAGCGCGCCTGGATCGGCAGCAACGGCAGCGGGCCGTCTGCCTCGGGCTGAACCACAGCGGCTTGCGGCTTGTCCTGGATGACCCTGGCCACCTGGGCCAAGGCCGCGACGGTCTGTTTTTCGAACAGTTGCTTGGGGGTCAGCTTGATGCCCTGGCGCTTGGCGCGGGCGATGATCTGCAAACTGAGGATAGAGTCGCCACCGAGCTCGAAGAAGTTATCGGTGCTACCGACCTGTTCCAGCTTGAGCACATCGGCCCAGATCGCCGCCAGCTTTTCCTCGACCTCACCTGCTGGGGCTACGTAAGCCTTGCCGGCCACTTCGGGCTTGGGCAAGGCACGCTTGTCGAGCTTGCCGTTCGCGGTCAGCGGCAGCTGTTCGAGCAACACCAGGTGGGCCGGCACCATGTAGTCCGGCAGTTGGGCCTGCAGTTGCGTCAGCAATGCGCTGGCCGCCACGTCGGGTGCGGTCACGCAATAGCCCACAAGCTGCAGACGTGCAGGGTCGCTCTCCAGTGCCAGCGGCAAGACCACGGCCTCGTGCACGCCCTCCAGCCCGCGCAGCACTTCACCGACTTCGCCCGGTTCGACGCGGTAACCACGGATCTTCACCTGATCATCGGCGCGGCCCAGGAATTCCACCTGGCCTTGCGCCAAGCGAGCCCGGTCGCCGGTACGGTAGACCCGCGTGCCATCGCCGTGTGGGTCCGGCACGAAGCGCTCGGCGGTCATGGCGGGCCGGCCGAGGTAGCCTTGAGCAACCCCCTGTCCGCCCAAGTACAGTTCGCCGGCAACCCGCTCGCCCACCGGGTTCAGGCCACTGTCGAGCAGGTACACATGACTGTTGGCCAACGGTTGCCCGACCGGCACGCAGCGCAGGTCCGGTTCGCTCGCGCCAACTTCATGGCTGAGAATGCCCACCGTGGTTTCGGTAGGGCCGTAGTGGTTGACCATGCGGCACAGCGGCTTGAGCTGGCGGACCTTTTCCACCAGCGACCACGGGCTCGCTTCACCGCCGACGATCAACAGCTTGCGCGGCAGCACGCTGGCTGCATCGCTGGCCTGGAGCAAGGCCTGCAGGTGGCTGGGGACAATCTTCAGTACGTCGACCTGATGCTCCGCCATGTAGCTGGCGAAGGCGTCCGGATCGAAGGCATGCTCACGCGACATCAGGTGCAGCAGACGGCCGGATGCCAGCGCGCCGAACAGCACGGTGTGCCCCAGGTCCGCCGCCACGGTCGAGACCATCGCCATGCTGGCGTCGGCTGGCAACTGCAGGCGCTGCAGGATGCCCTGCACGTAGTTGGCCAGCATGCCGTGGGCAACGACCACGCCCTTGGGCTGGCCGGTGGAGCCGGAAGTGTAGATGACATAGGCCGGTTGGGCGGCGCAGACCTCGATGGCCAGCGGCGTCGTCGGGCACTGTCGCCAGGCGGCAGCATCGAAAGGCAATACCGGGCACGCGGCGAAACCACCGAGGGCAAGCTTGGGGTCGTGCACCATCAGCACGGCCTGGCTGTCCGTCACCAGTTGAGCCAGGCGCTCGACCGGCTGGGCGCTGTCCAATGGCAGAAAGGCCGCCCCCACCTTGAGCACTGCCAGCAGGCCGGTCACCCATTCGATGGAGCGCTCTTGGCACAAGGCAACCACTGCGCCCGGCTTGACGCCCATTGCCAGCAGGTGGTGCGCCAACTGGTTCGAACGCTGATCGAGCTGGGCATAGCTCAACTGCTCCGCGCCCGCACGCAGCGCGGGGCGCTCGCCGGCATTGGCCAGCGCCCGGCGGAACAGGCTGAGAAAGTCCGTGCAAGGGAAGCTCGCGGGCTCACCGTGCAAAACCGCATCGGCATCACCGACACAGTCCAGCAGCCGGCTGGCAGGTGCCGCGACCATGTCCTGCAACAACGTGTGCAGGGCCGTCACCAGGCGCTCGACGGTGCTGGCCTTGAACAGGTCGGTTGCATAGGTGAAGTACGCCTGGATACCGTCGGTGCCATCGGTGAAGTCGAAGGCCAGGTCGAAACGCGCATCGGCGCCGCTCAACGGGTACTCCTCGACCTGCAGACCGCTGAGGGTCTTGCGCTGCTCGCCGCCGGCAGCTTCACCCGCGACGTTCTGGTTGAGCTTGAACTGGAACAGCGGGTTATGGCTGAGGTTGCGCTCTGGGGCCAGCGCATCGACCAGTTGCTCAAACGGCAGCTCCTGATGCGACTGGGCCTCGGCCACCACCTGGCGGACCTGGGCGAACAGCTCGCTGAAGGTGGCCTGTTCATCCACCTGCACGCGCATGACCTGGGTATTGATGAAGAAACCGATCAGCCCTTCGAGGTCCTTGCGGTTGCGCCCGGCATTGGGCACGCCGATGCGGATGTCGTGCTGGCCACTGTGGCGCGACAGCACCACGGCCAGGGCGCCGAGCAGCACCATGAACAAGGTCTGGCCATTGGCCTGAGCCAGGCTGCGCAACGCGCTGGACAGCGCGGGCGGCAGGTCGGCGCGCACCACCGCGCCCTGGTAGCTGGGCTGCGCAGGGCGTGGGTAGTCCAGCGGCAGGTCGAGCAACGGCTGTTCATCGCCCAGCTGGGTCTGCCAGTAACGCAATTGCCGCTCGCCCTCACCGGCTTCCAGCCAGGCACGTTGCCAGATGGCGTAGTCGGCGTACTGGATCGGCAGCGCTTCAGGGTTCGGCGCCTGCCCGGCCAGCAGTGCGTCATAGAACGACACGAACGTCTGCACCATCAGCTCGCTCGACCAGCCATCGCTGATGATGTGGTGCATGCACACCGTGAGCACGTGTTCGGTGGCACCCACACGCAGCAGCTTGACCCGCAGCAACGGGTCTGCGAACAGGTCGAAGGGGCGACGCAGTTCGTCGCGCACTGCGCCATCGAGGTCGTGCGCCTGGACCTCGACGCACTCCAGGACCACCGGCGACTGCTCCAGCACCTGCTGATAGCACTCCCCTTCGTCCATGACCAGCCGAGTTCGCAGGGTCTCGTGGCGTTGCACCAGCAGCTCCAGGGCACGGGCCATGGCACCGACATCGATCTCGCCCCTGAGCGTCACCGCCATCGGTACGTTATAGAACGCACTGGTCGGTTCCAGTTGCCAGAGGAACATCAGCCGCTGCTGGGCATAGGACAGTGGGATACGCGCCACGTCATGACGGCTGGCGACAATTGGCAGCAGGCGGAAGCTCTGGCCGCCGGCGCTCATCTTTTCGACCACCTGGCGGCGCTGCTCCAGCGGCATTGCTACGAAACGTCTGGCGATGCGTTCTGCGGTTGTCTTGTCCATTTCAAGCCTCAGTCAATTCATTCATCAGTTGTTCGATACCGGCGAGGCCTTCTTCGGTCAGGGCCTGGCCCGCGCCTTCCAGCGCCTGGGCAAAGGCCCGCAGAACCGGTGTTTCGAAGATGAGACGGATCGGCATATCGATGCCCAGTTGGCTGTTGATACGTGAGAGGGCCTGGGCCGCCAGCAGCGAGTGACCACCCAGTTCAAAGAAGTTGTCGTCCAGCCCGACCTGCTCGATGCGCAGGACATCGGCCCAGATCGCTGCGACCTTGCATTCGGTATCGCTGTACGGCGGCACATAGCGCACCTGAAGCTGGGCCAGATCGGGTTGCGGCAGCGCCTTGCGGTCCAGCTTGCCGTTCGGGCTCAGGGGCAGCTCGGGCAACCATATGAGGTGGGCAGGCACCATGTAGTCCGGCAGGCTGCTGCGAAGGTCGGTGCGCAACTGCGCCAGAAGCTCCTGTTGCGTTTGCACGCTGGCCTGGGCGACGTCTGCCACCGCAGGCACCAGGTAGCCAACCAGTTGCTTGCCCAGCGGCCCATCGACGTCGATGACCAGGGCATCACGTACGCTGGCGTGCTCCAGCAGGCGCGCGCCGACTTCTCCCAGCTCGATGCGGAAGCCGCGAATCTTCACCTGATGGTCGATGCGCCCGGCATATTCGATCTGCCCATCGGCGAGGTAGCGCGCCAGGTCGCCGGAGCGATAGAGGCGGCTGCCGGGGGCGCCGAACGGGTCGGGGATGAAGCGCTCGGCAGTCAGGCCAGGGCGCTGGTGGTAGCCCCTGGCGAGCAGTTCACCGCCGATCATCAGCTCGCCGACCGCGCCATTGAGCACAGCACCGCCGCTGTTATCCAGCAGGTGGATGCTGCGCCCGGCCAGCACCCGGCCGATCGGCATCACCGGTGGCAGCGCCTGCGCCGTGGCGCCTAGGTAAGGCGCGCAGTCGTGGGCGGTAACCGTGACGGTCGCCTCAGTCGGGCCGTAGGTATTGAGCAGCGTTACATGGCCAAGGCCCGCCGCCTGCCAGGCGAGCAAGCCCTCCGGCGGCATGGCTTCGCCGCCGGCGTGAAACTGGTGCAGGCGGCCGTAGTCGCGAGGGCCGTGCTCGGCAAAGTCCTTGGCCAGCATGAACCAGTAGGCGGTGGTCACATCTACCACGCTGATGTCATTGCTGATCAGTTCGCGGTAGGACCGCTCACTGCCCCACAACTCCGGCCCGCGGACCACCACCGAAGCGCCGCAGATCAGCGCCGGGTACAGCTGCTCGACGAAGCCGTCGAAGTTGAAGGTGGCGAATTGCAGGATGCGATCGCTGGGCTTGAGGTTGAAGAAGCCCAGCGACACCTGGGCATGCTGGCTCAGTGCGCCCTGGGTGATCGCCACACCCTTGGGCCGCCCGGTGGAGCCCGAGGTGTACATGACGTAGGCCAGCGTGGCAGGGTCGATGGCGACCTGCGGGTTGGAAGCGTCACCGTCTTCGAGCAGCGCGTCGAGGCACACCTGCGTGACACAGGCAGGCACCGCCAGCTGCTCACTCAGGCTTGCCTGGGTCAGCAGCAAGGCCAGGCCGCTGTCCTCGATCATGTAGGCCAGGCGTTCGGCCGGGTAGTCAGGGTCCAGCGGCACATAGGCAGCGCCCACCTTGAGGATCGCCAGCAAGCCCGCGACCATCCCCAGGCCCCGCTCCAGGGCCACACCGATCAGCACCTCAGGCCCGGCGCCGAGCGCTTGCAGGCGATGGGCCAGGCGGTTGGCGCGCCGGTTGAGTTCGGCATAGCTCCAGGCCTGGCCTTCATGGATGACAGCCACGGCATCCGGTGCGCGCAGCACTTGCGCTTCGAACTGGCGGGCCACGGCGGTATCGCTCAATTGCTCTGCAGGCCCCTGGCACCAGTCTCTCTCGACCAGACGGCGCTCGTCGGCCGTGGCCAGGGCCAGGCGATCGACGCAGGCGTGCGGCTGGGCACACAGCGCTTGCAGCAGGTTCAGCCAGTGCGTGGCCATACGCTGTATGCGTGAGGGGTCGAACAGGTCGACGGCATAGGTGAAGGTCGCCAACACGCCGTCGGAGCGCTCCACGGTGTCGAGCGAGAGATCGAACTGCGCGGTGCCTTCGTCAAGGTCCACCTCCTCTACCTGCAGGCCATTCAAGCTTTGCCCGGTCACCTGCTCACCCAGATCGCGCAAGTGGTTGTACATCACCTGAAACAACGGGTTGTAACCCATGCCGCGCTCTGGCTGCAGCGCCTCGACCAGAGCGTCGAATGGCAGGTCCTTGTTGGCCTGGGCCTGCAGGCTGATTTCTTTGGTATGGGCCAGCAACTGCTCGAAACTGACGCTGTAGTCCACACTCAGCCGCAGCACCACGGTGTTGACGAAGAACCCGATCAACCCTTCGAGCTCCAGGCGATTGCGGTTGGTCATGGGCACGCCGATGTTGATCTTCTCGTTGCCGCTGTAGCGCGCCAGCAGCAGGCCGAACGAGGCTAGGAAGACGTGGAACAGCGTGGCGTTGCAGCGCACTGCCAGGCGCCGCAGGTCCGCCGTCAACTGCGTGGGCAGGCGCACGTCCAGACGTCCGCCCCGATAGCTTTGCAGCTCGGGCCGTGGGCGGTCGGCAGGTAACTGCAGCACTGCAAAATCATCTTCCAGGTGCGCCTGCCAGTAGCCGAGCTGGGCTTGCATCTGGCCTTCGCTCAGGCGCTCGCGTTGCCAGCTGGCATAGTCGGCGTATTGCACCGGCAAAGGCGCGAAATCAGGCTGCGCTGCCCCTGCGGCATGGTGGTTGTAGACGGCAATGCACTCGCGCACCATCACGCCCATCGACCAGCCGTCGGAGACGATGTGGTGCAGGGTCACGAGCAGTAGGTGCTCCTGCTCGCCACGCTGATACAGCTTCATGCGAATCAGCGGCCCGTTGGCAAGGTCGAATGGCTGCTGGATGTCGGCCTGCAACTGCTGCAACAGTTGCGCGGGGTCAAAGGCTTGCGCCTGCTGCTGCTCAAGGGTGACCGCGAGATTGGCGTGGACGCGCAAGCCAGGCACACCTTGCTGCTCTTCGAAACAGGTACGCAATGATTCATGCCGTGACACCAGCGCCGAAAACGCTTGGGCCAGCGCTTCACGGTCCAGGGCACCGGTGATGCGCACGGCCATCGGCGTGTGGTAGGCCGAGCTGTGCGGATGGATTTTCCAGAACAGCCACTGGCGGTACTGGGCATGGGACACCGGCAACCAAGCCTGGCGGTCGAGCACCTGGATCGGTGCATCGGCCACCTCGCCCAGTTGGCTGACCCTGTGGCTGAAGCTGCGCAGGTCAGCCGTATCGAACAGCAGGCGCAACGGGATATCCAGGCCCAGTTGTCGGCGTGCGCGCGAGACGATCTGGGTGGCCATGAGCGAGTGCCCACCCAGGGCAAAGAAGTTGTCGTCCAAGCCGACCTGCGGACAGCCCAGCACTTCCTGCCAAAGGTTGGCCAGGTCGATCTGCAGTGGCGTCTGAGCCGGTGTGTGGCTGGCCGCCGGGTGTTGTTGGTCCGGCAGCGGCAATCTGGCCAGGTCGACCTTGCCGTTGGCAGTCAATGGCAGGCTGTCGAGGAACAACACGCGGGCTGGCACCATGTGCGCCTGCACGTGCAACTTCAGCGCTTGCTGCACGGCCTCCTGTGCCGCCTCGGCATCACGCTCGCGGGCCAGCAGCCGCGGCGCCACCAGGTAGGCCAGCAGCTGCAAACTGCCATCCTGGCCGGTGGCACGCACCACCGCCTTGTCCACATCCGGCAGGCCTTGCAGGCACGCCTCGATCTCCCCCGGCTCGACGCGGTAGCCGCGAATCTTCAGCTGGTGATCGACGCGCCCCAGGTACAACAGGCGGCCTTGGCGATCACGCTGCACCACATCGCCGGTGCGGTACAGACGCGCCCCAGGCTCGCCGTGGGCATCAGGCACGAAACGCTCAGCGGTCAACCCAGGGCGTGCGAGGTAACCACGGGCCAGGCCGGCCCCGGCGATGCACAGCTCGCCTTTGGCCATACCGGGCACCGCCTGCAGCGTGGCGTCGAGCACCTGCACTCGGCTGTTGCGCAACGGGCTGCCCAGATGCGTTACCTCGCCAGCCGCCAGTTCGGCGGTGAGCACGCCTACCGTGGTTTCGGTCGGCCCGTAATGGTTCAAGACCTTCAGGCCCGGGCGCAAGGTGCCGATACGCGCCAGCAGTGCCGGCGGGCAGGCCTCGCCGCCAAGCACCAGGCAACGCTGCGGCAGCACGCTGGCATCGGCGCAGGCATCGAGCAGCGCACCCAGGTGCGAAGGCACGATTTTCAGCGCATCGACGTGGTTTGCCGACAGGTAGGCGGCGAAACCGTCGGCATCGAGCACCGCCTCGCGCTGCAGCAGATGTACCGTCTTGCCGGCCCAGAGCGCGCCAAACAGCATGGTATGCCCAAGGTCGGCGGCAGGCGTGGAGACCATGGCGAAGTGTTCCAGATCGCCAAGGGCAATCCGCTCGGACAAGCCTTCAAGGTAATTGGCCAGCGCCCCATGAGACACCGCGACCCCCTTGGGCATACCGGTGGTGCCCGAGGTGTAGATCACATAAGCCAGGTTGCCGGAGTGAACCGCCACGGGCACCCCTGCCTCGCCACCTGCCGCGTTCAGCGCCAGGCACTGTACGCCCCCGATGGCCGGGCCAGGCTCGTCCTCGGCCCTGAGCAAGACCTTGATCTGTGCGTCACGCAGCATGAATGCCATTCGCTGCTGCGGCTGACCCGGCTCCAGCGGTACATACGCCCCCCCGGCCTTGAGAATCGCCAGCAGGCCAACCAACAGGTTCACCGAGCGCTCGGCGATCAGGCCCACCGGCTGATCGGCGACCACACCGTGCGCTTGCAGCTGGGCACACAGCTGATCGGCGCGCGCGTCGAGCTCGCCGTAACTGAGCGAGCCATCGGCACTGACAACGGCGATGCGCTGCGGCTGCGCCTTGGCAAAGGCCGTCACGCGCTGGTGCAGCAACGGGCCGGCATAAGGCAGCACCTGCGGTGCGGCAACAGGTGCGCCCGCCAGCGGCCAGTCACCCAGCGCAGCGACGTCATCGCGGCTGAGGGCGGCCAGCAGGCTCAGCCAATCACGCCCCATGGCCTCGACGGTGTCGCGCTCGAACAGGTCAAGGGCAAAGGTGAAGGCGGCGCGAAGCTGCCCGGCAACCTCCACGGTGTCCAGGGTAAGGTCGAAGCGTGCAGTGCTCTTGCGCAGCTCGAGTTTTTCCAGCTCAAGGCCCGAGGCGGTGCGCACAGTGGCGACGTCGGTGACCATCGACTGATGGTTGAAAAGCACCTGGAACAGCGGGCTCACGCCCCCGGTGCGCTCCAGGCCCAGCGCTTCCACCAGCTTGTCGAACGGCACGTCCTGGTGCGATTGCGCCTGCGCCGCACAGGCTTTGACCTGGCTCAGCAGGTGCGCACCACCCTGAGTCGGATCGATGTCGGTCTGCAGCACCTGGGTATTGATGAAGCAACCGATCAGTCCCTCCACTTCACTGCGGTTGCGGTTGGCGATCGGCACACCGACGCGTACCCGCGACTGGCCGCTGTAGCGGTACAACAAGGTCTTGAAAGCGGCCAGCAGCACCACGAACAGCGTAACGTTGTGCCGCCTGGCCAGGGCCTGCAGGCGCTGGGCCAACGCTGCATCGATTTGCAGCTCCAGGCGTTCGCCACGGTAGCTGGGCAGCGCCGGACGCAGGTGATCGCTCGGCAATTGCAACACGGGGTGGTCGTTGCCCAGATGAGCCAACCAGTACTCCAGCTGGCGCGCCTGCTCGCCGGCTTCCAGCCAGCTGCGCTGCCACAGGGCGAAATCGCGATACTGGATGGCCAGCGGCGCAAGTGCTGACGCCTGGCCGGCCACGGCGGCATCGTAAAGCCGAACCAGTTCGTCGATCAGGATACCCAGCGACCAGCCGTCGGCGATGATATGGTGCAGAGTGATCAGCAACAGGTGCTCGGTGGCCGAGGTGCGCAGCAAGCGCACCCGCATCAGCGGCCCGGCGGCCAAGTCGAAGGGTGCCGCCGACTCTGCAGCACATACGGCCTCGACCTGCTGCGCCTGGGCCTCGCCCTGCAGGTGGGAAAGGTCCAACAGCTCGCCCCTGATCGACGCCTGCGCCTGCACGCGTTGGCGTGGCTGGTCGTCAACCTCGGGAAACAGCGTGCGCAGCGATTCATGTCGCGCCACCAGGGTGTCCAGCGCCTGCTGCAAGGCCTCAGGCGCTATCGGCCCCTTGAGCTTGACTGCCATGGGCAGGTTGTAGGCAGCACTCTTGGCATCGAGCCGCCAGGCGAACCACATGCGCTGCTGGGCATATGACAGCGCGTCACGGGCGGCAACCTCGACCCCAGGCGCGATCGGCAACAGCGCGAAATCGACGCCCTCCCCGCGCATGGCATCCAGAAACAACCGTCGCTTGGCAGCGGGCAGCTCGATGAAGCGTCGAGCCAGTTTGAGTGAGTCTTGGGCGTTCATGCTCGGGGTCCTTACTGATCTGCAGCTCGGCCGTGCGGCCAAAGCGTTTCCAGTAGAACGAGCGGAGGGAGGGCGAATTTAACGCGGCAGCGCCATGCCCGGACGCTGCGCTGGCGAGCGCCTGCGGCAAGCCGCAAGCGCTCGCCACAGTGGCCTCAAAGCGCCGCTTCGCGGTGCCCCTGAGCCATGGCCACGACCACTTTGCGTGGCCCGGTGAACGGTGCCCGGGCGTGCGCCGCGAGCATGTTGTCGAGCATCAGCACGTCGTTTTCCTGCCAGGGGAAACTGATCGCGCAATCGTCCAGCACAGCGCGAATGCGTTCGAGCACTTCGTTCTCGATCGGTGTGCCGTCGCCGTAGTAGACGTTGCGCGGCAAGTCTTCCTCGTCGACGATTTCCAGCAGGCTTTCGCGCACCTCGGCCGGTAGGTTGGAGACATGGAACAGGTGGGCCTGATTGAACCATACCTGATCCCCCGTCCAGGGGTGCGTGGCCACGGCCTGGCAGACCTGGCGCGTGCGCAGCTCACCGTCGTCCTTCCATTCCCAGTCGATGTGGTGCGCGCGGCAATAGGCCTCCACTACGCTGCGGTCCTCGGTGTTGAACACCTGCTCCCAACTCACATCAAGGCCATTGCCGTAGTTGCGCACATACATCAGGCGCTTGCTGGCAAAGCGCTCGCGTATGTCGGCCGGCATGCGCCGGAACACTTCACGGCTGTCGGCAATTGGCGTTTCACCGCCAGTCTGAGCGGCGATCACACTGTAGAACCAGATCCGCATCGGCCAGTCGAGGCTGTAGGCCTGCTCGTTGTGCAGCGGGATGCTCTGGTGCGCGGGGTACTCCGTGGAGGTGTAGACCCCTTGGGTAACATTGCTGCGCGGCGTCGAGCCGAACTCGTAGTTGAGCAGCGGGTGGCCGAAGGCCTGGGCGAATTCGCGAAAGGCCGTGACTCCGCCCACGTCGAAACCGCGCAGCAGTACCCCGCCGCACTGGTCGAGGTGGCCATCGACGATAGCCTTGAGTTCGTCGAAGACATCCAGCAAGCCAAGCCCCGGTTCGGGCGCTTCGATCAGCAGCGGTAAAGCGCCCCGTTCGGGCATCAATGGCCGCGCCTTGACCCCGGCAAGTACACTCATGTTTCGCTCTCCTTGTCGCCAGGCTCCGTAGAGACCGTCGACACGCTTGGGTTGGCGGCCAGCCTTGCAGGCCGACCGCGTCAAACAGTGGCATGCAGCGCGGCGTCAAACGCTGCCTACGGCGGCGGCGACTGCAGCGCTGAAGCGCTGGGCAACCTCGTCGATCTGCTCGGCACTGATGATCAACGGCGGCAGGAAACGCACCACCGCCCCATGCCGCCCACCCAACTCCAGGATCAGCCCGCGCTTGAGGCACTCGCGCTGCACCTTCGGCGCCAAGTCGCGATTAGCCGGTGGGTGGCCCAGAGCATCCGGCTGGCCTTGTGGGTCGACCAGTTCCACACCCAGCATCAAGCCACGGCCACGGATATCACCCAACTGCGGATAGTCCCGCTGCAGGCGCTGCAAATGCCCACGCAACCGCTGCCCCATGGCCTCGGCATGCTCGGCCAGGCGATGCTCGACCAGGTAGTTGATCACCGCCGAGCCCGCGGCCATGGCCATCTGGTTGCCGCGGAAGGTACCGGCATGCGCACCTGGCTTCCAGGTGTCCAGCCAGTCGCGATAGACCACTACCGCCAGCGGCAGGCTGCCACCGATGGCTTTGGACAAGGTGACCACATCAGGCACGATACCGGCGTGCTCGAAGGCAAACATGCGCCCGGTACGGGCGAAGCCGCTCTGGATCTCGTCGACGATCAACGCCACGCCCGCCTGCTCGGTAATGCGCCGCACGCCCTTGAGCCATTCGATGTCGGCCGGAACCACCCCGCCCTCACCCTGCACCACTTCGAGGATCACGGCGGCGGGCAGCGGCACGCCGCTTTCCGGATCGAGCAGCAGGTTTTCCAGGTAATGCAGGTTGGCCTTGACCCCGGCCTCACCGCCCAGGCCGAACGGGCAGCGGTAGTCGTACGGGTAAGGCATGAACTGCACGCCGTTGCCGAGCAAGGCCCCCAGTGGCTGCTTCGGCCCATGGCTGCCCATCAGGTTCAGCGCGCCTTGGCTCATGCCATGGTAGGCGCCCTGGAAGGCCAGCACGGTGCTGCGGCCGGTGGCGGTGCGCACCAGCTTGAGCGCAGCCTCGACTGCATCAGTGCCGGTCGGGCCACAGAACTGCACCTTGGCCTCGCGGCGCAGCGCCTCGGGCAGGATGCCGAACAGGTCCTGGACGAAGCGGTCCTTGACCGGGGTGGTCAGGTCCAAGGTGTGCAGCGGCAACTCGTCAGCCAGCACCCGCTGGATCGCCTCGACCACCACCGGGTGGTTGTGGCCCAGGGCCAGGGTGCCGGCACCGGCCAGGCAGTCGATGAACTGGCGGCCTTCGACGTCTTCGACGTGGATGCCACGGGCACGCCTGAGCGCCAGCGGGATGCGCCGCGGGTAGCTGCGGGCGTTGGATTCCTGCTGTTGCTGGCGTTGCAGCAAAGGCGAATCGGTGAATTCGTACAAGGGTTGCGGCACGCTGGCCGGTACAACCCGGGCAAGGCTGGAAGCGGTGGACATGGGTAAATCCTCGCGAGCAAGCGGATGGGCGGTTATCGCTTTGGAAACGCTTGAGTGGGGGGAGGATTTAGCGGTTGTTACGCGATTTTATTTTTGTCTGTGCCGGCCCTTTCGCGGGTAAACCCGCCCGTAGGAGCGGGTTCACCCGCGAAGAGGCCAGCACAGGCGATAAACATCAATGCCCAGGACGCGCCGGTACCTGCAACAAAACCCGCAAGCCGTCACTACGGCTGTCAAAGCGCAGGCTACCGGCACACCGCTGCACGATCGCCTGCACAATCGCCAGCCCCAAACCGCAACCACCACTCTGCCCATTGCGCCAGAAGCGCTCGGTCAGGTGCTCCAGGTCCGCCTCAGCAATGCCTGGCCCATGGTCACGCACCATGAAGCCCACCTGGCCGTCCGCCATCTGCACCTCCAACTCCACGGCTTCATCGCCGCCATGACGCAAGGCATTGTCCAGCAGGTTGCGCAGCGCTGCCACCGCCAACGGTGCCGGCATCCCCAGGTAGATTTGCGTCGCCTCCTCTGGCAAACGCAACAGGATACGCCGGTTGTCGCCGCCGCCGGCATCCTGCACCGCCTGACGGGCCACCTGCTCGGCGCTGCACTGCACGCCATCCTCGAACGACAGGCTGCCTTCCACCCGCGCCAGCATCAGCAACTGCTCAAGCGTGCGGTGCATGCGGTCGGTGCCCTGCTCGGCATGCTCCAGCGCCTGCTCGCGCACGGCACCGTCGGTCATGCGCGCCACCTGCAGGTGGGTCTTGATCGCGGTCAGCGGGCTGCGCAGTTCATGCGCGGCATCGTCGGTCAGGCGCCGCTCACGCTCGAGGGTCTGGGCAATGCGCAGGAACAGCTGGTTCTGGGTCTCCAGCAACGGCTGCAACTCGCTGGGCATGCCCGCCACCTGCAGCGGCTCGACACTATCCGCACGCCTGCGGCGCAACGCATCACGCATGCGGTTGAGCGGCTCCAGGCCCTTGCCAAGGCCGATCCACAACAGCCCCAGGCTGCCGAGCAGGGCCATCAGTACCGGCGCCGATGCCGCCAGCAGAATCGACTGGTTCAGCGCCTCGCGCTCCATGTGCCGGTCAGCCGTGGTGATGCGCACATCGCCGTGGTTGTAGGTAAAGGTGCGCCAAAGCGCATCGTCGATGGTCTGGTCACGAAACCCGCTGCGCTCGTCGTCCATGGCGCCATCGTGCTTGTGGTTGCTGGCGAGGATCTCGCCACGCAGCGAGCTGACCTGGCAGGCCATGCCATCCGGTACGCTGAACTGGTCGGCAGAAAAATGCGCCTCCCCGCCCTTGGCGGTCAGCGGCTGCGGCAGTTGGTCGATCAGCCCGGCGACCATACGCGCCGACGCCACCAGGCGCTGGTCGAGGGAGAACATCATCTGCTGGCGCAGGTCTCGCAGCATCCACGCGGCGGCCAGTGCCCAGATGATCACGAAGGCACTGCCGAGGATCAGGCTCAGGCGTACCCGCAGGCTCATGATGCGGCCTCTTGCGGTGCCTGCGCCGGGCCCAGCCGGTAGCCCAGGCCACGCACGGTCTCGACAATGCCGTTACCCAGCTTGCGCCGCAGGTGGTGGATGTGCACGTTCAGGGCGTTGCTCTCGACTTCGTCGCTGAAACCATACACGCAGTCTTTCAGTTGCTCGCTGGACAGCACGCGCCCGGGGTTCTGCAGCAGCGCCTGGAGCAGGGCCTGCTCACGGCGGGACAGGTCGACATGCTGGCCGGCCAGGGTCGCCTCGCAGCTACTCGGGTCATAGCGCAGCGGGCCGTGCTCGATCACGTTCACCGCCCGCCCGGCCACCCGCCGCAGCAAGGTATGCAGGCGTGCGGCAAGCTCGCGCAGATCGAAGGGCTTGAGCAGGTAATCGTCGGCACCGGCCTGCAAGCCATCGACACGATCGGTGACGGCATCGCGGGCGGTGAGCACCAGTACCGGCAGGGTCTCGCCTTTTTCGCGCAGGCGGCGCAGCAGCTTGAGGCCATCTTCGTCGGGCAGGCCGAGGTCGAGGATCATCACGTCGAACTGCGCGGCCTGCAGCATTGCCCGCGCATCGGCGGCGTTGCCCACACGGTCCACGGTCAAGCCCTGGGCGGTGAGACCGGCGCAGATGCCGGCGGCGATCAGGTCGTCGTCCTCGCAGAGCAGAACGTGCATGGTGGGGCTCCCGGTGTGGTGTGGCTGTTATTGCACCTTGGGCGGATTAAGGGGGGATTATGGACCTTTTGGGGAGGGTTTGGGGGAGATCGAGCGCCGCGCGGGACGCCACCCTGCCCCTCGCAGCCTCAACCCCAATTCCCGAGCTTCTCGAACACAACAGAAACGAAGTCGCATTTTCCTACAACCGACCCAGAAACCTCTGATCCGAATCCATGATGGGATTTCCCCCTGCACACGTTGTCAGGGAGACACCTCATGTACCTGGATTACCTCGTGCCCTCCTGGCACGAGATCGAGTCACGTGTCATCGCCATGGTGGGCTACCAAAGCGGTGGCCAGTTCCGCACCAGCCTCAATGAAGAGGTCGCCTCACTGGGCCTCAACCTGCGCCGGATCGAAGCTGTCCGCACAGCCTTCTACCACGCTGAATGGCAGGCGGCGCACATGCTACGCCAGCGCTTCGCCGACCTCGACATCAACAGCATCATCGACGAACTGCTGAGGGTCGTGCAGCAGATGGCAATGATCGTCGTCGGCAGCACCATTACCGGTGGCCTGCTTGGCGCGACGGTAGGCGCATTCGCCGGCGGCGCCGGAACCATTCCGCTCGCTGGTGCAGGCGCGGTCATGGGCCTCAAGGTCAGCGGCTGGATCCTTGGCGCGCTGGGGCTGGCTTCCATCGCCGAGTTCTTCGTCGAGGGCTTGCCGCGTATCGGCGGATGAGGAGCGCGACAATGGACGAATTTTTCTCCCTCTTCATAGAAGAGATGGGCGAGCCGATTTTCAGGCAGGAGGTGCCTCCTTCTAGCATAGAGCGCTACAGCGGTAAATTGCCGAAGAAACTGTTGGAATACTGGACCGAGCACGGATGGTGCGGATATGGTGATGGAATATTCTGGACGGTCAATCCGCAAGACTACGAGGGCGTAGCCGCCTCATTCATAGAAGGCACTGCGCTCGAAGGGCGAGATACCTATCACGTCATCGCTCGGGGCGCCTTTGGTGATCTCTATCTGTACAGAGAAAATTCCGGTTTTTCATTAGACATCGTAGCCCACACTTCACAATACTGCGGCAGAGTGAATGAACTTGATGCAGGCAACATGGACAAGGAGGTGCAAGGCTTCTTTCTATTGATCGAACGGGAGTCCAGCGACTTTGGCGATTTATTCGATCCTGCATATAACAAATTAGGCAAACTCAATCATGATGAGATGTATGGCTTCGTTCCAGCCTTGGCATTCGGTGGCCCCTGCGATCTTGCCCACCTAGAAAAAGTCAAAGCTGTCGAGCACTTAATACTACTTGCACAGATCTCCACCCTCGAACCCTATAGCTTTTCTGACTTCTAAACACAGTATTGGCCGGGAAAAAGCGGCGGATGAGATGCACGGCTTCGTCCCGGCGTCCATGACGCCATCGTGCTTGTGGTTGCTGGCGAGGATCTCGCCACGCAGCGAGCTGACCTGACAGGCCATGCCATCCGGTACGCTGAACTGGTCGGCGGAAAAATGCGCCTCCCCGCCCTTGGCGGTCAGCGGCTGCGGCAACTGGTCGATCAGCCCGGCGACCATACGCGCCGACGCCGCCAGGCGCTGGTCGAGGAAGAACATCATCTGCTGGCGCAGGTCACGCAGCATCCACGCCGCGGCCAGCGCCCATATGATCACGAAGGCGCTGTCGAGGATCAGGCTCAGGCGTACCCGAAGGCAATGGCGAAACAGACTAGCCAGCATCAAAGAGGCTGCGGAAAAATCGCCGAAATTCGGCATCCACTCGACTTACATGAATGTAAGACTTCATAAGTGCTAACGACAAGAGGCATCGCAAATGGATGAGGTATTCTCCATATTCCTTGACAATATAGGCGCGCCTTTTTCGCGTCGAGAGGTGCCCCCCTCCAGTATTGATCGCTATAACGGAAAACTTCCAGAGTTGTTACTTGCATACTGGAAAGAGCATGGATGGTGTGGTTTTGGCGAAGGTATATTCTGGCTGGTTAATCCACAGGAGTATGAGGGCGTTGTCTCATCCTGGACCGAGGGTACCCTCCTTGAAAACCGGGACACTTACCACTTGATTGCCAGAAGCGCTTTCGGCGACCTGTATCTTTGGGGAGAAAACAGTGGCTTTTCAGTAAAAATCACAAGTCTTCTGTCCCGTTACACAGGTGAAAACTGCACACTCACTGAAACCGAAGCAACCAGAGAGGTCCAAAGCTTCTTTCTATCAAGAAAAAAAGAACACAACGATTTTGAAAACTTTTTTGAGCCCGCGAAGAAAAAGCTGGGCATTTTGAAAGAAGATGAGATGTATGCCTTTGTTCCTGCATTGATGCTGGGAGGGCGCCCCGACCTCAAAAACCTAGAAAAACTTAAAGCAATAGAGCATTTGATTTTGCTGTCTCAAATCACCGAACTCGAACCCTACAGCTTCTCTGACTTCTGAGCACACAAAAGGACCTAAACGAATGGATGTCATCTTCAGCATTTTCCTGGAAACCTTCGGCGACCCCATCGGCCAGCAACCCGTACCCCCTGCGGCTGTCGATCATTACCAAGGCAAACTCCCCAATCGCCTCCTTGAATACTGGCAAGACCACGGCTGGTGCGGCTACGGCGGCGGCTTGTTCTGGCTGGTAAATCCTCAGGAATACCAGGGTGTAGTGGCCTCTTGGTTGGCAGGTACGCACTTCGAAGCAAGCGACACTTATCACCTCATCGCCCGCAGCGCTTTTGGCGACCTGTACCTATGGGGTGAGAAAACCGGTTCGGTGCTGACCATTGCGGCCTACCATTCCCGTTACCTCGATGGCGCTCACAGCTCAGGCGACGAAGAACGGGACAGCAGGATCCACGGTTTGCTCATGTGGCTGATGACCGAGTGCGTCTACTTCGACGACCTGTTCGAACCTGCCAGGGAACGGCTCGGCACCCTGGGCCCAGACGAGATGTACGGCTTTGTCCCCGCCTTGATGCTGGGAGGCCCAGACAGCCTCGAGCGTCTTGAGAAGCTGAAGACAGTGGAGCATCTGGTGCTGCTTTCCCAACTGGGCGAACTCGAACCCTATGAACTCACTGACGAAGAAGATGAATAGCCTCTGAAGAACGCATTCAAGGGCGCACCGCATCCGGCCTATCGACATCCTGCAGCACGCCGGCATCCTCGACATCCAGCCGGACGCAACGGTCCGCATGGGCCTTCAGCACCGAACGCGCCCCTTCATCACCCTTCAACCGGGCAAGCGCCGGCCAGAAATCGCGCCCGAACAACACCGGATGGCCCTGTCGTCCAGCATGACAAGGCAGGACTATCGTTGACCCACTGGCCTCGCGTGCAAGCAAATCCAGGGTCGCGGGCTCCACCCAGGGCATATCACCCAACAGAATCGCTACTGCCTGCGCTTCGCTGTCAGCCAGCGAAGCGGCACCGGCCGCCAGGCTATGGCCCATGCCCAATGTGAAATCCGGACTGGAGACCACCCTGCACCGCGCTGGCAACCCCAGGTCTACACCTCGCTCCCCTTCACGCAACACCACCCGCACATCATCGAACACTGCGCAGGCGCTCTCTACGCTGTGCACCAGCAAGCTTCGACCGTCAGCCAGCAGCGAACGGCGCTTGTCAGAGCCGAAGCGCACACTGCTGCCTGCCGCCAATACCAACGCAACCACGCTCACAGCGCCGCCCGCTCGATGCCATTGCGCACACGAAGGATATCGGCCAGTACCGCCAGGGCGATCTCGGCCGGGGTCTTGCTGCCCAGGTTCAGGCCAATCGGCGCATGGATGCGCGCCAGCTCGTCGCAACCCAGGCCACCAATTCGCTGCAAGCGTTCGCGACGCTTGTCGGAGGTGGCCTTGGAGCCCATCACGCCGATGTAGAACGCTTCGGTCCGCACGGCTTCAAGCATGGCCAGGTCATCGATTTTTGGATCATGGGTCAATGCCACCACTGCCGTATCGGCATGGCAACCGCCATTGGCGATGAATTCCGAGGGTAGCTCGCGGCGCACCTCAATGCCATTCAGCACTACGCCGTCGAGTACTTCATCACGCGGCTCGCAAAGGATGACCTCAAACCCCATGCCCCTGCCGAATTCGACGCAAAAATGCGCCACGCTGGAATAACCGGCCAGCAGCAGCCGCTGGGCGGCGCCGACACGCAAGCGCACCCGGGCATTTTCCCGTTCCACCCGTGGCCCCTGACTATGGTCATCGAACAGCTGGCGGGTACCCATAGGCAGGCTCACCTCACGCAGTACCCGGCGCTGGCCCTGCAGCGCACGTTCCAGCTCACGCAGATGCGCCTGCACCTCGCATTCAACCGGCAGGTTCTCCACCAGTACTTCAAGCACACCGCCACACGGCAGGCGAACGCGCGAACGCGGGTCGCTGCCGTCGCCATAACGCACGATGGCAACCGGCTCCGGGAATTCCCCCAGGGCCACGCGTTCGAGAAAGTCGTCTTCGACACAGCCACCGGACAGCGAGCCCAGCCACTGGCCGCTGGCGTTCACCGCCAGCAGCGAACCCGGCGCACGCGGCGCCGAGCCGTAGGTGGCGAGCACTGTGCACAACCATACCCGCTCGCCGTTGCAGGACCACTGCAAAGCCTGACGGATCACCTGTAGATCGAGATGCTGCACGCTTTACTCCGCCTTCAGCTCGGCGAGCTGCTGTACGTTCAGGTCGCCGGGCAATCCACCCCAGGCCTGGCGCAAGTAGTTGACCATATCTATCACCTGTTGGTCATCAAGCTTGTCGGCAAAGCCCGGCATCGGCTGCATGCGCTCGAAGCCGGTGAACTGCTGTTCACGGATGCCCTCGAGGACCACCTTGACCAGATTGCGCGAGTCGGCCTGACGCAGCACGGTGTTGCCGCGCATGGCCACGGCGATGTGCGGCTTGCCCTCACCGTCAACCCCATGGCAGCCGGCGCAGACATTTAGGTACTGCTGGTGGCCCCGCTTGGCACTGTCGCTCATCTGCTCCAGGGCAACGGACTCGATAGCCTTGGCCGGCGGCGGCTGGTCGCCCAGCAGGTAGGTGGCCATGGCCGCAAGGTCTGCATCTTCCAGGTGCTGGGTGCTGTGGTGCACCACCGGGAACATCTCGTTGAACATGCTGCCCTGGGCGCTGATGCCGTGCTTGAGGAAGGTGGTCAGGTCCGGCTGGGTCCAGCCGCGCTCGGCCAGGTCCTGGGCCAACAGGCTTGGCGCCAGGTAGCCACCCAGCAGGCCGCCGCTCAGGCGTTGGTCCTGCTGCAGCGCACCGATCGGGTTGCGCGGGGTATGGCATTCGCCACAATGGCCCATGACCTCGACCATGTACTGGCCGCGCTGCCAGGCCGGGCTTTTACCCTCGGTCGGCTGCAGTTGCACGCTCTTGCCATACAGCATGTTCCAGCCGCTGAGCCCCATGCGCACATTGAACGGGAAGCGCAGCGCGGTCTGCGGTGCCGGGCGGTTGATCGGCGGTATGGTCATCAGGTAGGCGAGGATCGCGTCCGAATCTTCACGCTTGATCAGGTGGTACGAGGTGTAAGGCATCGCAGGATAAAGGTTGGCGCCGTCCTTGCGCTTGCCCTCGGTGACTGCGGCGAAGAACTCGTCGGCGCTGTAGTTGCCGATGCCGTACTGTTTGTCCGGGGTGATATTGCTGCCATAAATGGTGCCGAACGGCGAATGGATCGGCAGGCCGCCCGCATACGGCGCGCCGCCTTCGGCGGTGTGGCAGGCCATGCAGTCGGCCGCGCGGGCCAGGTATTCACCGCGCTTGACCTGCGCATCGTCGGCCGCCAAGGCAAACGAGCTGACAGCCAGCCCGAGGGCCAACGCCGAGGCGCTACGTACGAAGCCCATGTTCAACCCTCCTTGACCAGGCCGAGATCGTTGAGCACCTTGCGGGTGGCATCGTAGTAACGCACATAGCCTGTGCAGCGGCAGATGTGGTGACCGAGGCTGGCCTCGATGCGGTCCTCCACTTCGCTCTTCTTCAACGGCTGGCGCTGGGCCGTTTCCACCAGCACGGTAGCGGCATTGACGAAGCCTGGTGCGCAGTAGCTGCACTGGAAGGCGAACAGGTCGACGAACTTCTGCTGGATCGGGTTGAGCGTCAGGTTGCCGGCCTCGTCTTTCTTGGCATGGCCTTCGATGGTGCGAACCTTCTTGCCTTCGAAGTAATGCGCACCGGTGATGCAGGTGCGCACTTCTTCGCTGGTGCCGTCGGGGTTGTCGACGATCACCACGCAGGCGTGGCAGATGCCCTGGCCGCAACCCAGGCGCGAGCCGGTGAGGTTCTGGTGTTCGTGCAGGTAGTCGATCATCGCCAGGTCCGCGGGGACCTCGACCGGCCCGACCGGTTGACCATTGAGCGTCAGTTGCAGTGGACGGTTAGCCATTGAGGGCCTCCTTGATACGGGCTGGGGTGATGGGGAGATCGCGCACGCGCTTGCCGATGGCATGCGCGACGGCATTGCCGATGGCACCGACGACCGGGATCATCACCACTTCGGCGATGCCCTTGGAGGGGTCGGTCGGTGACAGCGGCGGGAGGATTTCGCTGGTCTGCTGCCACACCGCCACATCGCGCGCATGCGGCAGGCGGTAGCGGTTGAAGTTCCAGTCGCCCTCCCCGGGCCCACCCTCGTACAACGGCATTTCTTCGGTCAGTGCATGGCCAATGCCCATGGCGATGCCGCCTTCGAGCTGGCCCTTGACCAGTTCCGGCACCAGCACCCGGCCACACTCGACCCAACTGTGGTGGTTGAGCACCTGCGTCTCCAAGGTGCCTTTGTTGACCTTGACCTCGACGATGGTCGCCACCGGGCTGTAGTAGGTGACCATGGCGTTGTTCAGCTGGGTGTCGGGGTAGGCCGCATTCTGCCGGTCGAGCAGGTGATAGCCATGGCTGCCCATCTGCGCCTTCTTGGCATTCACCGCACCATCGCCGTATTTCACCGCCATGGCATCGAGCGGGAAGCGCTCGCGCACGCCATCGATGACAAAGTCGGCCTCGGCCCAGCTCCAGCGGTTGAAGCCGTGCACGCTCACGCCAGTGACCAGCCCCATGTCGTGGGCCTTCTGCGCCAGCTGGGCAAACGGAATCGGCGCCAGGCCGTTGCCGGTCAGCTCACCGTTGACCCAAACCGCATTTTCGCGGCGCACCACCAGCGGGTTGGCCTGGCCGCCGTGCGGGCCTTGGCTCCAGATCGCCATGGCCGCCGGCCACAGCCCATGATTGAACAGCACACGCGCCGCTTCGCGGGTGGCATGGCTGAAGTAGAATGCCGAGTTGGTCGCCGACGACGGCGACGCCAGCTTGCCGACCCAGCGCGGGTTGCGCAGCGCGGCGTCCTGTTCGGGCTGACTGATCAGGTAGGGGTTGCCGCTGGTGGTCAGCTGCAGCTCCGGCCATTCGGTGACCGCGGTCTTCACCTCGTCGGCCGAACGGCCAAGGAAGTCGCTGACCACCAGTGCTTGGGAAGTGGACATGCCAGTGCCCAGCTCGGTGCCGATGTGGCGCAGGCTGATGCGACCATCGGCGCTGAACTCGACACTGGCCATCGGCGCCTCGGAGCCTGTGCCGAAGTCCTTCTGGCAGATGGCGAAGCCGACGCCGTACCAGTGGTCCGGGTCCTTGGCGTCCATCTGTTGCTTGCGTGCATCGCGGTTGCGCCACCAGTCGTGCACAGCGGCCTTGTCGAGGATCTCGTACAGGCGCAGGGCGCCGGCCGGGACCGCACCCTGGGTGTTCTTCATGCCCGATTTCAGCGCGTTGGCGCGGCGCAGGTCGATGGCATCGACGCCCAGGCGGCCAGCGATCTCATCCACCATCATCTCGGTGGCCGCCATGCTCTGCAGGGTGCCGTAACCGCGCATGGAGCCGGCCTCGACGCCACGGGAGTAGTAGGCGGTTACCGACAGGTCGTTCTGTGGCATGTAGTAGATCGACTGGGCAGCAGTGGCGCCCACGGCGGCCACCGACGGGCTGTAGTTGATGCGCCCGCCGCCGTCGCAGCTCATGTCGGCGCGGAAGATCTTGAAGCTGTTGTCCTTCTTGTCCACCGCCAGCTGGTAGCGGATATCGAAGGCATGGCGCTTGATGCCGCTCTGGAACTGCTCGTAGCGGTCGTTGGCCAGGCGGATCGGCACGCCGGCGCCGTACAGCGCAGCCACCGCGGCATAGAAGACGAAGATATTGTTGTCTTTTGAGCCATAGCCCACGGTATAGCCCGGGTGCATGTTCAGCGTGTTCAAGGCGAAGCGCGACGGTTTGATCATGTGCACGCATTCCTGCGCCACTTCGAACGGGCACTGAGTGGCGACCACGAAGTGCAGCGTGCCCGTGGCCGGGTCATACCAGCCGTTGCCGTTGTCCGGCTCCAGTGCGGCAGGTTCGATGGACGGCGTCTTGTAGCGCTCGTCGAACACCAGCCAGTCCTCGGGCGGGTTGTCCAGCTGCTCGGCCATGCGCTTGGCGTAGAACAACCCCTGCTCGGTCAGGTCGCCGTGCTGGTTGGGCTGCTTCGACCACACCGGCTTGCGGTTGAGAATGGTGGGGAACAGCATGGAGTTCTTCAGGCTGGAGAACTCATCGTCGTCGAACGGCGTGGCGCCACCCACCCGCACGAAGCGAAAGCTGCCATAAGGGTCGCGCTGGTACAGCGGCGCCTGGGCACCGTAACGGATCGCCTGCTGATTGAACTGCAGCTTGCGCTTGGCCTGGCGGAAGCGCTCGAAGTCATGCCAGATCAGGATCGCCACCGGGTGGCCGATGAACATCGGCACCTTGCCGGGCGGCAGCAGCGGGTCGGGCGAATGGGCCTCGGGCCAGGCAATGCCGTCCTGTTCGAGGTCGGCGGCGGTGACGATGCGGTCCGGCTGCAGGTCGCTGCCGAGCAGGCTGAGGTCATGGCCGGCATAAATCCGGTCGACCTTGGTCGCCTTGAGCAGCAGCGCATGACCTTGCTGCGCGGGCCAGCCGGGCATGTCCTTGGCGCGGATGTCGCGGGCGAACACTTTGTCGCCGCAGACCTTGGACAAGGCATCGTTACGGAAACGCGCCTTGCCGTCGTGGTTCATCCACTTCTGTGGCGAGGTGGTGACGCGCTCCTCCATCAACGCGGCGAAGGCCTGGCTGCCAAGTGGCGCCATGGTCACGCCGACACCAGCGATCAGGCCGCCTTGCAGGAAGGCGCGCCGGGAAATATCACGGTTGGACATGCTTGATCCTCTGGGCAGTTGGGGCCTGCCCTTTCTTTTGATTCTTGGCCTGGCTTGAGAAAAGCTGACCTTGGCGTCAACTTTACAGCAATTGGGTGGGTAGAGGCAAAGTCAAGCTGACAATGTGTCGCGGTGTGTATAGGGCAATGGGCGGAATTCGCGCTTTGGCGGGTAGGTGTT
>NZ_JBICKH010000019.1:0-3274 GCF_043103905.1 Pseudomonas sp. yb_2 | reverse complement strand
AGGGGCGTTGCACAGCAGGATTAGGGGTTCAGACCGCCCTGTTCAACTTCACCCATGACGCAAACCTGTCGACAAACGCCTGCAAGAACGGTCGCGTCTTGTCGTTGAGCTTGCCCGAATCCTCGAACAAGCTCGCCGCACCGCCAAGGTAAGCCTCGGGCATCTGCATGCAGGGCATGTCGAGAAACACCAGCGACTGGCGCACCGCATGGTTGGCGCCAAAGCCACCAATCGCCCCCGGCGATACACTCACCACCGCCGTCGGCTTGCCGCTCCAGGCACTTTGCCCGTAAGGACGCGAACCCACATCGATGGCATTTTTCAGGCAGCCTGGCACCGAGCGGTTGTATTCCGGGGTGACGAACAACACCGCATCACTGCGGCGGATTTCATCGCGAAAACGCTTCCAGGTTTCCGGCGGTGCCTCGGCTTCGATATCTTCGTTGTACAGCGGCAGGTCGCCAATCTCGACGATCTTCAGCGCAAGGCTGGACGGCGCCAGCTCCGAAAGTGCGCGGGCGACCTTGCGGTTGTAGGACTCCTTGCGCAAGCTGCCCACGACGACTGCTACCGAATACACCTGGCTCATGGCAATTCCAACCTTTGCGGGTTAAATAGACGTTGTAGTTATAGATGACCGTTCTCCGGCGCCTGAGTTTTTTTTCCGCAGTGCGAAAACTTCCGAGTCGGTTTCACGGTCTATGCCTTCATACATTTCCTACGTAATTCAGAGGTTTCCACCCAAATGGCAGCAGTAATGGTCGGCCAATTCCACGCCCGTGACGCCGAAGGCCGCATCTACCCCGTGCACGAGTTTCAGGAATCCACCCTGCAACTCGACGGCAGCACGCTGGGCGCCCCCATCACCACCTACCGCCTGGCCATCGGCGACAAGGTCAACCACCTGGGTGAAAACCGTTTCGAACTGGCACGCTCCGGCGTCGAGATCACGCGCATTCCGTGATGCAATCCACCGTGTAGCGGCCCCCTTCGTGCTGCAGGCCGTGCACATCGGCGACAAACCCGGGAAAGCCCTGGTTGAATGCTCGGGCGAATGCCAGGTAATCAAGGATCGAGCGGGTCGCCTCGGTGAACCGCTCACCCGGCATGATCAACGGGATGCCAGGCGGGTACGGCACCAGCATCACCGCCGCCACACGCCCCAGCAATGCCTCGATCGGCACCGCCTCCACTTCGCCACGCACCATCTTGTCATAGGCCTGGGCCGGGCTGACGGCCACCTCCGGCAAACGGGTGAACAGCCGCTTCAGCTGCTTGGCCGTGGCATTGGCGCGGTAGCAGTCATGTAACTGGTCGCACAGGTCGCGCAGGCCCATGCCCTGGTAGCGCAAGGCGTCGGCAGCCCCCACACTGGGCAGGCAGCTGCTGAGTGGGGTGTTGCCGTCATAGTGGCGCTTGAACTCCAGCAGTTCGGTGAGCAAGGTGCTCCACTTGCCCTTGGTGATGCCCATGGAAAACAGCACCAGAAAGCTGTACAGGCCGGTTTTTTCCACCACCAGCCCGCGCTCCCAGAGAAACTTGCTGACTACTGCTGCCGGGATACCGCGCGCGCCCAGCACACCGTCTGCGCTCAGGCCCGGCATTACCAAGGTCACCTTCAGCGGGTCGAGCAGCACATAGTCGGTCACCACTTCACCAAACCCATGCCATTGCGCCCCCGGCTGCAGCAGCCAGTCCTGCGCGGCCAGACGGGGGATGCCCTCGGCACTTGGCGGCTGCCAGATGCTGAACCACCAGTCCGCTGCGGCAATGTGCTCACGCAGGTTGGCCAGGGCACGACGAAAACTCAACGCCTCGTCGAACATCTCCTGCAGCAGCGAGCGCCCGGCCGGCCCTTCCATCATGGTCGAAGCCACATCCAGCGAGGCGAGAATGCTGTACTGCGGCGAGGTAGAGATGTGCATCATGAACGCTTCGTTGAAACGGTCCCGGTCCAGCTGCCGCCTGGCACCGTCCTGCACATGAATCATCGAGGCCTGGCTGAACGCCGCCAGCAGCTTGTGGGTGGAGTGGGTACTGAACACCAGCGGGCTGTCTGCCGCGCAGGCGGTGCCCATGGCGTAGCGCCCGGTGAAAAAGTCGTGGAACGCGGCATAGGCAAACCAGGCCTCGTCGAAGTGCAGCACCTCGACACTGGCACCCAGGGCCTGCTTGATCAGCCCGGCGTGGTAACACAGCCCGTCGTAGGTGGAGTTGGTCACTACCGCCAGCTTGATACGCTGCCCACGATCACGGGCAAGGGGGTTGGCCTGAATCTTCGCGGCGATCGCCTCGGGGCTGAACTCGTTGAGCGGGATCGGGCCAATGATGCCCAGTTCGTTGCGCTCCGGGCAAAGGTACAACGGGATGGCACCCGTCATGATGATCGCGTGCACCACCGACTTGTGGCAGTTGCGGTCCACCAGCACCAGGTCGTCACGGCCGACCATGGCATGCCAGACGATCTTGTTGGCCGTGGAGGTGCCATTGATGACGAAAAAGGTGTGATCGGCGCCGAAGTTGCGCGCCGCCCTGGCCTCGGCTTCGGCCAGCGGGCCTGTGTGGTCGAGCAGCGAACCCAGCTCCGGCACGGAAACGGACAGGTCCGAGCGCAGGGTGTTTTCCCCGAAGAACTGGTGAAAGGCTTGGCCTACCGGGCTTTTATGATAGGCCACACCGCCACCATGGCCCGGGGTGTGCCAGGAATAGTTGGACTGCGCGGTGTGCTGTACCAGCGCCTTGAAGAACGGCGGCAGCAGGCCGTCGAGGTAGGTGTGTGCAGCACGCGCCACCTGGCGGGCGAGAAACGGCACGGTGTCTTCGAACAGGTAAAGGATGCCACGCAGCTGGTTGAGCTCGCTCATGGCTTCGGCGGGGGCATTTTCCAGGGTCACCTGCTCGCCCAGGGCGAAGATCGGCAGGTTGGGTGCACGCAGACGGGCCAGGCGGATCAGCTCGGCCATGTTCTGCAGTAAATGGGTATTCTCGCCAGCGCCTTCGGCCGCGATGAGCATGCAGGCCAGGCCGTGGTGGGTGGCGGCGACCAGGCGCGCTTCGGCGTGGTCAGCGGCGGCGAGAATGGCAAAGCCATCCTGGCGCAATTCCTCGGCGATGCCCCGCACGCGCTCGCCGGCAACACTGTCGGCCTTGATGGCGCGGTGGACGATGAGGATCGGGAACTTGAGGTCCTTGTACATCAGGTGGCTACCTCCGAAGGACATGGCGTCCATTTCAGGGTAGTTGACGTGCCTGCCTTGGGTGTTGGGGTGGAGTG
>NZ_JBICKH010000018.1:0-620 GCF_043103905.1 Pseudomonas sp. yb_2 | reverse complement strand
GGTGGTGAAGACGAAAGACCCGAAAATTCGTGCTTTACACAAGAGCTTCGCAAATATCGCATATCCGAATTCGCTGGGCTGTCCATCTGGACATTCCGGCAACAGAATTTCTTGACGACCATAGAGCATTGGAACCACCTGATCCCATCCCGAACTCAGTAGTGAAACGATGCATCGCCGATGGTAGTGTGGGGTTTCCCCATGTGAGAGTAGGTCATCGTCAAGATTCATTTCGCAAAACCCCTATCTGCACATGCAGGTAGGGGTTTTGTCTTTAAGTAGGAACTACAGAGATTCGCAGGCACGTCCTAGGGACGGGCCAGCACACAGAATTTCTTGACGACCATAGAGCATTGGAACCACCTGATCCCATCCCGAACTCAGCAGTGAAACGATGCATCGCCGATGGTAGTGTGGGGTTTCCCCATGTGAGAGTAGGTCATCGTCAAGATTCAAACCCAAAGCCCCTGTCTGCGATGCAGACAGGGGCTTTGTCTTTTCCGGGTTTCAATATCGGTTAGAACTGATAGCTGACCGTGGCGCTCACATTGCGCTCTTCACCCATGTAGCAGTAGTTCAGGCTGGCACATGAGGTGATGTAGCTTTCATTGGTAAGGTTG
>NZ_JBICKH010000017.1:0-159829 GCF_043103905.1 Pseudomonas sp. yb_2 | reverse complement strand
AAGAGGCCAGCACAGGCAATACAAAGCTTCAGGGCCGCTCAGCCACCGAGTGGTCGTCCGCCACCGGCGTCCCCCGCCCGGCTTCCTGATGCCACTGCAGGGCGATCAGGATCAGCGTAGGCACCCCCAGCAGCGCCGTGATCAGGAAGAAGTCGTGGTAGCCGAACTTCTCCACAATAACGCCCGAATACCCGCCAATCAGCCGCGGCAACAGCAGCATGATCGAACTGAGCAGCGCGTACTGGGTCGCCGAGAACTTCAGGTTGGTCAGGCTTGACAGGTAGGCGACAAAGGCCGAGGTAGCCATGCCGGAGCTGAAGTTGTCCAGTGAGATGGTCACCACCAGCATTTCCAGGTTCGGCCCCATGTCAGCCAGCATCAGGAACAGGATGTTGGTGCCGGCAGAGGCTACGCCGCCGATGAACAGGATGGGCATGATGCCGAAGCGTACGATCAGCAGGCCGCCAACCCCGGCGCCGACCAGGGTCATGATCAGGCCGAAGATCTTGCTGACGCTGGCAATCTGGTCCTTGGTGAAGCCCATGTCGATATAGAACACGTTGGCCATCACCCCCATCACCGTGTCCGACATGCGATAGGTGGCGATCAGGCCTAGCAGCAGCAGAGCCTGCCAGCGGTAGCGGGTGATGAAGTCGTTGATCGGGGTCAGCACGGGGGCCAGGCCGCGACGGCCGAGGCTCGACAGGCAGGCCCAGGACAGCAGCACGTAGAGGATCAGGCGCAGGAAGGCGCGGTCTTCCAGCAGCAGGTCGAGCGGCGTGGCATCACCGGAGATCACGCTGGACCAACCGGTATTGAACATCTGGGTGAAGCTGGCCGGTACCGAGACCAGCAGGATGATCAGCACGAACACCGAGGCCATCTGGTGCACCAGCCCGTAGCGCGCTGCCGATAGCTGGGTGCGCATGGGCACTGATGGTTCGCGCATGACCAACGTGGTGAACAGGGCGGGCAGCATCATCACCCCGAACATCACGTACGTGCCGGCCCAGGCCTTGTGCAGGTAGCTGAAGCCGGTAGAGCCGAACCACTCGGCGAAGAACAGGGCACCGGCCGTGGCGAGCAAGGCAGCCACCCGGTAGCCGGCCATGTAACTGGCTGCGAGCGCGGCCTGGCGCTGGTCATCAGCGATTTCCAGGCGGTAGGCGTCGACAGCGATGTCCTGGGTAGCCGAGGCGAAGGCCACCAGTACGGCCATGGCGATCAGCCAGGAGAGATGCTGTTGCGGGTCGCACAGGCTCATGCCGACCAGCCCGATCACCACCAGTGCTTGCGACAACAGCAGCCACGAACGCCGGCGCCCGAGGCCGCCAAGCAGCGGCAAGCGCCATTGGTCGAGCAGCGGTGACCAGACCCACTTGAAGGCGTAGGCCAAGCCAATCAGGCTGGCATAACCGATGGTTTCACGGGCAACGCCGGCTTCGCGCAACCATACCGACAGGGTCGAGAACACCAGCATGTAGGGTAGGCCGGCGGCGAAACCGAGTAGCAAAAGTACCAATGTTGACGGGCTGGCATAGGCAGCAAGCGCAGCGCGCCAGGTTTTACGGGGCATGGGCCAACATCTGCCTCAAGTTTTCGAAAACAAAGCGCGCACTCTAACCGCTGTGCTCCATTGGGCGCCAGCCATGGCGCGTCATATCCACACGATTGTTGCTTACATTCACACCTTCTGCGCGTAACCGCGCCCGTTGTTCATCGCCCGACGGGGTGCCCAGCGCCAGGCTCAGCCGGCCACCTGCACCAAGCACCCGGTGCCAAGGCAGGCGTGTGTCTGCAGGCAACTGCCCCAGGGTGCGCCCAACCCAGCGCGCCGCACGGCCAAGCCCGGCCAGTTCGGCCAGTTGGCCATAGCTCACGACCTTGCCGGGTGGCACCTGGCCCAGTACTGAATACAGCGCCGTTCGTCGGCCCTCGGCCGAATCGAGGGCGTGCTCATATCCATCAGACATCTCGCCCGCCTTGGGCTGCAGATGAAACCGGACCGGTGGTCTGGTAAATGAGAGTTGAACTCAACGGCATACTCCCGGTCTGTCCTTGCTCTGGTCGTGGGTATCTGGATAATGCCCGGCTTTTTCGTCAAATCGAACCCATAGTCCGCAAACAAAGCCCGTTTATGAATTCTAGATCCTTGTTGTGCCTTCTTGCTGTTTCCCTGTGTGCCTCTCCGGTGTGGGCCGACACTGTGTGGATGAAGAACGGTGATCGGCTAAGTGGCAAGATCAAGGTATTCGACGGCGGCAAGCTGCTGCTGGAAACCCCTTATGGCGGGTCCATCGCCCTGGACTGGAAACAGGTCCAGACGCTGGAAAGCGACCAGGAGATGCTGGTCAAGCAGGACGCCTACAGCGGAGAGAAAGCCAAGTCGCTCAAGGCGGCAGAGGCAGGCAAGGTTACCTTGGCCAATGGCGATTCACCGAAGACGGTGGCGCTGGCCAGCATCGAGCAGATCATGAAGCCCAAGCCGCTGGTCGAGGATTTCGTGTGGAAAGGTAATGTCGACGTGGCGCTGGACTACAAGCGCGCCGAGAACGACACCGACGATTATGACGTGGGCTTCAAGACCACTGCCCGCCATGGCCGCTGGCGGCACAACGCCGAGGGTGAGTACAACCGCGAGACCAAGGACGACGTCACCACCACCAACAACTGGAGCGCCGAGTACGCGCTGGACCGCTTCATTACCGATAAGTGGTTCTGGCAGGGGCGTGCGGAGTACAAGCGCGATCACATCGAAGACCTGGCCCGCCAGCGCACCGTGGGTACCGGCCCGGGTTACCAGTTCTGGGACGATGAGCTGGGTGCGTTCTCGCTGGGCTCACTGATCAACCGCACTGATTTCGAGTACCGGGACGGCGGCAAGGATAATTTCTATTCTGCGGCCGTGAAGTGGGATTACACCCGCTACCTGATCGGCAAGAACGTGCAGCTGTTCACCAACGGCGAGTTCGCCAAGCCGCTGGGTGGCGTGGCCGACTACTCGCTGGATGCCGAGGTTGGCCTGCGCTACAAGGTCACCGAGTGGGCCTCGCTCAACCTCAAGGCGGAGAAGGATATCATCACGGGCACGCGTGAGAGTGACCTGGACAAGACACGCTATACCGCGGGCTTTGGCGTTACCTGGTAAGGCGTCTGGATGCAGGTCAGTGGCACAGGCAGCTGATAATGCTTATCTTGTCCCCGACCCGTCCGCCAGGAGCCGCCCTCAAGTGAGTACCAACGCCATTCGCCCCGCCCGGGAACTGCTGCTCAAGGAATACCGCGGCGTGCTTTCGACACATTCCAGGTCGATGCCTGGCTACCCCTTCGGTTCGGTCGTGCCGTACTGCCTGGACGCCCAGGGCAACCCGCTGATCCTGATCAGCCGCATTGCCCAGCACACCCACAACCTGCAGAAGGACCCCAAGTGTTCGCTGCTGGTGGGGGAGCGCGAGGCTGAGGATGTGCAGGCGGTAGGGCGCCTGACGGTAATGGCCGAAGCGCACAAGCTGGTCGAAGAGGCCGTCATCGAGGCCGCCGCCGAACGCTATTACCGCTATTTCCCGGACGCGGCCAACTATCACAAGGCCCACGACTTCGATTTCTGGGTGCTGCAACCGGTGCGCCACCGCTACATCGGCGGCTTTGGTGCGATCCACTGGCTTGACCATGTCACCTTGGCCAACCCGTTCGCGGGCAAGGCCGAGGGGAGCATGATCGAACACATGAACAGCGATCACGCCAGTGCCATTGCCCACTACGTCGAATTGACCGGGTTGCCACAGCACGTACCAGCGCAGATGGTTGGGGTAGACAGCGAAGGCATGCACCTGCGCATCGGCCAGGCAGTGCACTGGCTGCCTTTCCCCACTACTTGCAACACGCCGACACAAGTCCGCGAGGCCTTGGTTTTGCTGGCTCGCGCCGACCATTGGCCGCTTGTGATGCAAGCCGAGGGTTGAAATCCGGAGCGCAGGCATCCATTTGAGGTCTTATTGGAAGGTTATCTTCCGTCGAGGAACCCTTGATGCGTGCTTTTCTACTGCTGTTTCTGATTTTTCCTGTGCTGGAGCTGTTCGTCTTCGTGAAGGTCAGCGCGGCTATCGGTTTCTTCCCGGCGTTGCTGCTGATCATCGCCGGCTCCGCCCTGGGCGTATTGGTCATGCGGGTGGCCGGCCTGGCGACTGCATTGCGCGCCCGTGAAAGCCTGCAGCGCGGTGAATTGCCCGCCGAGGACATGTTCCAGGGCATGATGCTGGCCGTGGGCGGTGGCCTGTTGTTGCTGCCCGGTTTCATCAGCGACGTGCTGGGTGTGCTGTGCCTGCTGCCATTCACCCGCCGCCTGGCGGCGCGCAAGATGCGCGAGCGTGCCGAGGCCCAGGCCATGCGCCAGCGTGCATTCCAGGATGACCCCTTCCAGGCGCAGCCGCGTGATGGCGGCCACCGCCCGAACGTGATCGAAGGCGAGTACGAGCGCCGCGACAAGTAAGAAGGACCGGGGCCGCGCAAGCGGCCCCGGTTTTTTTTTGGCCTGATGAAAAATTTTCTATCTCGAGCCTTGTAATCGGATGTGGCGGCCTCATGTATGTGGTCACCGCAAGGTTTCTGGTGGCAACACCAGACATTACACAGGTGGTTCGCTCACAGCGGGCCACCCCCGGCAACGCCGGACAGCATCAAAACCGCCGGTGTCGAACCGGCCGATGAAAACCACAATTTGGGAGAGATCGACAATGAAACTTCGTCCTCTGCATGACCGCGTAGTCATCCGTCGCAGCGAAGAAGAATCGAAAACCGCTGGCGGTATCGTCCTGCCGGGTTCGGCCGCTGAAAAACCAAACCGCGGCGAAGTTGTAGCCGTCGGCACCGGTCGCGTCCTGGACAACGGCGAAGTTCGCGCGCTGGCCGTGAAAGTGGGTGACAAAGTGGTTTTCGGCCCGTACTCGGGCAGCAACACCGTGAAAGTCGATGGCGAAGACCTGCTGGTCATGGCCGAGAACGAAATCCTCGCCGTTGTCGAAGGCTGATTTCCCCCGACTTCCCGTTACTCCAAAGTTTTTCAAGGATTAAACGATCATGGCTGCTAAAGACGTAAAATTTGGTGATTCCGCTCGTAAGAAAATGCTGGTTGGTGTCAACGTTCTGGCTGACGCGGTAAAAGCGACCCTGGGCCCGAAAGGCCGTAACGTGGTACTGGCCAAGAGCTTCGGCGCGCCGACCATCACCAAGGACGGCGTTTCCGTCGCCAAAGAAATCGAGCTGAAAGACGCTTTCGAAAACATGGGCGCCCAGCTGGTCAAGGAAGTTGCTTCCAAGGCCAACGACGCTGCCGGTGACGGCACCACCACCGCTACCGTTCTGGCTCAGGCCATCGTCAACGAAGGCCTGAAAGCCGTCGCTGCCGGCATGAACCCGATGGACCTGAAGCGCGGTATCGACAAGGCCACTGCTGCCGTCGTTGCCGAACTGAAGAACCTGTCCAAGCCATGCGCCGACTCCAAGGCCATCGCCCAGGTAGGTACCATCTCTGCCAACTCCGACAACTCCATCGGTGAAATCATCGCCGAAGCCATGGAAAAAGTCGGTAAAGAAGGCGTGATCACCGTTGAAGAAGGCTCGGGCCTGGAAAACGAACTGTCCGTCGTAGAAGGCATGCAGTTCGACCGCGGCTACCTGTCGCCGTACTTCGTCAACAAGCCGGACACCATGGTTGCCGAGCTGGAAGGCCCGCTGCTGCTGCTGGTCGACAAGAAAATCTCCAACATCCGTGAGCTGCTGCCAGTTCTGGAAGCCGTTGCCAAGGCCGGCCGCCCACTGCTGATCGTTGCCGAAGACGTTGAAGGTGAAGCGCTGGCTACCCTGGTAGTCAACAACATGCGCGGCATCGTCAAGGTTGCTGCAGTCAAGGCTCCGGGCTTCGGCGATCGCCGCAAGGCCATGCTGCAGGACATCGCTGTCCTGACTGGCGGCCAGGTCATCTCCGAAGAAATCGGCCTGTCCCTGGAAACCGCTACCCTGGAGCACCTGGGTAACGCCAAGCGCGTCATCCTGTCCAAGGAAAACACCACCATCATCGACGGTGCTGGCGCTGACACCGAGATCGAAGCACGCGTCAAGCAGATCCGTGCCCAGATCGAAGAAACTTCCTCGGACTACGACCGTGAGAAGCTGCAAGAGCGTCTGGCCAAGCTGGCTGGCGGTGTTGCCGTGATCAAGGTCGGTGCCGGCACCGAAGTTGAAATGAAAGAGAAGAAAGCCCGCGTTGAAGACGCCCTGCACGCTACCCGTGCAGCCGTTGAAGAAGGCGTGGTGCCTGGCGGTGGTGTTGCCCTGGTTCGCGCCCTGGCAGCCATCATCGACCTGAAAGGCGACAACGAAGACCAGAACGTCGGTATCGCGCTGCTGCGTCGCGCTGTTGAATCCCCGCTGCGCCAGATCACTGCCAACGCCGGTGATGAGCCAAGCGTGGTTGCTGACAAGGTCAAGCAGGGTTCGGGCAACTTTGGCTACAACGCCGCTACCGGTGAATACGGCGACATGATCGAGATGGGTATCCTGGACCCAGCCAAGGTCACTCGCTCGGCGCTGCAAGCTGCTGCTTCGATCGGCGGTCTGATGATCACCACCGAAGCCATGGTTGCCGACCTGCCGGAAGACAAGCCAGCTGCTGGCATGCCTGACATGGGCGGCATGGGTGGCATGGGCGGCATGATGTAAGCCAGCCTTACTCCCCGCACCATAAAAAAGCCCCGGTTCGCGAGAACCGGGGCTTTTTTTATTGCTGTGTCGGGGCCTCTTCGCAGCACAAGGCTGCGCTTGAGCCTTGTGCTGTGAAACGAGTGGATCAACCGACCAGCGGATCACCGACGTGCAGGATCTTCATGCCATTGGTGCCACCGATGGTGTGGTAGCTGTCACCCTTGGTCAGGATCACCCAGTCACCTTGCTCCACCAGGCCACGTTTGAGCAGTTCGTCGACCGCCGCCTGGCTCACCTTATCGGCCGGCAGCGCGGCCGGGTCGAAGGCAATCGGGTACACGCCACGGAACATCGAGGCGCGCGCCTGGGTGGCGCGGTGCGGCGACAGGGCGAAGATCGGTACATGCGAACGCAGGCGCGACATGATCAGCGGGGTGTAGCCGCTTTCGGTCAGGGCGATGATCGCCTTTACGCCCGGGAAGTGGTTGGCAGTGTACATGGCCGCCAAGGCGATGCTTTCGTCGCAGCGCTGGAAGGTGGTGTGCAGGCGATGGCTGGACTTCTGGCTGGTCGGGTGCTTTTCGGCACCCAGGCAGATGCGTGCCATGGCCTGGACAGCTTCGATCGGGTAGGAACCGGCGGCGCTTTCGGCCGACAGCATCACCGCATCGGTGTTGTCCAGCACGGCGTTGGCCACGTCGGACACTTCCGCGCGGGTCGGCATCGGGTTCTGGATCATCGACTCCATCATCTGGGTCGCCACGATCACGGCCTTGTTGTTGCGGCGGGCGTGCTGGATGATCTTCTTCTGGATAGCGATCAGCTCGGCGTCGCCGATTTCCACGCCCAGGTCACCACGGGCAACCATCACAGCGTCGGAGGCGGCGATCAGCTTGTCGAGGGTCTCGTCATCGGCCACCGCTTCGGCGCGTTCGATCTTGGCTACCAGCCAGGCGCTGCCGCCGGCTTCGTCACGCAGCTTGCGCGCGTATTCCATATCGCTGGCGTCACGCGGGAAGGATACGGCCAGGTAGTCCAGGTCCATTTCCGCAGCCAGTTTGATGTCGGCCTTGTCTTTTTCGGTCAGGGCCGGTGCGGTCAGGCCGCCACCTTTACGGTTGATGCCTTTGTGGTCCGACAGTGGGCCACCGATGATCACCACGCAGTGCAGGGCATCTGCAGTGGCGGTTTCGACGCGCATGACCACGCGGCCATCGTCGAGCAGCAGTTCGTCACCAACGCCGCAGTCCTTGACCAGGTCGGGGTAGTCGATACCGACGATGTCCTGGTTGCCTTCGGTCAGCGGGTGGGCGGTGGAGAAGGTGAACTTGTCACCGATCTTCAGTTCGATGCGCTTGTTGGCGAACTTGGCGATGCGGATCTTCGGACCCTGCAGGTCGCCCAGCAGTGCAACATGGCGGCCATTCTTGGCGGCGATGTCACGGATCAGGCGCGCGCGGGCCTTGTGCTCGTCCGGCGTGCCGTGGGAGAAGTTCAGACGTGCCACGTCCAGGCCGGCGAGGATCAGTTGTTCGATCACTTCCGGCGAGTTGCTGGCGGGGCCAAGGGTGGCGACGATTTTGGTGCGGCGGATGCTCATGCACAGACTCCTATAGTGAAGCGCAGCGAAAGGCTACTCCTGAATCTCGCTGTAGTCATTGTTCCGTTGCACTACCTGCAACCAAGGCAGGGTGGCATTTGAACGGGGCAGGGTATCCTTGCAAAAGGGTGTGAAGATTTGCAGGCAAACGCCGATACACTGGCATCAAAGGAGATCCCCATGCGAGCCCTGATCGTTTTAGCCTTGGCCGCCAGCGCCGTCGGCTGTACCCGCTGGTCCATGGACCACCATCTGAACAATGCCTACCGCGCCTACGACCGCGGCGATTGCGCACGGGTCATGCTCGAACTGTCGCAGGTTGATCGCACCAGCCGTGCCCGGCCGTTCATCCACCCCGAAGTGTCACTGCTGCGCGGCCAGTGCCTGGAGCGCCAGGCGTTGTACGTGGACGCGGCGCAAACCTATCAGTACCTTATCCAGCAGTACCCGGGCAACGAATATGCCTATCGCGCCCGGGCGCGCCTGCAGACCCTGGAAAAACTCGGTCATTTGCGCGGTGCAGAAACGGCCGTGGCCAACCCGGTGACGACCGTACCTTGGCGCTAACACAAAGGTGTGGTTTATTTCACGAGATTTGCTGCGCGTGCTGCGCTAATCTGTAACTCAGCTGTTACAACAACCGCCAGTACCTTGTATTCCTGGCATCAGGTACGGAATACACTCGCGATCATGTTCAACAAGCGCCACATCGAACGTCATCAACTACCTTGTGTCCTCAAGGTGTTCAACCGCTTTACCGGTCAGGAGATCGGCCAGCTAGGCAATGCCTCTGAAAATGGGTTGATGGTCATCAGCCAGCTGCCCGTGTTGGTCGGGCCTGATTACGAGCTGCAACTGCGTATGCCCCTGCCTGGCGGCGGGCACCAGTTCGTCAACCTCACGGCCAGTTGCCTGTGGTGCCGCGAGGACCAGACGCCTGGGCACTACGATTCGGGCTTTATGCTGCTGCAGTCTCCGCGCGAGTACGATGATTTCGTACGTTCGTTGCGCGACTATTTCAGTTTCCGCCCCGCCAACGCTCCCGTCTGAACGTTCATTTTTCAGAATCGCGCTAGAATCGGGTCGACCTTGACACAGGACGACCCCGTGACCTCCAGCATTTTCTGGCACGACTATGAAACCACCGGCATCAACCCGCGCTGTGATCGGCCGCTGCAGGTGGCCGGCCTGCGCACTGACTTCGACCTCAACGAAATCGACGAGCCAATCAGCCTTTATTGCCGACCGTCGGACGACATCCTGCCGCACCCGGCGGCCTGCCTGGTGACAGGCATTACGCCGCAACTGCTGGCGGAGCAGGGCCTGTGCGAAGCCGAGTTCATGACTCGCGTGCACGCCCAGCTGGCGCAACCGGGTACCTGTGGTGCCGGCTACAACACCCTGCGCTTCGACGATGAAGTGACCCGCTACAGCCTTTACCGCAACTTTTTCGACCCCTATGCCCGTGAATGGCAGGGAGGCAATAGCCGCTGGGACCTGATCGACATTGTGCGCACCGCCTATGCCCTGCGCCCGGAAGGCATTGAATGGCCGCAGCAGGACGGGCGCACCAGCCTGCGTCTGGAGCTGCTGAGCAAGGCCAATGGCATTGACCACGGTCATGCCCACGAAGCGCTTTCCGACGTGCGGGCAACCATTGCCTTGGCTCGCCTGATTCGGCAGAAACAACCCAAGTTGTATGACTGGCTGTTTCAACTGCGCAGCAAGCATAAAGTGATGGAGCAGGTCCGTCTGTTGCAGCCACTGGTGCATATATCCGGGCGTTTTTCGGCGGCGCGCAGTTACCTGGGGGTGGTATTGCCACTGGCCTGGCACCCGCGTAATCGCAATGCACTGATTGTCTGCGACCTGCATCAGGAAACCCTACCGTTACTGCGGGAAAGTGCTGAAGTTTTGCGTCAGCGCTTGTACACCCGGCATGATGAATTGGCCGAAGGTGAATTACCGGTACCGCTCAAATTGGTGCAGATCAATCGTTGCCCGGTAGTGGCGCCGCTGTCGGTATTGCGCCCGGTCGATCAACAACGATTGGGCCTGGACTTGACGTTGTTACAATCGCGCGGCGAACAATTGGCCAATCAACAGGCGCAATGGCAAGAAAAGCTGGAGCACATCTATGGCAAGGACGAGTTCGCCCCGAGCGAGGACCCGGAACAGCAGTTGTATGAGGGTTTTATAGGTGACCGCGACCGGCGCTTATGCGAGCAAGTTCGTGCGCTGGAACCGGCGCAGTTGAGCCATGGCCACTGGATGTTCGATGATCCGCGTTTGCCGGAGCTGTTGTTCCGCTACCGGGCACGTAACTTCCCTGAAACCTTGACCCCCGAAGAGCGGCAACGTTGGTATGGCTTCTGCCAACAGCGCCTGAGCGAACCGCAGTGGGGGGCGCCGAATACCTTGGGCGACTTCGAAAAGGCGCGCCAGCAAGCCTGGGAGGGCGCCGACGAGGCAGGCAGGCGAGTGTTGGAGGCTTGGCAAATGCATGCCCGACAATTGCAGGAACACTATTCCATCGGCTGATGGCAGGAAAACAAAAACGCCGGCAGTGTGCCGGCGTTTTTGTTGTGCGAAGCAAGAGGCGTATGCGGATAATCAGTCCAGCAGGGTTGCCCAGCTTTCAACCACATCGCCGCCCCAAGTGGCTTTCCACTCTTTCAGGGTCTTGTGGTTGCCGCCTTTGGTTTCGATCACTTCACCGTTGTGCGGGTTCTTGTATTGCTTGACCTTGCGTGCGCGCTTGGTGGCGGTAGTCTTGACCGAACCACGAGGTGCCTTGCTCAGTTTCGATTCTGGATCGAGCAGGGCAATCACGTCGCGCAGCGACTTGGAGTACTCGCCCATCAGTGTGCGCAGTTTGCCTTCGAACTCCAGTTCTTTCTTCAGCTTGTCATCCTGCGACAGATTGGCCAGGCGGGCCTGAAGTTCCTTGATGGCTTCTTCGGTGGCGCGGTACTCGTTGATCAGGGACATGGAGTGTTCCTTAATGCGTGTTCAGAAATGTGTGGGGCAATAATAGACAGCCCATACTCGCAAGTAAACATAAGATTGGGCAATTAACTGTTAATTAAGCTGTGACAGCATTTCTCTACGTGAACAAATTTTTACATATGCCCCGTGCGTTTCCTCTTGTCTGTCAGGCAGCGCCCGTGTGGCGTTTTCGGGCTTGCATATGCCATCGCGGTAACGATCAATACTGTGTTTTTTCTGGCGGACCGCTAGAATAGGCGCCTTTGCGAAGTTCTGGAGTCTCATTCATGCGCACCTATCGTCTGGTGATCGCCTGCCCCGACCGTGTAGGCATCGTGGCGAAAGTCAGTAATTTCCTGGCCTTGTACAATGGCTGGATCAACGAAGCCAGCCACCACTCCGATGAGCAGAGCGGTTGGTTCTTCATGCGTCATGAAATCCGCGCTGAATCGCTGCCGTTCGGTATCGAAGCCTTCCGTGAGGCGTTTGCGCCGATCGCCGAAGAGTTCTCCATGACCTGGCGCATTACCGACTCGGCTCAGAAAAAACGCGTGGTATTGATGGCCAGCCGTGAGTCGCACTGCCTGGCAGACTTGCTGCACCGCTGGCACACCGATGAGCTGGACTGCGAGATCCCTTGCGTGATTTCCAACCACAACGACCTGCGCAGCATGGTCGAGTGGCACGGTATTCCGTTCTTCCATGTACCGGTCGACCCCAAAGACAAGGCCCCGGCCTTTGCCGAAGTGTCGCGCCTGGTGCAGGAGCATGCCGCCGACGTCGTGGTGCTGGCCCGCTACATGCAGATCCTGCCGCCACAACTGTGCCGGGACTATGCCGAGAAGGTGATCAACATCCATCACAGCTTCCTGCCGTCGTTCGTCGGCGCCAAGCCTTACCACCAGGCCGCCCTGCGTGGGGTGAAGCTGATCGGCGCGACGTGCCACTACGTCACCGAAGAGCTGGATGCCGGCCCGATCATCGAGCAGGATGTGGTGCGTGTCAGCCATGCCGACAGCATCGAGGACATGGTCCGCTTCGGCCGTGATGTGGAGAAGATGGTGCTGGCCCGTGGCCTGCGTTATCACCTGGAGGACCGCGTGCTGGTGCATGGTAACAAGACTGTGGTGTTCGACTGACATCGTGCGGCTTGCTGTGAGATTCCGGGCTGCTGCGCAGCCCTGTCACGACAGGGGCGCAGAGCGCCCCGGCAATCCTGGGTGAAACGGCAATGACCAAGCAACGCAACAACCCCGTCGCCTCACCTCCACCGATCCTTGGCGAAGGCTGCCTGGCCCGCTACGACCCTGAAGCCCTGGATGACACGGATGGCACCGACTTCCCCGGCGCCGCCGAACTCTGGCAACAGCTCAACCCGCCTGACGCCGCCAGCGCTCCAGCAACGGACGTCCCAGCAGGCACACAAACACCGGCCCCCCAGCCAGCAGATAAAAGTAATACGTAACCGCCCGCCATATCAGGATTGCCGCAGCTGCGGTCGAGCTGCCCACCAAGGGTGTCAACAGGCTGGCCGACGTCAGTTCGGCGGCCCCGGCGCCGCCAGGCAGCAGACTGAATTGGCCGGCGCTGAGCGACAGCATCTGCACCAGGAAGCTGGGAATCCAGTGCAGGTCTACCCCCAAGCCCCGCAGCACCAGGTACAAGACGCTGTAGCGCAGTCCCCAGTGGATGCAGGTCAGGGTGAACACCAGGCTCAGCCTGCGCTTGGGCAGGCGCCAGGTCTGCGCCAGTGCTGCAACGAAGTGCAGCAGTTTGCGCGCCCAGCGACGTTTGCGCGGCTGGCCCATCCCCATGCGCTGCAACAGCCTGCCGTTCATGCGCATTATCGGGCGCCGGTAGCGCAACAGCCCGATCACCCCGGCCAACGCTGAGCACAGCAGTAACGCACTGCCAAGCAACATGCTTTCCTGGCTGCGGCCCAGGCTGTGGAACAGCGCGTAGCCGGCAATCGCCAGCATTGCGCAGAAGAAGAACACCAGGTCGTTCAACTGGTCCATGGCAAAAACGGCGCCGCTGCGCGCCGGGCGGATGCGGTCTCGCGCCAGCAGGGCCATCAGGGTCAGCGGCCCACCACTGCCGCCAGGGGTGGTGCAGATGGCAAACTCGGTGGCCATGACCACGCCCAGGCTGCGAGCATGGCTCAACTGTTTTGCCTGCTCACCCAGCAACAGGCGCAGGCGCAGCGCATTGATGACCCAGCACAACAGAATCATGCCTAGTAGCATGAGCAGCAGGTGCGGGTCGAACCGGCTCAGCCTCGGCAGCAGCTCGCTACCACCCAGCAACGCTGGCACCAGCGCTGCACCCAGCAATGCCAGCGCCAGCCAGGCCCAGCGCTTCATGCTGCCCCCTGGCGCTCCAGCCAGGCAGACTTGGTCAGCGGTTCGCGGCCATCCTTCAACAGTCTCTCCAGCGTGCGCAACCAATAGTCACGGGATGAGCGATGGCGCATGTCTACAGGGTGCAGTCCCAAGCGCAACGTGCTCGCGCCCCGCCAGCGCTGGCATTGCCAGTCGCACAGCGTGCGGGACAGTTTGCGACGCCATGCGCTCCGGGCGCTCCAGACCAGGCCTGGCGCATCAATTGCCGTAAAGTCTGGCAAGCGGTACAGATGCTGAGGTGTACTGGTGTATTTCAGTGGCAGGCGGCACAGCGCTTGCCGCGTGCCCTGGCTCATGAGCCAGGCCGGTGCGACAAAGCCTGCCACAGGCCAACCTTGGCTCTCGAACTGCGCCAGGCCCTCCTGTAGCCGGGTAAGCGCTTCGTTCTCATCAAGGCCGTAGAACTCGCCTTCATGGGTATAAATGCGCCGCATGAAGTAGTCGATGGGGCTGCGCGGTGCGGGGCCTTCGTCAGCATGGGCATAGCCGTGAAGCGCCAGTTCGTCGCCTTTGGCAAGGCGTTCGTCCAGCAGACGGCAGAACGAAGGTGCCTGGTGCAGCGGATTGCGTCGATGGAAGTCCGGGACCACCAGCCATGTCATTGGCACGTGGCCCAGCGCGTCCACGGCCCCTACGAACGGTTCATAGTCCGGCCAGGTTTCCGGGGCAACATCATGCAACACTAGCATGAGGCTGCGTTGGCTGGCGGAAGGCTCAAGCATGGGCGCGCACCTGCGGCTGGTGGCCGAGCACGGCCTGGTAGTGCTGGAGCAGGCCAGCTACCACGTTATCCCATGAATAATGTTGCTCTACATGGTGGCGGGCCTGCACGCCGAGCTCGCGGATACCTGCTTCGAATGCCTCGCGCACGGCGGATGCCATGGCCCGGCCATCGTTGGGCGTGCACAGGCGGCCACACTGTTCGTTGATGATTTCAGGGAACGCACCGGCGCGCACGGCCACCACGGGTGTGGCGCTGGCCATGGCTTCGAGAATGACCAGGCCGAATGTTTCCTGGTCGCCAGCATGCACCAGCAAATCGGCGCTGGCGATCAGCCGGGCCACCTCTGCAGCCGGGCAGAAGTGATCGATGACGCTGACATTGTGCGGCACGCTGGCCGGCATGTTCGAGCCCACCAGTAACAGATGGTAGGGGTCGCCAAGTTGCTGCATGCAGTCAAGCAGCACCGGCAGGTTCTTTTCCCGCGAGCCGCGGCCGGCAAAGATCAACAGGCGGCTGGTGTCGGCAATGCCCAGTTCGGCACGTACATGTGGGTCGCGCCGGGAGGGGTGGAAAGTGGCAAGGTCAACGCCCAGCGGCTGCACATGGACATCGCGCACGCCCAAGCGGCGTAGTTTGTCGGCCATCACCTGGCTGGGGGCCAGTACCCGATCAAAATTGCCGTAGAGCTTGCTGACGTAGGCCTCGACATTGGGTGCGAACCAGTTGCCCATGCGGTTGCTGACCAGTAGCGGCAGGTCGGAATGGTAGAAACCGATCACGGGCACGTCGAGCTGGCGCCGCGCCTCCAGCGCCGCCCAGGCGGTCAGGTAGGGGTCGCCAACTTCGATCAGGTCCGGTTTGAGCGTGCGCAGTGTATTGCACCAGGGGGCCAGGCGTACCGGAAAGCGGTAACCCTTGCCAAACGGCAAGGGCGGCGCAGGTACCTGATAGATGCCATCGCCGTGTTGGGCGCTGGCACCGGGAATCAACAGGCTGTGGCGTACGCCTTGAATGGCGTCGAGACGGTGATGTTTGGCATCAAGATAGGTACGTACGCCACCGCTGGCCGGGGCGTAGAACATGGTGATGTCGGCGATGTGCACGATCAGCATCCCTCCGGGATCGTCTTCGGGTCTGTCATCCGGCGTTGAATTGCCGGCGATGAAATGCCTAAAGGTGGACCTATCAGAAGGATAGTTTGTTCGATCGGTTTGAGAGGAGGGGAGTGCGTAATGCCTGGCGCAGCGCAGAGGCTGCGCCAGGCGAATGTGTAGCCTCTATCAGATGCGGAAGCTGCCCACCAGGTGCTTCAGGCGGCCAGCCTGCTGCTCGAGGTCGGAGCAGGCGCGCAGGGTCGCTTGCAGGTTCTCCACGCCTTCCTGGTTGAGCATGTTGATCTCGTTGATGTCCATGTTGATCGCCTCGACCACGGCGGTCTGCTCTTCGGTGGCAGTGGCCACCGACTGGTTCATGCCGTCGATCTCGCCAATGCGCACGGTAACGCTGTCCAGTCGCTCACCCGCCTGGTTGGCAATCTGCATGCTGTCCTGGCTGTGGCGCTGGCTCTGCTCCATGGTGTCGACCGACTCGCGGGCACCGACTTGCAGCTCTTCGATCATGGTCTGCACTTGCTGCGCCGACTCCTGGGTGCGGTGCGCCAGATTGCGCACCTCATCGGCGACCACGGCAAAGCCACGCCCGGCCTCACCGGCGCGGGCCGCTTCGATGGCGGCGTTCAGCGCCAGCAGGTTGGTTTGCTGGGAAATGCTGGTGATCACTTCCAGGATCTGGCCGATATTCACGGTCTTGCTGTTCAGTGTTTCGATGTGCGCGCTGGAGGTGACGATCAGGTCGGACAGGCGGTTCATCGCGGCAATGTTGCGCTCGACCACTTGCTGGCCTTCTTCGGCCAGCAGGCGCGCGGAGCTTGCGTGCTGCGAAGCCTGGGCGGCGTTGCCGGCGATTTCCTGAGCCGCAGCGCCCAGTTCGTTGATGGCGGCTGCGACACTGTTGGTGCGGTTGGACTGCTCGTCGGAGTTGGTCATCGACGAGTTCGAAGCGCTGATCACCCGCAGGGCCACTTCGTTGACCTGCTCGGTGGCTGAGGACACTTCGCGAATGCTGCTGTGAATGCGTTCGACGAAGCGGTTGAAGGCGTTGCCGAGGACACCGAATTCGTCGTGGCTGTGGATGTGCAGGCGCTTGGTCAGGTCGCCCTCACCTTCGGCGATGTCTTCCATGGCGCGGGTCATGGTGTGCAGCGGTTGCATCAACACGCGGATCAGCAGGCCGAGCAGGCCGATGATGATCACCACTGCCACTACCGTGGCGATCACCGCAGAGGTGCGGAAGGTGCTGAGCATCGAGAAGGCCTTGTCCTTGTCCACCGACAGGCCGATGTACCAGTTCGCCGACGGCAGGCCGGTAATCGGGCTGAAGGTCAGCAGGCGGGTCTGGCCATCGCTTTGCACTTCGGTCAGCTCGCCGGTCAGTTTCGGCGTGTGCTGCGGGAACAGGTCCGACAGCGACTTCATGACCAGATCCTTATCCGGGTGCACCAGGATCTTGCCCTGGTCGTTGACCAGGAAGGCGTATCCCATGCCGCCGAAGTTCAGCGAGTTGATGATCTGCACCAGGCCGTCCAGGGCCAGGTCGCCGCCGACCACGCCAACGCTGCTGGAGACCTTGCTGAGGATGCCGATGACCATCTTGTTGGTGGTCATGTCGATGTAGGGTTCGGTCAGCGTCGCGCCGCTGGCGTTCATGCCGTCCTTGTACCAAGGGCGGGTGCGCGGGTCGTAGCCGTCGGGCATCTTCGCGTCCGGGCGCACGCTGAAACCGCCGTCGACTTTGCCCAGGTAGACCGTGAGGAAGCTGGATATCAGCGCATTCTGACCCATCAGGGTTTCGGCGTTGGCCGGGTCCTGGGCAATGTTCTGCGCCAGGTTTTCCACCAGTTTTATCCGGCCCTCGAACAGGTTGCGAATGTTGGTCGACGTGGAGGCGCCCATTTCAGCCAGATAGTTTTCCAGGTCCTCGCGGATCGCATTACGCTGGAGGTAATCGTTGTAGAGGGTGAAAAGGCTGAAGGCGAGTATCACGATCAGTGATGCCGCCAAAAGAATCTTGTGGCTGAAACGAAGGCTTTTGTTCATGGCGTAATCGGTTCCGCTAAGGTTTTATATCAGGCGTTCGCACGAGTGGAGCCGTAGGTTGTGCAACATCCCGAAAAGTCCCTTTTCGGCTGTTCCTCTCTATTAAGGCGAATAACACCCACAGGTATCGGCCGAATTAAGCTAAAGCTTGAGCAGAGGATTAAAGAGATGTCGGAATTTTCGACCATCGTTGTAGGCGCGGGCCCGGATGGCCAGCCAGTCGGGCAAGCAATGCGCCTGGCCAACCGCCACGGTCTGGTGGCTGGCGCAACCGGTACTGGCAAGACCGTCACCCTGCAGCGCCTGGCGGAGGTGTTCAGCGACGCAGGGGTGGCGGTGTTCGCCGCGGATGTCAAAGGCGACCTTTGTGGCCTGGGTGCTGCCGGTGCGCCACAGGGCAAGGTGGCTGAGCGCATCGCCGGCATGCCGTGGCTGGGGCATACGCCCAGGGCTTACCCGGTGAGCTTGTGGGATGTCGCCGGGCAGTCTGGCCACCCGCTGCGCACCACCCTCAGTGAAATGGGGCCGTTGTTGCTGGGCAACTTGCTGGAACTGACCGACAGCCAGCAGGCGGCGCTTTATGCAGCATTCAAGGTGGCCGACCGCGAAGGCCTGCTGCTGCTGGACCTCAAAGACCTCAAGGCCCTGCTGGCGCATCTGAAGGACAACCCACAGCTGCTCGGCGAAGACAGCGCGCTGATGACCACGGCCTCCACCCAGGCTTTGTTGCGCCGGCTCGCTACCTTGGAGCAGCAGGGCGCCGAGGCACTGTTCGGCGAGCCGGCATTGCAACTGGAGGACCTGCTGCGCCCTGATCCGGATGGACGTGGACGTATCCACCTGCTCGATGCCAGCCGATTGGTGCACGAGGCACCCAAGGTGTACGCGACGTTCCTGTTGTGGCTGCTGGCCGAACTGTTCGAGCAGTTGCCCGAGCGCGGTGATGCCGACAAGCCGGTGCTGGCGCTGTTCTTCGATGAAGCACACTTGCTGTTCAACGGCACGCCAAAGGCGCTGCAGGACCGTCTCGAGCAAGTGGTCCGGTTGATCCGCTCCAAGGGGGTGGGGGTCTATTTCGTTACCCAGTCGCCGGGTGACTTGCCCGACGCGGTACTGGCCCAGTTGGGCTTGCGCATTCAGCACGGCTTGCGGGCGTTCACGGCCAAGGAGCAGAAGTCGCTGCGGGCGGTAGCCGATGGTTTCCGCCCCAACCCGACGTTCGACACCCTGGCGGTGCTGACCGAACTGGGTATTGGCGAAGCGCTGGTGGGTACGTTGCAAGAGAAGGGCACGCCGGCCATGGTGCAGAGGGTGCTGGTTGCACCGCCGCAGTCGCGTATCGGGCCACTGAGTGCGGCTGAGCGCAGTGCGCTGATTGCCGCTTCGCCACTGGCGGGGCGCTATGACAAACCGGTGGACCGTGAGTCTGCCTATGAAATGCTGAGCCAGCGTAAGGGCGAGCCGGTGGAACCGGCGCCACAACCGAAGGCGGATGAAGAGAGTTTTGCCGACAAGGCGGGTGAGTTCTTGCAGAGTGCAGCGGGGCAGGCGATCAAGTCGGCAGTGCGCCAGGCCGCTAACCAGTTGGGGCGGCAGTTGGTGCGCGGGTTGATGGGGTCGTTGTTAGGGGGCAAGAAAAGGTAGTCTTCCTGCGCCGCGCCATACCCTTGGTAGCACAAGCCCGCTCCGGCAAAGAACAAGGTGGCGTAGGCATAACGGCTATGAAAAAGGCGCCCGAGGGCGCCTTCATTCATTGCGGTGTCACTCAGCCAATGGCTTTGGACGCCAGCCAGAACAGGCCGGCCGCCAGGCCCATCGAGGCAGGCAGGGTCAGGACCCATGCCAGCAGGATGGTCTTCACGGTGCCGCCTTGCAGGCCACTTTTGTTGGCGACCATGGTGCCGGCCACGCCGGACGACAGCACGTGGGTGGTCGATACCGGCAGGGCGAATACGTTGGCCATGCCGATGGCGCAGGCTGCGGTGATCTGTGCCGACATGCCTTGGGCATAGGTCATGCCTTGTTTGCCGATCTTCTCGCCCACCGTCAACACCACGCGCTTCCAGCCAACCATGGTACCCAGGCCAAGGGCCAGTGCGACGGCCACGATCACCCAGAACGGGGCGTATTCGGTGGTGGCGGTGAGGTCTTTGCGCAGTTTTTCAAGGTCGGACTTTTCACGGGCGTCCAGGCCTGGCAGCTTGCCAACCTTCTTCGCCGTGTCATCCAGGCACAACAGATAGCGGCGCACTTCAACGCGCTTCTCGGCATCGAGGCTGTGGTAGTCCGTCACGCCCTTCAGCGAGGTCTGCAGCGCAGCAATGGTCGGCTCGGTCTGCTGCGGGTTGCAACTGAACTGCTCCGGCAGGTCGCTGGCCTTGGCCTTGCCCAGTGCCAGGAACTCGCCCAGGGTGGCGGCGTTACGCTGGTAGAACTGGCTCATGTGCAGGGTGGCGTCGCGCGTACGTTCGATCTGGTAGGTGGTGCTGTTCAGGTCGAGTACGAACTTGGCCGGGACAATACCGATCAGCACCAGCATGATCAGGCCGATGCCTTTCTGGCCGTCGTTGGAGCCGTGCACGAAGCTCACGCCCATGGCGGAAACCACCAGGACCAGACGGTTCCAGAAGGGCGGGTGCTTCTTGTCGTCGAGCTTGCGGCGCTGTTCCGGGGTTTTGTGCATCTTCGACAGCGGGCGCCACCATTTCAGGCCGATCAGCACCAGGGCAGCAACGGCGAAGCCGGCCATTGGCGAGACCACCAGCGACATGGCGATATCGATCGCTTTCTGCCAGTTGACGCCGTCGCCCAGCGGAATGTCGTTGATCAGGGCGTTGGCCAGGCCAACACCGAGGATGGAGCCGATCAGCGTGTGCGAACTGGAGGCGGGGATGCCAAAGTACCAGGTGCCCAGGTTCCAGGTGATGGCCGCAGCCAGCAACGAGAAGACCATGGCCAGGCCGTGGCCGGTGTTCACATTGATCAGCAGCTCTACCGGCAACAGGTGCACGATGGCATAGGCCACCCCTACACCGCCGAGCAGAACGCCAAGGAAGTTGAACACGCCGGAGAAGAACACGGCGAGGTGCGGCGGCATGGCTTTGGTATAGATGACGGTAGCTACCGCGTTGGCGGTGTCATGAAAGCCATTGATGAACTCGAAGGCGAGTACGAAGGTCAAGGCGAGCAGCAGGCTCACCAACACCCAGGCATCCAGTCCGCTGAATAAATCGATCATGAAGGTTGTCTGGCGGGTCTTAGGGGGGCGGGATTATGCCAGAAAACCTTGGCAATCGATGCACCTGTAACAGGCAGATGACAGTCTTCATGGTGCAAGCGTGTCATGCAGAGGGGGGCGGTACGGGAGGTAAATAGCGGCTAAAAATCACAAAGTAGGGCGAAAAAAGGCCGAAATCTTGAGAAAAATCCATTTCGCAAAAATTCAAACGACTGTATGAAATTTGTGTGATTCCATTTCATCATCGGCCAGACAGTAAAGATCGAGCTCGCCCGGGTAGGCCGGGCGACGACGCGCAGAGGGCCCCGAGGCTCAGGGATTGTCGCTGCGCAGTTCTTTTTCGATGCGTTCCAGTTCCTGGCTGAAGGCCTGGTCGCGAACGCTGGCACGCTTGCGCCAGGGTTTGCGTTCCGGATCCGGTTGTGCGGCGTATGTGGTGACTTCGCCACCATAAACATCCTTGTAACGTTCAGCCTGGCGCTCGAGTTCCGCGCGCAGTTCATCTTTCGTCACGTGCAGTACCTGAAATAAGTGTAATGACTGTTGTCATGCATTGTGCAACATGCATTTTGCCTTGCTGGCCGCAACGGCTTGATAAAGCGGAAGGTTCAACGACCACGGTAAGCGGAGGGCCTGCGCAATCGATTATAGCAACCGATAATTCGCCGAACATCGATAATTTACGCAACCCTGACATCATCTGACGTAAGTAGCAGATTGTGCCCGCGAACAGTTGGGACCTTTCGTACAAAGTTTGAAAGGAATGGCGGATAGAAGTTCGTTGCAATGTCAGGGCGGGCCGTAATGAAAAACGGCCTCGCCGAAAGGCGAGGCCGTTGCCTGGGGACTTCTACGGTGGGTACCTGACCAGTCTCTCCAAAGAAGCCACAAGTGGCATGGGAAAGGTATAAGCAAAAGTGTCGGCGGTCAATTGCGATTATCGGCCGTTTGTTCGATAATCGCACGAACCGGTGTTTTTTTTGAGGTGTGCGATGAGTGACGAAACCCTGGGCAACGATTCCGGCAATGCTGAGGTGGCGCGACCTGCTTCGGCTGCCATGGCGCCGCCGATCGTGGCTTCCCCGGCCAAGCGCATCCAGGCCTTTACCGGTGACCCGGACTTCATGACCTCACTGGCACGTGGCCTGGCCGTGATCCAGGCATTCCAGGAGCGCAAGCGCCACCTGACCATCGCCCAGATCAGCCACCGTACCGAAATCCCTCGCGCGGCGGTGCGCCGTTGCCTGCACACGTTGATCAAACTGGGTTACGCCACCACCGACGGGCGTACCTATTCGCTGCTGCCCAAAGTGCTGACCTTGGGGCATGCCTACCTGTCGTCGACGCCGCTGGCAATTTCTGCACAGCCGTACCTGGATCGCATCAGCGACCAGCTGCATGAGGCGGCCAACATGGCCACCCTCGAGGGCGACGACATCCTTTATATAGCCCGTTCGGCCACGGTCGAGCGGCTGATCTCGGTCGATCTGTCGGTGGGCGGGCGCCTGCCGGCCTATTGCACGTCGATGGGGCGCATTCTGCTGGCGGCCATGGATGACACCAGCCTGCGTGAGTACCTGGAACGTGCCGACCTCAAGGCGCGCACCAGCCGCACCCTGAATGACCCCGAATCGTTGTTCGCCTGCATCCAGCAGGTGCGCGCACAGGGCTGGTGTGTGGTAGACCAGGAACTGGAACAGGGGCTGCGATCGATTGCCGTGCCGGTGTATGACGCTTCGGGGCAGGTGTTGGCTGCGCTGAACGTCAGTACCCATGTCGGGCGGGTGACCCGCAGTGAACTGGAGCAGCGGTTCTTGCCGATTTTGCTGGCAGCCAGCCGGGACCTTTGCCACCAGTTGTTTGGTTGAGACCGCAGGGAGCACTTTGCGGCCCCGGATCAGAACAGGCAAAACCGTTTCCTGTGCGATAAACGCACAGTGTCGTGCCGGGTGAATTGCGTCACCTCGGCCGGCTGATTAATGTCTCTCGCAACGGTCGGCTAGCCGACCGAACAAGAAAAACACTAGAGGCACTCACTCATGAATACTGTCACCTCGCTGCTGCGGCCGCACCCGCATGCAGTATCGTTATATCCAGGCTGACCCAGGCCATATACCCCAATCATCGCCCTTGTACCGGATGCCCGCGTGCAATGGCCTGACTGTGCCCCACATTCTGGATAACAATAATGAACCAAGCGCAAACCAACGTCGGCAAAAGCCTCGACGTTCAGTCATTCATCAATCAGCAGCCGCTGTCCCGCTATCAGTGGCGGGTCGTGCTGCTGTGCTTCCTGATCGTCTTCCTCGACGGCCTGGACACCGCTGCCATGGGGTTCATCGCCCCTGCACTGTCGCAAGAGTGGGGGATCGACCGCGCCAGCCTTGGGCCGGTCATGAGTGCCGCGTTGATCGGCATGGTGTTCGGCGCCCTGGGCTCCGGGCCGCTGGCTGACCGTTTCGGCCGCAAAGGCGTGCTGGTGGGGGCGGTGCTGGTGTTCGGTGGCTTCAGCCTGGCCTCGGCCTATGCCACCAACGTCGACCAGTTGCTGGTACTGCGCTTCCTGACTGGCCTGGGCCTGGGTGCAGGCATGCCCAACGCTACCACGCTGTTGTCCGAATACACCCCGGAGCGCCTCAAGTCGCTGCTGGTGACCAGCATGTTCTGTGGCTTCAACCTGGGCATGGCGGGTGGTGGCTTCATTTCCGCCAAGATGATCCCGGCCTACGGCTGGCACAGCCTGCTGGTCATCGGTGGCGTGCTGCCGTTGCTGCTGGCGCTGGTGCTGATGGTCTGGCTGCCGGAGTCGGCGCGGTTCCTGGTGGTGCGCAACCGCGGCACCGACAAGGTGCGCAAGACCTTGTCGCCAATCGCGCCGCAAGTGGTGGCCGAGGCAGGCAGTTTCAGCGTGCCTGAGCAAAAGGCGGTGGCTGCGCGCAACGTGTTCGCGGTGATCTTCTCTGGCACCTATGGCTTGGGCACCGTGTTGCTGTGGCTGACCTATTTCATGGGCCTGGTGATCGTCTACCTCCTGACCAGCTGGCTGCCAACCCTGATGCGTGACAGCGGCGCGAGCATGGAGCAGGCGGCGTTCATCGGCGCGCTGTTCCAGTTTGGCGGCGTGCTAAGTGCAGTCGGCGTGGGTTGGGCCATGGACCGTTTCAATCCGCACAAGGTGATCGGCATTTTCTATCTGCTGGCCGGGGTGTTCGCCTACGCAGTTGGGCAGAGCCTGGGCAACATCACCTTGCTAGCCACGCTGGTGCTCGTTGCCGGTATGTGCGTGAACGGTGCGCAGTCGGCAATGCCATCGCTGGCGGCGCGCTTCTATCCCACCCAGGGCCGGGCCACAGGCGTATCGTGGATGCTGGGTATTGGCCGCTTTGGTGCGATTCTCGGCGCCTGGAGTGGTGCAACGCTGCTGGGCCTGGGCTGGAGCTTCGAGCAGGTGCTGACGGCGTTGCTGGTACCGGCGGCGCTGGCGACCGTGGGAGTGGTCGTCAAGGGGCTGGTCAGCCACGCCGACGCAACCTGAGGGCGAGGGCCGCGTTGCGGCCCATTCACAGCGTAACGCCGCTCCCGCAGGGGCGGCGTTGTGCTGCAATCAGGGCGCACAGTTGCCCTGCGCGTGGGGTGGATAGTCGTGCAACAAATGGTTCGTTAATCGCACAGATAGTCGATTATCGGATTGTAAGGTACCTACCAGTCTCCTTAATCTGGGTTTACCGAAGCACCCTGACCAGGAGCCTCCAAATGCCACGCGCAGACCATTTCCGAACCCACCCAAATCGAGCTGTCCGCCATGCGTGACCTCGACGCCCGTACCGCCGCTGACCATGGCCAGCTGGCAGGAGAAGCCTGATGCACGACGTATTCATCTGTGATGCCATCCGTACCCCGATCGGCCGCTTCGGCGGCGCCCTGGCCAGCGTGCGGGCCGACGACCTGGCAGCCGTGCCGCTGAAGGCGCTGATCGAGCGCAACCCTGGCGTGCAGTGGGACCAGGTAGACGAAGTGTTCTTCGGCTGCGCCAACCAGGCCGGTGAAGACAACCGCAACGTGGCCCGCATGGCACTGCTGCTGGCCGGCCTGCCGGAAAGCATCCCGGGCGTCACCCTGAACCGTCTGTGCGCGTCGGGCATGGATGCCGTCGGCACCGCGTTCCGCGCCATCGCCAGCGGCGAGATGGATCTGGTGATTGCCGGTGGCGTCGAGTCGATGTCGCGCGCCCCGTTCGTCATGGGCAAGGCTGAAAGCGCCTATTCGCGCAACATGAAGCTGGAAGACACCACTATTGGCTGGCGTTTCATCAACCCGCTGATGAAGAGCCAGTACGGTGTGGATTCCATGCCGGAAACCGCCGACAACGTGGCCGACGACTATCAGGTTTCGCGTGCTGACCAGGACGCTTTCGCCCTGCGCAGCCAGCAGAAGGCTGCCGCCGCACAGGCTGCCGGCTTCTTTGCCGAAGAAATCGTGCCGGTGCGTATCGCTCACAAGAAGGGCGAAATCATCGTCGAACGTGACGAACACCTGCGCCCTGAAACCACGCTGGAGGCGCTGACCAAGCTCAAGCCGGTCAACGGCCCGGACAAGACGGTCACCGCCGGCAATGCCTCGGGCGTGAACGACGGTGCTGCGGCGATGATCCTGGCCTCGGCCGCAGCGGTGAAGAAACACGGCCTGACTCCGCGTGCCCGCGTTCTGGGCATGGCCAGCGGCGGCGTTGCGCCACGTGTCATGGGCATTGGCCCGGTGCCGGCGGTGCGCAAACTGACCGAGCGTCTGGGGATAGCGGTAAGTGATTTCGACGTGATCGAGCTTAACGAAGCGTTTGCCAGCCAAGGCCTGGCGGTGCTGCGTGAGCTGGGTGTGGCTGACGATGCGCCCCAGGTAAACCCTAATGGCGGTGCCATTGCCCTGGGCCACCCACTGGGCATGAGCGGTGCTCGCCTGGTACTGACTGCGTTGCACCAGCTGGAGAAGAGTGGCGGTCGCAAGGGCCTGGCGACCATGTGTGTGGGTGTCGGCCAAGGTCTGGCGTTGGCCATCGAGCGGGTTTGACCTGTACCGGCCTCTTCGCGGGGAAGCCCGCTCCAACAGGGATCCACGCAATCACCTGTGGGAGCGGGCTTCCCCGCGAAGAGGCCTCTCCTGTGAGACATAAGGCCCATTGCCAGCCCGATAGCGGAACGAGTGTGTTACTAGGTATGTCTAGAACTACCTAGGACCCTCCAGGAGTAAACCCGTCATGACCTCAACCTATTACACCGGCGAAGAACGCAGCAAGCGCATCTTCGCTATTGTCGGTGCCTCATCAGGCAACCTGGTGGAATGGTTCGACTTCTACGTCTACGCCTTCTGCGCGATCTACTTCGCCCCGGCCTTCTTCCCCTCCGACGACCCCACCGTGCAGCTGTTGAACACGGCGGGTGTATTCGCCGCGGGCTTTTTGATGCGCCCCATTGGTGGCTGGATCTTCGGCCGCCTCGCCGACCGCCATGGTCGCAAGAATTCCCTGATGATCTCGGTGCTGATGATGTGCTTCGGCTCCCTGATGATCGCCTGCCTGCCCACCTATGCCAGCATCGGCACCTGGGCCCCGGCGCTGCTATTGCTGGCCCGCCTGATCCAGGGGCTGTCGGTAGGGGGCGAATACGGCACCACGGCCACCTACATGAGTGAAGTAGCGCTGCGTGGGCAGCGCGGCTTCTTTGCTTCGTTCCAGTACGTCACCCTGATCGGCGGCCAGTTGCTGGCAGTCCTGGTCGTGGTGATCCTGCAACAGCTGCTGACTGAAGATGAACTGCGGGCCTGGGGCTGGCGCATTCCCTTCGTGGTGGGCGCCATCGCCGCCCTGATCTCGCTGATGCTGCGCCGTTCGCTGCACGAGACCAGTAGCGCCGAAGCCCGCAATGACAAGGATGCAGGTTCGATCGGAGGTTTGTTCCGCAATCACGCAGCGGCGTTCATCACGGTACTGGGCTACACCGCGGGTGGCTCGCTGATTTTCTATACTTTCACCACCTATATGCAGAAGTACCTGGTCAACACCGCGGGCATGACCGCCAAGAACGCCAGCTACGTGATGACCGGGGCGTTGTTCCTGTTCATGGTGGTGCAGCCGTTCTTCGGCATGCTGTCCGACCGTATCGGCCGGCGCAATTCGATGCTGCTGTTCGGCGGCCTCGGTACCCTGTGCACCGTGCCGCTGCTGATGGCGCTGAAAACCGTGACCAGCCCGATCATGGCCTTCGTGCTGATCAGCCTGGCCCTGTGTATCGTGAGTTTCTACACCTCGATCAGCGGTCTGGTGAAGGCCGAGATGTTCCCGCCGCAGGTGCGTGCACTGGGTGTTGGCCTGGCCTACGCGGTGGCCAACGCAGCATTCGGCGGTTCGGCCGAGTATGTGGCCCTGGGCCTGAAAACCCTGGGGATGGAAAACACTTTCTATTGGTACGTGACGGCGATGATGGCGATTGCCTTCCTGTTCAGCCTGCGCCTGCCGAAGCAGGCGGCGTACCTGCACCATGATGATTAAGGACGCTGCATGAGCAACCAACTGTTCGACGCCTATTTCACCGCGCCGGCCATGCGCGAGATTTTCTCCGACCGAGGCCGCCTGCAGGGCATGCTGGATTTCGAAGCCGCGCTTGCCCGAGCCGAAGCCTCTGCCGGTTTGGTCCCGCACAGCGCGGTAGCGGCCATCGAGGCGGCATGCCAGGCCGAGCGCTATGACGTTGGCGCGCTGGCCAATGCCATCGCCACCGCGGGCAACTCGGCCATTCCGCTGGTGAAAGCGTTGGGCAAGGTGATCGCCACCGGCGTGCCAGAGGCTGAGCGCTATGTGCACCTTGGGGCCACCAGCCAGGATGCGATGGATACCGGTCTGGTTCTGCAGCTGCGCGATGCCCTCGATTTGATCGAGGCCGACCTCGGCAAGCTGGCCGATACCCTGTCGCAGCAGGCCTTGAAGCACGCCGATACGCCCTTGGTGGGTCGTACCTGGTTGCAACACGCCACCCCGGTGACCCTGGGCATGAAACTGGCCGGTGTACTGGGTGCTTTGACCCGCCACCGTCAGCGCCTGCAGGAACTGCGCCCGCGCCTTCTGGTCCTGCAGTTCGGCGGTGCCTCGGGCAGCCTGGCGGCGCTGGGCAGCAAGGCGATGCCGGTGGCCGAAGCGCTGGCCGAACAGCTCAAGCTGACCCTGCCCGAGCAGCCCTGGCACACCCAGCGCGACCGCCTGGTGGAGTTTGCCTCGGTATTGGGCCTGGTTGCCGGCAGCCTGGGCAAGTTCGGCCGTGATATCAGCTTGCTGATGCAAACCGAGGCGGGGGAGGTGTTTGAGCCTTCTGCGCCGGGTAAGGGTGGTTCTTCGACCATGCCACACAAGCGCAACCCGGTGGGTGCCGCCGTGTTGATCGGTGCCGCGACCCGCGTGCCGGGCCTGCTGTCGACGCTGTTCGCAGCCATGCCTCAGGAGCACGAACGCAGCCTGGGCCTATGGCATGCCGAGTGGGAAACCCTGCCGGATATCTGCTGCCTGGTCTCTGGCGCCCTGCGCCAGGCTCAAGTGATTGCCGAGGGCATGGAGGTGGATGCCGCGCGCATGCGCCGTAACCTCGACCTGACCCAAGGCCTGGTGCTGGCCGAAGCGGTGAGCATCGTCCTCGCCCAGCGTCTGGGTCGCGACCGTGCCCACCACCTGCTGGAACAATGCTGCCAACGCGCGGTGGCCGAACAGCGGCACCTGCGTGCCGTGCTGGGTGACGAGCCGCAGGTCAGCGCCGAGCTGTCTGGCGAAGAACTCGATCGCCTGCTCGACCCTGCCCATTACCTGGGCCAGGCCCGCGTCTGGGTGGCGCGCGCCGTGTCCGAACATCAACGTTTCACTGCCTGAAGGAGACCGCTGTGGCGCACTTGCAACTGGCCGATGGCGTTTTGAATTACCAGATCGATGGCCCGGATGACGCCCCGGTGCTGGTCCTGTCCAACTCGCTGGGTACCGACCTGGGCATGTGGGACACCCAGATTCCGCTCTGGAGTCAGCACTTCCGGGTGCTGCGCTATGACACCCGTGGTCACGGCGCATCGCTGGTCACTGAAGGCCCTTACAGCATCGAACAGCTGGGCCGCGACGTGCTGGCCCTGCTCGATGGCCTGGACATTCAAAAGGCTCACTTCGTCGGCCTGTCGATGGGCGGCCTGATCGGCCAGTGGCTGGGTATCCATGCAGGTGAGCGCCTGCACAGCCTGACCCTGTGCAACACGGCCGCCAAGATCGCCAACGACGAGGTGTGGAACACCCGTATCGACACGGTACTCAAGGGCGGCCAGCAGGCCATGGTCGACCTGCGCGATGCCTCCATCGCCCGCTGGTTCACGCCAGGCTTTGCCCAGGCACAGCCGGAGCAGGCCCAGCGTATCTGCCAGATGCTGGCGCAAACCAGCCCACAAGGCTACGCAGGCAACTGTGCAGCGGTACGTGACGCGGATTATCGTGAGCAACTGGGCCGCATCCAGGTGCCCGCGCTGATCGTTGCCGGTACGCAAGACGTGGTTACCACCCCTGAGCATGGCCGCTTCATGCAGGCCGGTATCCAAGGTGCCGAGTACGTCGACTTCCCGGCGGCGCACCTGTCCAACGTCGAGATTGGCGAGGCCTTCAGCCGCCGCGTGCTCGATTTCCTGCTGGCTCACTGAGGACAACGCCATGGACGAGAAACAACGTTACGACGCTGGCATGCAAGTGCGCCGCGCAGTGCTGGGTGATGCCCACGTGGACCGCAGCCTGGAGAAGCTCAACGACTTCAATGGCGAGTTCCAGGAAATGATCACCCGCCACGCCTGGGGTGACATCTGGACCCGCCCGGGGCTGCCGCGCCATACCCGCAGCCTGATCACCATCGCCATGCTGATCGGCATGAACCGCAACGACGAGCTGAAGCTGCACCTGCGTGCGGCGGCCAACAATGGCGTGACCCGCGACGAGATCAAGGAAGTGCTGATGCAGAGCGCGATCTACTGCGGCATTCCGGCGGCCAATGCCACGTTCCACCTGGCTGAGTCGGTGTGGGATGAACTTGGCGTAGAGTCTCGCCAGTAAACCGTGATCACGGGCAGGCCCCCTGCAACAGGGCGCTTGCCCGCGAATGGCCTTTACACCGATGCCTTTTTTTGCCGCATGGCAATCGGGCCGGCGTTGGCTTCCACGGCGCGCTTCAGGGTCGGGCACAGGCCCAGCATGAACGCAGCTTCCGCCACCACGAACAGTGGCCCGATGATCAGGCCGCTCACGTCGTCGACAAATGCCGGTTTGCGGCCTTCGTAGTAATGGCCGATGAACTGGATGATCCAGCCCACCACGAACGCCCCCAGCCCGGCGCCGAGCCATAGCGTTGTCGACTGCACTGCCAGCGCCTCACCGACCCACAGGCACAGGCCCAGCAACAGCCCCATCACCAGCCCGAAGCGCAGGTCCAGGCGCAAGTAGAACCACACAGATGCCGCCGCTGCCAGCAGGGCAGGGGACAGCCACATGCCAGCTATCTCCCAGCCTGGGCGTGAAAGCAGGATGGTGACTGCCAGCACGATCATGGGGATGCCGACGAAGTGGGTGGCGATGTTGCGTGGATCGCGGTGGTAGTTGGCGTATTGGCTCAGGTGGTCGACGAGGGTTTTCATTGTTGTGCCTCCCTGTTCTGCTTTGTTTCACCTGTACCTGATAGTGATCAGGATAGCCTGCAGTCACCACCATCATCAGCTCAGCGAATGGCGGCAGCTCGCACTGGGCAATTCATGGCAGGGTTTTCATCACGCTGTTGCCAATGATGCCTTCAAAAGGGAGGGCGTCTGGCCTCTTCGCGGGTTTATCCGCGAAGAGGCCAATTGAGTCACAGAAGATTCAGCGGATAACTCACAATCAAGCGGTTCTCATCGAACGCGTTGGTGCTGAAGTCGCGACGCATGGTCGAGTTGCGCCATTTCAGCGACAGGTCCTTGAAGCTGCCCGACTGCACCACATAGGCCAGCTCTGTTTCCCGCGCCCATTCCTTGCCATCGTCCACGCTGCCCACGGTGACGTTGTCACCCTTGATATAGCGGTTCATCAGGGTCAGCCCGGGTACGCCGACGGTGGCGAAGTTGAAGTCATGGCGAACCTGCCAGGAACGCTCCTTGGCATTGTCGAAGCTTGAATTGTAGCTGTCGTTGGCCAGGGTACCGCCACTGGTGCCATTGACCCGCATCCAGGCATCGTCGCCGCTGACCTTCTGCAGGCCAACGTAAAAGGTGTGGCCTTGGTAGCGCGCCGAAAGCAAGGCGGAGGCGGTGCGGTTGTCCAGCTTGCCGGCCCGTTCGGCGCCATCTTCCTTGCCGATGAAGTAGCCCAGGTTGGCGCCCAGCGTCCAGTCGCCCAGCGGCTGGCTGTGCGTCAGGTTGAGGTATTGCTGGCGGTAGATGTCCTTGAGCTGGGCATCCCACAGGCCGATCATGGTGCGCTTGTCGTTGAAGGTGTACTCACCGCCGCCGAAGTTGAAACGGTCGGAGGTGAAGGCGGCTTTACCGTTGAGCGACATGTCTTCCATGCTGGCATCGTTGCGCGGGCTGTTGCCGCGGAACTGGCCGGCGTACAGGGTCAGGCCGGCGATTTCCCTGGAGGTCAGCTGGCCACCGCGGAATGTTTGCGGCAGTGAGCGGCCATCGTCCGAACGCAGGATTGGCAGTACCGGCATCCATTCACCGACTTTCAGCTCGGTTTCGGACAGCTTGGCCTTCAGCGCCACACCCAGCCGGCCAAAGTCATCGGCCGGGCGGCCGTCGCCATGCACGGGCAGCAGATGAGTGTTGGTGGTGCCTTTGCCGCCGTCGAGCTTGACCGAGTACAGGCCCAGTACGTCCACGCCGAAACCGACCGTGCCCTGGGTGAAACCGGAACGGGCATCGAGGATGAAGCTTTGTGTCCATTCCTCGGCCTTGCCCTGTGGGTGGGCCGGGTCGACGAAGTTGCGGTTGATGTAGAAGTTGCGCAGGTTGAGGGTGGCCTTGGCGTCCTCGATGAAACCACCTTCGTTGGCGGCGAATGCGGGGAGGGCGCAGGACATGGCCAACAGGCCAGGCAGCAGCTGACGTGCGGGTAGCGAAATGCTCATCTGTCGTGGATCTCTTGTTTTTATGGTCGAGCCGGTGCACTGCGGGATCGGGCCTGCAGGTGCGGGTGTTTTTGATGAACTTGAGTAACGTTGCGTGGGGGGATGGTGCGGGGTAGTGCGGGGGTGAGGCAATTCGCCGCAAACGGAACGGGGCGATAATCGAACGGAATGTTCCGGTTGGTTAATAACTCTTCTGGGGCGGCCTCTTCGCGGGTAAATCCGCTCCTACGACGGCTTGCGCCCAGCCGGCACAGGCAGTAAAAACAAAGCCCACCGATAAGGGTGGGCTTTCTGCTTTTGCAACAAGGCCGATCAGCCTTTCGGTGTTTCCACCGATGCCTGCTGGTTGGCCTGCCCGGTCTGCTCGTACCAGCCACCGCCAAGCGCCTTGTACAGGTTGACCTCGCTGGTCAGCTGCGACAGGCGGTCTCCGATCAGCGCTTGCTGGGCACTGAACAGGTTGCGTTGGGCATCGAGGAAGGTCAGGTTGCTGTCAATCCCGATGCGGTAACGGCGTTCGGCCAAGCGGTAGTAGTCCTGGTTCGCCTGCACCAGGTCGCGCTGGGCCTGCAACTGCTCTTCGAAGGTCTTGCGTGCCGCCAGGCCATCGGAGACTTCCTGGAAGGCCGTCTGGATGGTTTTTTCGTACTTGGCGACGTTGATGTCCTTCTGGATTTTCGAGTAGTCCAGGCTGGCTTTGAGGCTGCCGGCGTTGAAGATCGGCAGGTTGATCTGCGGCTGGAACAGCCAGGTGCCCTGGCCGCCCGAGAACAGGTGGCCCATGTCGGGGCTCAGGCTGCCGGCGTTCGCGGTCAGGCTGATGCTCGGGAAGAACGCTGCGCGGGCTGCACCAATGTTGGCGTTGGCAGCCTTGAGCAGGTGCTCGGCTTCCTGAATGTCCGGGCGACGCTGAAGAATATCCGATGGCAGGCCGGCCGGTACTTCGGCCAGTTGGTCGGCATCAAGCTCCAGCGGCTTGGCCAGGTCGGCAGGAATGCCGGTGCCCAGCAGCACGGTCAGGCTGTTGACGTCCTGGGCGACCAGGCGCTGGTACTGCGAGTACTTGACCCTGGCGCCTTCCACGGCGGTACGCGCCTGGCTGACGTCCAGGGCCGAGGCCACGCCGACTTCGTTGCTGCGACGGGTGAGGTTGTAGCTTTCCTCGTAGGTCTTCAGCGTTTCTTCGGTCAGCTTGAACAGGGCCTGGTCGGCCTGCCAGGTGTAGTAGGCGTTGGCCACGCTGGCTACCAGGGCGATTTGCGTGGAACGACGCGCCTGCTCGCTGGAGAGGTAGGTTTCCAGGGCCTGCTCGGTCAGGCTGCGCACGCGGCCGAACAGGTCCAGCTCGTAGGCGCTGACGCCCAAGGTGGCCGAGTACTGGCTGGTGATGCCAGATTCGCCCGTTTGCGACATGTTCGCCGGGACACGCTGGCGGCTGCCGCTGCCGGTGGCCGAAACCGCCGGGAACAGGTCGGCGCGCTGAATGCGGTATTGCGCACGGTAGGCGTCGAGGTTCAACGCCGCGACGCGCAGGTCGCGGTTATTGACCAGCGAGGTCTGGATCAGCTGTTGCAGCGCCGGGTCGTGGAAGAACTGGCGCCAGCCCTGTTCAGCAGCGGCAACATCCGCCGATTGCGTCGGCGAGTAAGCAGGGCCTTGCGGCCACTGCGCAGCCACCGGCGCCTCCGGGGTCTGGTAGTCAGGGATCAGCGAGCAGCCGCCAAGAATGAAAGCGGTTACCGCCAGGGACAACAAAGACTTGGTCATTGCCCAGCCTCATAACGTGGATTTTCAGGGGTGACGTCTTTTTCCGGCTCTTTGCTGCCGAACAGCGACGACACTGCGACGAAGAACAGCGGTACCCAGAAGATAGCCAGCACGGTCGCACTGATCATGCCGCCGATCACGCCAGTACCGATGGCGTGCTGGCTGCCGGCGCCGGCGCCGCTGGCGATGGTCAACGGTACCACGCCCAGGATGAACGCCAGCGAGGTCATGATGATCGGGCGCAGACGCATGCGGCACGCCTCGATCGCTGCGTCGTACAGGCTGCGGCCTTGTTCGTGCAGCTCCTTGGCGAATTCCACGATCAGAATGGCGTTTTTCGCCGCAAGACCGATGGTGGTCAACAGGCCAACCAAGAAGTACACGTCGTTGGACAGGCCGCGCAGGCTGGTGGCGATCAGCGCACCGATGATACCCAGCGGTACTACCAGCACCACAGCGATCGGGATCGACCAGCTTTCGTACAGGGCCGCCAGGCACAGGAACACGAATAGCACCGAGAGGGCGAACAGCGCCGGCATCTGCGAGCCGGAGAGTTTTTCCTCGTAGGACATGCCGGTCCAGGAGAAGCCGATACCGCTTGGCAGCTCGCCTGCAATGCGCTCGACCTCGGCCATGGCTTCACCGGTACTGTAGCCAGGCGCCGGTGCACCGAGGATTTCCATCGCTTCGACACCGTTGTAACGCGACAGCTTCGGCGAACCGTAGGTCCATTCGCCTTTGGCGAAGGAGGAGAACGGCACCATCTCCCCTGCGCCGTTGCGCACGTACCATTTTTGCAGGTCTTCCGGGCTCATCCGCGCGCTGGGTTCGCCCTGGATGTACACCTTCTTGACCCGGCCACGGTCGATGAAGTCGTTGACGTAGCTGGCACCCAAGGCAATCGACAGGGTGTTGTTGATGTCGGCAATGGTCACGCCCAGGGCGCTGGCACGTTCGTCATCAATGGTCAGCTGGTACTGCGGTTCATCGTTCAGGCCGTTCGGGCGCACGGCGCTGAGGATCTTGCTCTGCGCAGCTTTGGCCAGGAACTGGTTGCGCGCCTCCATCAACTTCTCGTGGCCGACACCGCCGCGGTCCTGAAGGAACACGTCGAAGCCGGTGGCGTTACCCAGTTCAAGCACCGCTGGCGGGGCGAAGGCGAACACCATCGCATCACGGAAGGTAAAGAAGTGCTGCTGGGCACGCTGGGCCAGGGCGAACACGCTGTTTTCCTTCGAGCGTTCATCCCAGGGTTTGAGCATGATGAAGGCCATGCCCGAGCTCTGGCCGCGGCCTGCGAAGTTGAAACCGTTGACCGTGAACACCGACGATACGGTATCGGCTTCGTCCTTGAGCAGGTATTCACGCATCTGGTCGACCACGACCTGCGTGCGTTCGGCACTGGAGCCGGCCGGGGTCTGCACCTGAGCGAACAGTACGCCCTGGTCTTCTTCTGGCAGGAACGCGGTAGGGATGCGGGCGAACAGCCAGATCATGCCGACCACGATCAGCGCATAGGCCAGCAGGAATGGCACCTTGTTGCGCAAGATGGCGCCTACACTGCGCTCGTAGCCGTTGACGCTGCGGTCGAAGTTGCGGTTGAACCAGCCGAAGAAGCCACCTTTGGCGGTGTGGTGCTCGCCCTTCTTCAGCGGTTTGAGCATGGTTGCGCAGAGCGCCGGGGTGAAGATCAGCGCAACCAGCACCGACAGGCCCATGGCCGAGACGATGGTGATGGAGAACTGCCGGTAGATCACACCCGTGGAGCCGCCAAAGAACGCCATGGGCAGCAGTACGGCCGAGAGCACCAGGGCGATACCCACCAGGGCGCCCTGGATCTGTTCCATCGAGCGTTTGGTCGCTTCCTTGGGCGGCAAGCCTTCCTCGGACATGACCCGCTCGACGTTCTCCACCACGACGATGGCGTCGTCCACCAGCAAGCCGATGGCCAGAACCATGGCGAACATGGTCAGGGTGTTGATGCTGAAGCCCGCGGCGGCAAGGATGCCGAAGGTACCCAGCAATACCACCGGTACGGTCATGGTGGTGATGATGGTGGCGCGGAAGTTCTGCAGGAACAGGTACATCACCAGGAACACCAGCACCACGGCTTCGATCAGGGTGTGGATCACGCCGCTGATCGATTCGGTGACCACTGGGGTGGTGTCATACGGGAATACCGCCTTGACTCCCGGCGGGAAGAACGGTTCCAGGCCTTTGATGGTCTCGCGCAGTGCCTTGGCGGTGTCCAGCGCGTTGGCGCCGGTTGCCAGTTTTACCGCCAGGCCGGAAGCCGGCTTGCCGTTGAACTGGGCGCTGACGGCGTAGTTTTCACCCCCCAGGCCTACTTGGGCGACATCGCCCAGGCGCACCTGTGAACCGTCTTTGTTGACCTTGAGCAGGATACTCTCGAACTGCTCGGCGGTTTGCAGGCGGGTCTTGCCGATGATGGTGGCGTTCAGCTGGGTGCCCGGCAGGGCTGGCAGGCCGCCGAGCTGGCCGGAAGACACCTGCACGTTCTGTGCGGCCACAGCGGTCTTGACGTCGACCGGGGTCAGCTGGAACTTGTTCAGCTTGGCCGGATCGAGCCAGATACGCATGGCGTACTGCGCACCGAACACCTGGAAGTCACCTACACCCGCGGTACGCGAGATCGGGTCCTGCATGTTCGAGACGATATAGTTGGCCAGGTCGTCCTTGGTCATGCTGCCGTCTTCGGAGACCAGGCCGATCACCAGCAGGAAGTTCTTCACTGCTTTGGTGACGCGGATACCTTGCTGCTGCACTTCCTGCGGCAGCAGCGGGGTGGCCAGGTTCAGCTTGTTCTGTACCTGTACCTGCGCGGTGTCGGGGTTGGTGCCCTGTTCGAAGGTGGCGGTAATGGTCATGCTGCCGTCGGAGTTACTTTCCGACGACACATAACGCAGGTTGTCGATACCGTTGAGCTGCTGCTCGATCACCTGCACCACGGTGTCCTGCACGGTTTGCGCCGAGGCGCCCGGGTAGGTCACGGCGATGGCGATGGCTGGCGGCGCGATACTGGGGTACTGGTTGATCGGCAGCTTCAGGATGGACAAGGCCCCGACCAGCATGATCACCAAGGCGATCACCCAGGCGAAGATCGGGCGATCGATAAAGAACTTCGACATGGTTTACTCCGCTTTGGCGTCTGCTTTCGCCGCGTTGGCCTGATCAGGACCGGCCGGCTTCTTGACGTTGGTGGCATCGCTGACCTTCACCTCGACGCCTGGGCGCACGTACTGCAGCCCTTCGGTGATCAGGCGGTCACCCGGGTTGAGGCCTTCCTCGATCAGCCAGTCGCTACCCAAGGTGCGGCTGGCCTTGAGCTGGCGCAGTTCGACCTTGTTCTCCTGGTTGACCACCAGGGCGGTGGGTGCGCCCTTGAGGTCGCGGGTCACGCCTTGTTGCGGTGCCAGGATGGCGTTGGCGTTGACCCCGGCCTTGAGCCGCGCATGCACGAACATGCCTGGCAGCAGGGTGTGATCGGGGTTGGGGAACAGGGCGCGCAGGGTCACCGAGCCGGTGGTCTCGTCCACCGCGACTTCGGAGAATTCCAGGCGACCTTCCTGCTTGAACAGGCTGCCGTCTTCCAGTACCAGCTGAACCGAGGCGGCGTTGTCGCCGGCCTTCTGCAACTGGCCGCTTTCCAGGTCACGGCGCAGCTTGAGCAGCTCGGCGGTGGACTGGGTAACGTCGACATAAATAGGATCGAGCTGCTGGATGGTGGCCATGGCGTCGGTCTGGCCATTGCTCACCAGTGCACCCTCGGTGAACGAAGAGCGACCGATACGGCCGCTGATTGGCGCCAGAACCTTGGTGTAGCGCAGGTCGATCTGTGCGCTCTTGAGCGAAGCCTCAGCCTGCAATCGTTTGGCATTGGCGTCGTCGTATTCCTGTTTGGAGACGGCCTGTTCGTCAATCAGTTGCTTGTAACGTTCGGCCAGTGAGCGTGTAGCCAGCAGGTTGGCCTTGGCATTGGCCAGGGTGGCTTCGTACACGGCAGGGTCGATCTGATACAACTGCTGGCCTTCCTTGACCTCACTGCCTTCCTTGAACAGGCGCTTGAGGATGATGCCGTTGACCTGCGGGCGCACTTCGGCGACGCGGTAGGCACTGGTTCGCCCCGGCAATTCCGAGGTGAGGGTGAAGGCTTGCGGCTGGATGGTCACGACGCCGACCTGAGGAGCCTGCGCCGCTGGCGCTGCTTCTTCTTTCTTACAGCCACTGAGCAGGGTTGCCAGGGCGACGGCGGAAACCAGAGCGGTAACGGCTGGCTTGAATTGCATGAGGATCCTCGGGTCGCTGGAGCAGGGAGACGCTCAAGAGTAATGGAAGAGATCTTGATCTGGAAAAAATGCTATCCGGTGGATAAATAGCTTGCTAAGGAATATACTTACATTCATGGTTGTTTGTAAATACTGCTGGGTGGTACTCAGGTACAGCCTCAGCGCTTGATTAGCTTATCCGAGAGGCCCCGGCAGAGGTGCCCCCGGAGCGTTCCCCGCACGCGCTGCGCGTTCGGGCCAGATGAGGTTGTACTGCCATGGTCCGTCGAACCAAAGAAGAAGCCCAGGAAACCCGTGCCCAGATCATCGAGGCGGCGGAAAGGGCCTTCTACAAGCGCGGGGTTGCGCGAACCACCCTGGCCGACATCGCCGAACTGGCGGGTGTGACGCGGGGGGCGATCTACTGGCACTTCAACAACAAGGCCGAGCTGGTGCAGGCGTTGCTCGACAGCCTGCACGAGACCCATGACCATTTGGCGCGCGCGAGCGAAAGCGAGGATGAACTCGACCCGCTTGGCTGCATGCGCAAGCTGCTGTTGCAAGTGTTTAACGAGCTGGTGCTCGATGCCCGAACCCGTCGTATCAATGAAATCCTGCATCACAAGTGCGAGTTCACCGATGACATGTGTGAAATTCGCCAGCAGCGCCAGAGTGCGGTGCTGGATTGCCACAAGGGCATCACCCTGGCGCTGGCCAATGCCGTACGCCGGGGCCAGTTGCCTGGCGAGCTGGATGTCGAGCGCGCGGCGGTGGCCATGTTTGCCTATGTCGATGGCCTGATCGGGCGCTGGCTATTGCTGCCTGACAGTGTCGATCTGTTGGGTGATGTCGAAAAATGGGTCGACACCGGGCTGGATATGCTGCGCTTGAGCCCGGCTCTGCGCAAATGACACTTTGTTAAGGATTGTGAGGGAGTGTTTCCCCTTTGTGTTAAGGGGGGATTAAGGGCGTGGCCGCCCTGCGGCTGTTCGCAGCACAAGGCGGCTCTTGCAGCGAGTGCGTAGCCTTCAGCGGCCGCGCAATTGCCGGTCGGGCAAGGCCAATGCCGCAAGCAGTCCCAGCACCGCGACGACCGCACTCCCCATCAGCAGCTGCCGGAACGTTTCCAGCAACCGTCCCTGAGTCACCGGGTCCACCTCTGCGGCCTTCAAGCTCCCCAGCAACGGATTACCCGACAGTTCGAAACCACCCTGATGCAGCAGTGCCAGCAACAAGCTGGACATGCATGCCACGCCCATGGCTCCGCCCAGCGAACGGAACAGGTTGGTGGTGCTGGTGGCCACGCCGATGTCCTTGCTGGCCACCGCGCTTTGTGTGCCCACCAGTGAGGTCGGGAATTGCAGCCCGCAGGCTATACCGGTCAGCAGCATGAACAGCGCACTGAGCAACGCTGATTGCGGCGGAGTCAGTGCCATCGCGAAAATGGCCACTGGCATCAGCAGTGCACCGGCCAGGATCTGTGGCTTGTAGCGCCCGGTCCGGCTGGTCATGCGGCCTCCTGTGAAGGCGCCCATGGGCAGCCCCATGGCCAGCGGCAGCAGATGCAGGGCGGCGCTGTCGGCACCGGCGCCGGTAATGCCCTGGTAACGCAGGGGCATGAGCATGGTCAGCGAAATGGACTGGAAGCTGGCGAAGAAGATCACCGCCCAGCACAGCACTGCCACACGGTTGCCGAACAGGCTGAGCGGCAGCAGCGGCTCTGGGCAGCGGCGTTCGTGTGCGATGAAAAGCGCCAGGCCCAGCAGGGCGCAGCCGAACAGCGCCAGCACGGCCAGGTCGGCCCAGGCGTGGCCCTGGCCCACCAAGGTGATGCCCAGGAGCAGGCTGCCAAGGCCGAGAATCAACAGCATGGCGCCAAGGTAGTCCACCTGTGCCTCGCGACGCTGCACCGGCATGTCAGCGAGCGCACGGCGAATGGCCCACAAGGCGACCAGCCCCAGCGGCAGGTTGATCCAGAACACCCAGCGCCACGACAGGTACTCGGTCAACCAGCCGCCCAGCACTGGCCCGGCCACGCTGGCCGCGGCGTACATGCTGCTGAAGTAGCCCTGGTAGCGGCCGCGTTCGCGCGGGGGCACGAAGTCGCCAATGATTGCCTGGCTCACCGAGACCATTCCGCCTGCGCCGATACCCTGCAGTACCCGGGCCAGCACCAGTTGCGGCATGTCCTGGGCCATGGCGCAGGCAATGGAGGCCAGGGTGAACAGGCTGATACCGGTGAGGATCATCCGGCGCCGGCCGTAAAGGTCGCCCAGTTTGCCGTAGATCGGCACGGCCACGGTCATGGCCACCATATAACCGGAGATGACCCAGGCCAGCAGGCCGACATCGCTGAACTGCGCCGAGATGGCGGGCAGCGAGACGGCGACGATGGTCTGGTCCAGGGCGCCGAGGAAGATGGCCAGCATCAGGGCGGTGAGCACGTTGCGCAGGGCGGTGGGGGGCAGGGCGGCGGTCACGGGAATACCTTGTTTTGTCTATGGCGGCCCCTTCGCGGGCAAGCCTGCTCTCACAGAAGCCCTCGGATTGTAACCTGAGTTAGGTAGCTTCCTATGTACTATCTGCATCCCCTATGCAAGATCGGCATTGGCGCATTCATCCAGTGCTGCATGGCTGCGTGATATCGTTGGTATGCCACAGAGGCTGAAATCCGGGGCTTGCACTAGGTTGGTGCAGCATATTGCCGCAGGTTTTTCAGTTCGCTGTCTCCCACACCTTTTATTCCTCTGCCTGCATGTCGAGCATGACCGCCCAGATGGCGACGGTTGGAACAGGTCAGGTAGACCCGATTACAGGGGTCGGTAGTTACCGTTCAAATTTCAACTTTTTTGCGGAGTGATCATGCCCAAGGCTTCCCACCAAGATCTGCGTTTTGCCTTCCGCGAGCTGCTCGCTTCAGGTTCCTGTTTCCACACTGCCTCGGTGTTCGACCCAATGTCGGCACGCATTGCCGCAGACCTGGGCTTCGAAGTCGGTATCCTCGGCGGTTCGGTCGCTTCGTTGCAGGTACTGGCTGCTCCGGACTTCGCTCTGATCACCCTCAGCGAGTTCGTCGAGCAGGCCACCCGCATTGGTCGGGTCGCGCAACTGCCGGTACTGGCCGACGCCGACCACGGCTATGGCAACGCACTGAACGTGATGCGCACGGTGATCGAACTGGAGCGCGCCGGTGTGGCCGCACTGACCATCGAGGACACCCTGCTGCCTGCCCAGTTCGGGCGCAAGTCCACTGACCTGATCCCGGTCGAGGAGGGCGTTGGCAAGATCCGCGCGGCGCTGGAGGCACGAGTCGATTCGTCCCTGTCGATCATTGCCCGTACCAACGCGGGCGTACTCAGCACCGAAGAAATCATCGTGCGTACCCAGAGCTACCAGAAGGCGGGCGCTGATGGCATCTGCATGGTCGGGGTCAAGGACTTCGAGCAGCTCGAACAGATTGCCGAGCACCTGACCGTGCCGCTGATGCTGGTCACCTATGGCAACCCGAACCTGCGCGATGACGAGCGCCTGGCGCGTTTGGGCGTGCGCATCGTGGTCGATGGCCATGCGGCTTACTTTGCCGCGATCAAGGCCACTTACGACTGCCTGCGGCTGCAGCGTGGTCGGCAGAACAAGTCGGAAAACCTCAGTGCCACCGAACTCTCGCACACCTACACCCAGCCTGAAGACTACATTCGCTGGGCCAAGGAATACATGAGCGTCGAAGAGTGATCAGCAGGGCGCCGTCCATTCAACGGACGGCGCTCAAGGTTGCACTGTGAGGCACGCAATGTGCCTGCTCGCAGCTATTGGCGACGCTTGGCTGGCTGCGTAGCAGTTCGGCGCGCCAGCAGGCTGAGCCATACAGCGCTGTGACTGCGGTAAGGGCCATGACAAGGGCGACTCTTCTTGATTTGATGCCCATGGTGCTCACCTCCTGTGACAACGATAGGGGTGTACGCCACTAGTATAGATCCCGATCCCACTCCGGCTCGTCCTTGAAACGCTGTACCAGGAAATCCAGCATGCTGCGCAAGGTCGCCGGCATGTGTTTGCGCGACGTATACACCGCATTAAGGTTCAGTTCACGCGGTTTGGCCTCGGGCAGCAGACGCACCAGTTCACCCCGGCGTATGGCGTCTGCGGCCTGGAAGGTTGGCAGCATGGCGATACCTGCGCCCGCCAGCGCGGCCCTCTGCAGGGTCATCACCTCATTGGCACTGATGTTTCCCGATACGGGGACGGCGACCTGCTGGCCGGCTACCGCGAAATGCCACAAGCTGTGTCCGAAATAGGCATGGGTCAGGCAGTTGTGCAGGCTCAGTTCCTCAACCCGTTGCGGCGTGCCTCGCTCATTCAGGTAGGCCGGTGCCGCGCACACGACCGAGCGGCACACGCTCAGGCGCCGGGCGATGAGGCTGGGGTCCACGTCATTGCTGGTGCGAATGGCCAGGTCGATGCGCTCGTCCACCAGGTTGACGGTGCGGTCGAGCATCTGCAGTTCTACCTTCACGTCAGGGTAGCGCCGCACATAGGCGGCCACTGCATCCACCAGCTGTGCCTGGCCGAATGAGGTACTGACGCTGATACGCAGCGCCCCCCTTGGCGCGTCTTCCGGCTGCTGCACGGCAGCCTGCAGGTCGCCGGCCAGTTCCAGCAGTTGCCGGCAGCGAGGCAGGGTTTCCTGGCCGGCTGCCGTGAGGCTGAGCTTGCGCGTGGTCCGCTGCATCAGGCGCGCGCCAACCCAGTCTTCCAACTCTGCCAGGTAGCGCGACACGACCGGCCGCGATAACTGCAGATAGTCCGCCGCCGCCGACTGGCTGCCCAGGTCGACGACGGTGACGAATACACGCATGGCGTTGAGGCGATCCATGATTTGCCCGATTTCAGAAACAAACTATGTCTGAGCATCGCATTTTTTGTGACGAATCGGGTAACTAAGCTGTGCGCATTGTTTGCCGGAAGGCGTTATCCGAAGCCGGCAGACGAGAGCCCTGGCGCTGGCGGCGAAGGTCGCCAAGGGCAGTCACTTCGTTCAACTGATGGAGAGTATTTCATGAGCAAGATCGCAATCATCGGTGCCACTGGCCGCGCTGGCAGCCAGTTGCTGGAAGAGGCCCTGCGCCGTGGTCACCGTGTACTGGCCATTGCCCGCGACCCTTCCACGCTTGAAGGGCGAGAGGGTGTGACCGTCAAGTCGCTGGATGCCACGGATAGCGCGGCCCTGCAAGCAGCCGTCGCAGGTATGGACGCTGTGTTGAGTGCCGCGCATTTCTCGACAATGCAGCCGCACGCCATCATCGAGCCGGTGAAGCGCGCCGGGGTCAAGCGCCTGCTGGTGGTGGGTGGCGCCGGTAGCTTGTTGCTGCCGTCAGGGCATCGGGTGATCGACAGCCCGGATTTCCCGGAGGCGTATAAAGCCGAGGCCAGTGCCGGCGTGCGTTTTCTGGAGGCGCTGCGGCGCGAGCCGAACCTGGACTGGACCTTCCTCTCGCCTTCGGCTGAGTTCGTTGAGGGTGAGCGCAGAGGTCACTATGCGCTGGGCAAGGATCATCTGTTGATCGGTGCGGACGGCAAGAGCTGGATCACGTTTGCCGACTATGCGATTGCCATGCTGGATGAGCTGGAGAAGCCGAAACACTCGCGGCAACGGTTTACAGTCGGCTATTGAGTCGCCTGCGAAAGGGCCGTCACAGGCTGGCCTGGCCTTCCAGCCAGTCCAGCAGTTCCAGCAGCCCGGGCGGCAAGCTCCTGGCCTGGCTCACCAGGTAATACCCCTTGCCTGTCAGCACCTTCAGCGCAAACGGCATGCACAACCGCCCACCGCGCAGGTCATCGCCAATCAGCGACCAGTCACCGATCGCCACCCCAGTCCCCTGCGAGGCCATGGCCATCGCCATGTCGAGTGTCTCGAAATGCTGTTTGGGTCCATGCGTGGCCAGCGTCACTCCAGCCGCCTGCAACCACAACCGCCAGTCGTGTTCATCCCGCGAGGGATGCAGCAGCATGTGCCTGGCCAGGTCTTCCACCTGCTGCAACGGCACTGGCCCTTCTCGCAGTGACGGTGCGCACACCGGGGTCAGCTGCTCATCGAACAGCTTGCGCACCTGCAGCCCGTGGTTCGGCGCATCGCCATAGACCACTGCCGCATCGAAGCCCTCACGACGCAAATCCACCCCGTGCTGCACGGTCGTGGTCAGCTCCACCGGTACGTCCGGGCGCAGTGCCTGCCACTCCATCAGGCGCGGCAGCAGCCAACGCATCACGCAGGTGGGGGCCTTGAGCTGCAGGGTGGTGCTGTGCTCGCCCACCTCGCGCACCCCTTGTTCGATCAGGGCGAACACCTGCTGCACCCGCGGCAACCAGTCCAGGCCTTCACGGGTCAGGCTCAACCCACGCGCCTCGCGCTTGAACAGGGCATAACCGAGGTGTTCTTCGAGGGCTGCAATCTGGCGGCTGACAGCGCCCTGGGTGATGTGCAACTGCTGCCCGGCGCGGGTGAAGTTGCAGTGCTGGGCGGTGACCAGAAACGTGTGCAGGGCAGGCAGGGGCGGGAGACGTTTCATTGCAGTAAGCCATGATCAAAGGACATGGCTAGTATGTGTTTTTTTACATTGTGGCGATAGCCGTGGCTTGGGTCCAATAAGGGCATACCCTAACAAGATTCATGGTGATCCCTGATGGCAACCTGCGGCGAAGTACTGGTCAAACTCCTTGAAGGCTATGGCGTCGATCATGTCTTCGGCATCCCCGGTGTGCATACCGTGGAGCTCTATCGTGGCCTGGCGGGCTCTTCCATTCGCCACATCACCCCGCGTCATGAGCAAGGTGCCGGGTTCATGGCTGACGGCTATGCGCGCACCCGCGGCAAACCCGGGGTATGCTTCATCATCACTGGCCCGGGCATGACCAATATCACCACTGCCATGGGCCAGGCCTATGCCGACTCGATCCCGATGCTGGTGATTTCCAGCGTGCAGTCCCGTGACCAACTGGGCGGTGGCCGTGGCAAGTTGCACGAGCTGCCCAACCAAACCGCGCTGGTATCGGGGGTGGCGGCGTATTCCCACACCTTGATGAGTGCAGCCGACTTGCCGCAGGTGCTGGCCCGGGCATTTGCCGTGTTCGACAGTGCCCGGCCACGCCCGGTGCATATCGAAATCCCGCTCGATGTGCTGGTTGAGCCGGCCGACTTCCTGCTGCCGGGACGCCCTGTACGGGGTAGTCGGGCAGGGGCTGCACCGCAGGCCGTGGCGCAGATGGCTGAACGACTGGCCAGTGCACGTCGGCCGCTGATTCTGGCCGGTGGCGGGGCGTTGGCTGCGGGCGCTGCGTTGGCACGCCTGGCCGAACACCTTCAGGCCCCGGTGGCGTTGACCATCAATGCCAAAGGCTTGCTGCCAGCCAGCCACCCATTGCAGATCGGCTCGACCCAGTCGTTACCCGCCACACGGGCGCTGGTGGCCGAGGCCGACGTGGTGCTGGCGATCGGCACCGAACTGGCCGAAACCGATTATGACGTGACCTTCAAGGGTGGCTTCGAGATCCCGGGCAGTCTGCTGCGCATTGACATCGACCCGGACCAGACCGTGCGTAATTATCTGCCGGAGCTGGCGCTGGTGGCCGATGCCAAGCTGGCAGCCGAAGCGCTGCTCGGTGCCTTGCAAGCTCAGCCGCAGCCAGTGCACGAAAGCACTTGGGGCGTGGCCCGCGTGGCCGACCTGCGCAAGGTCCTGGCGGCAGACTGGGACCAGCCCACCCTGAGCCAGACGCGTTTGCTGAGCGCCATACTGGAGCGCCTGCCTAATGCGATTCTGGTGGGTGACTCGACCCAACCTGTGTACACCGGCAACCTGACACTCGACATGGAGCAGCCACGCCGCTGGTTCAACGCCTCGACCGGTTACGGTACCTTGGGTTACGCGTTGCCAGCAGCCATGGGCGCCTGGTTGGGCAGTGCCGAGCAAGCCGTCGAACGCGCTCCGGCGGTGTGCCTGATTGGTGATGGTGGTTTGCAGTTCACCCTGCCGGAACTGGCCAGTGCAGTGGAGGCGCAGGTACCGCTGATCGTGCTGCTGTGGAATAACCAGGGGTACGAGGAAATCAAGAAATACATGGTCAATCGGGCGATCGAGCCAGTCGGGGTGGATATCCATACCCCGGATTTCATCGGCGTGGCGCGGGCGTTGGGCGCAACAGCAGAGAACGTGGCCGATATCGCCCAATTGCAGGCCGCGCTCGGGCAAGCGGTGGAGCGCAAGGGGCCGACCTTGATTCAGGTGGACCAGAATCAGTGGCAGGCCGCGGTATTGGGTTGAAGCATTGCGATTGCCTGTATCGGCCTCTCGCGCCTGCAGGCAGCGCGCAATTTTCGCATCTGTGCAAAAACCTGTAGGAGCGGGTTTACCCGCGAAAGCGCCGGTGCAGGCGAATGTCGAGCTTCAGACCGCAGTAGCCCGCAACCGAGCCACATCGCGAATCGGCGGCGCGCCGTAAAGCCGGCTGTATTCACGGCTGAACTGCGACGGGCTTTCATAACCCACCCGATAAGCCGCCACCGCCGCCTCCAGCCCGTCGTTCAACATCAGCCGCCGCGCCTCCTGCAGGCGCAGCTGCTTCTGGTACTGAAGCGGGCTCATCGAGGTCACGGCCTTGAAGCGGTGGTGCAAGGTCGAGGTGCTGAGGTTGACCTCACGGGCCAGGTCCTCGATACGCAGCGGCTGTTGGAAGTTGTTGTTGAGCCAAGTGATGGCCTGGCAAACCCGGTGGGTCTGGCTGTTGGCCAAGGCAATTTCATACAGCCGGTAACCCTGCGGCCCACGCAGCAGGCGGTAGAGAATCTCGCGGCGGAACAGCGGCGCCAGCATTGCGATGTCGCGGGGGGTGTCCAGCAGCCGCAGCAACCGCAGCAGGGCATCGAGTAACGCGGCATCTGTCCTTTCCACATACAAACCACGGCCGGAAGGTCGATTGGGTACCAGCATTGGCCCGCTCTCGGCGATCAGTTGGCTGATCTCCGCCGGGTCCAGGTCCATGCGCAGGCCCAGGCTTGGGTTCTCGGGGCTGGCATCCAGCCTCACGGCGCTGAGTGGCAAGGTCACCGAAACGACCATGTAATGCAGTGGGTCGTAGGCGTACTGCTCGTCACCCAGGAACAGGCTTTTGCTGCCCTGGGCAAGGATGCACAGGGCAGGCTGCGCCAGGGTGGGTACAGAACGTACATTTTCGGTGTAACGCACCAGGTACAGGTCATCGATGGCCGATGCTGGACCAAAGGGCTCGCCCGCATGGCGGTTGATCAGCTCGGCCAGCTCCAGGCGCTGCAGTTCCAGGGTCGGTTCGGTGGACGTGGCGGTGGTCATGATGGCTTTCCTCTGATGACCGACGCAGCATAGGTTTGGGCAAAGACGGGCGCTAGTCGAAAGCTGCATGTGGATTGCCTGATCCTGCCGCGCTGCAGGATCAGGCAATCGACATGCAGTAATGGCCTAACGCGCCGCGCGGGTGAGCGCCTAACCTTGGCAGCCTGGCTTTTCCGTCCGCCTGCTTCAAGGAGATTGTGCAATGACCCTTAAACAACCGGTCACCCACCTTGCTTTCATCCGTGCCAGCAGCGGGCGCTCGGCAGAGCTGGGCGCGCGCCTGCGTGACCTGCTCGAGCCCTCGCTGCGTACACCGGGTTGCCTGAGTTTTACCGTGCAGCGTTCTCAGGCTGATGCTGACCTGTGGTTGCTCAGCGGAAGCTGGCAGGACCAGCAGGCGATGAGTGGTTACTTTGCTTCGCCGACACTGGAGGTGTTCGGTGAGCTGGTGCAGGCTCAGGTGGTCAGCAGCCTGGACTTGCATACCTTCGACTGAGCGTGGATGAGGTAAAGTGACGCTCTTGTTCAACAACCCGGACAGCAACATGGCACGTAGGGAATTCACTCATTTCGAAGCGGTATCGGCGATGGTGCCGGTGGAAGGTGGCGGCTATCACGCGGCCATCGCGGTCAAAGCCTTGGGCATGGGCGGCGCGCCGCGCTTTCACAAGGTTCTCGACGGGCAGGTGTTCAAGGGCGCCGTGGCCGCCGACGAGGCGGCCACCGCCGAGCTGCAACGCCTGCAGGGCGTCAGCGAAGAGGGTGAGCTGGTCTGGTGATCAGGCCGGCGGCCGGGCCATCTTGAACAGGTTGCCCAGCTCGAAATAATCCGCCGGGCCACCCCCACGCAGGATCGGCTCGGCGGCAGCGGTATCGTAGATGCCGTTGTTCAACAGGTGCTCGGCAATGTGCACCGCCACCACTTCTCCAAGGATCAGCCAGCTGGGCACCTGTTCCTGGTCGGCCCGCTTGAGCTGGACGATCTGGCTGACCTTGCACTCGAAGGCTACCGGCGTTTCACCCACGCGCGGCACCTTGACGATGCTAGACGGTGCGGCAGTGAGGCCGCTCAATTCGAATTCGTTCACTTCGGCAGCGACCGGTGCGCAGCTCAGGTTCATTTGCTCGGCCAGTGGGCGGGTGGCCAGGTTCCAGACGAACTCACCGGTCTGCTCGATGTTGTTCAGGCTGTCTTTGCGCCCGACGCTGCAGAAACCGATGATCGGCGGGATGTAGTTGAACGCATTGAAGAAGCTGTAAGGCGCCAGGTTCAGGCGGCCTTCGCGGTCCTGAGAGGAGATCCAGCCGATCGGGCGGGGACCGACGATGGCATTGAACGGGTCGTGCGGCAGGCCGTGGCCTTTGGCGGGTTCGTAGTAATACATCTGTGCTGGGCTTGTTGGCCCTACCTCCTGGTGGACAAGGTGCCTAGTGTGCCAAGCCTGAGCTCGCCTGCAAATGATCAAGCCCGGCCGAAGCCGGGCTGGGTGCTCGCAATCAGGTATCAGCTGATGCGGTGCGCGTTGGTGCGGTCGAAGCCGTCTTCAGCGAAGCGTTGGCCACCGGTGCGGTCGAAGCCGTCTTCAGCGAAGCGTTGGCCACCGGTGCGGTCGAAGCCGTCTTCAGCGAAGCGTTGGCCACCGGTGCGGTCGAAGCCGTCTTCGGCGAAGCGCTGGCCGCCGGTGCGGTCGAAGCCGTCTTCAGCGAAGCGTTGGCCACCGGTGCGGTCGAAGCCGTCTTCGGCGAAGCGTTGGCCGCCGGTGCGGTCGAAGCCGTCTTCAGCGTAGCGGGGCGACTGGGTTTGAACTGCGGCAAAGGTGTGAGCGTCGGTCCGGTCGAAGCCATCTTCGGCGAAGGCGCCAGCTGCGAAAACCGAGAGGGCCAGGGTAAGGATCAGTTTGTTTTTCATGGTCGTTGCTCCAGGGGTTTGTGAGTTGTTTGTTTCTATGGGTTTAATCCTACGCCGAATAATTTGATTAAAAAGCGCAAAAAATAGTGCTAAATAATCCATTTATTCGATGTATTTGGGCGCGTATGTCGTGCTTCAGGCCGCAAGGCTGGCTTGGGAGCGTTCGCGCGGGCGCCAACGTTCTGCCAGCCATTGCAGCTTGATAAGGTGGAATTAATAGGGCGTTAAGAAGGAAAAGTCTGAATAGAAAAGGGGCGCTCCATGCAATGGAGCGCCCCTTTTAGTACTGCCAGGCCAGCGTTACTCAGTGGTAATCCGCGAGTGCTGCTTGGTGTCTTTCATGGTCGCGTAAACCAGCAGCGAGCAGGCGATACAGGCGGTGACGTACCAGTAGAAGCCGCTCTCCATCCCGGCGCTCTTGAACCACAGGGCCACGTATTCGGCGGTGCCCCCGAAGATCGACACCGTCAGGGCATACGGCAGGCCAACGCCCAGGGCGCGAATCTCGGTAGGGAACAGCTCGGCTTTGACCACGGCGTTGATCGAGGTATAGCCGCTTACGATGATCAGTGCGGCCATGATCAGGAAGAACGCACCCCACCAGGTCTGGATGGTGTGCAGGGTGCTGAGGATGGGGACGGTGAACAGGGTGCCGAGCACACCGAAAGCGATCAGGATCGGACGGCGGCCAATCTTGTCGGACAGACCACCGATCACCGGCTGCAGGCACATGAACAGGAACAGCGTGGCGGCCGAGATGGTGGTCGAGTCACTGATGCTCATGCCCACGGTGTTGACCAGGTATTTCTGCATGTAGGTGGTGTAGGTGTAGAAGGCCAGGGTGCCGCCCATGGTCAGACCGACGACGGTCATCAGCTCCTTGGGGTGACGCAGCAGGGTGCGCATCAGGCTTTCCTTGGCCTTTTCCTTCTTGGTGAACGAGGCGGTTTCTTCCATGCCGCGACGCAGGTACAGGGCCACCACGGCGCACAGCGCACCGATCACGAACGGCACGCGCCAGCCCCAGGCGTACAGCTGCTCGGTGGTCAGGGTCTGTTGCAGGACGATCAGTACCGCCAGGGCGATGAGCTGGCCGGAGATCAGGGTCACGTACTGGAAGCTGGAGAAGAAACCACGGCGCTCCTTGCTGGCCATTTCGCTGAGGTAGGTGGCCGAGGTGCCGTATTCACCACCCACCGACAGGCCCTGCAGCAGGCGCGCGATGACCAGCAGGACAGGTGCGGCGACGCCGATGGTTTCGTAACCCGGGGTCAGGGCGATGACCAGCGAGCCTGCGCACATGAGCAGGACCGACGCCATCAGCGCGGCCTTGCGGCCCTTGCGGTCGGCGTACAGGCCCATCAGCCAGCCACCGATCGGGCGCATCAGGAAGCCCACGGCGAAGATCGCGGCGGTATTGAGCAGTTGTGCGGTGGAGTCGCCGGCGGGGAAGAAGGCCTTGGCGAAGTACAGCGAGAATGCGGCGTAGACGTACCAGTCGTACCATTCGACCATGTTGCCGATGGACCCGCTGAAAATCGACTTCAGGCGGCTGGCGGTGGTTTTTTCTGCGGCAGGCGCGGTGGCCGCCCCGGCAGGCAGGGAGGTGGCGTTATCCATCAGGGATACCTTCTCGTTGTTTTTGTGGAGCGCGCCGTGGCGCAGCTTGCCAAGGCAATTGCAGAAGGTGTGCCAAATGGGTGCGGGCTGATTCATTTGAGGGCATCAAATAGCCCGAGCCGGCACAGCGGTGGGTGTTGCGCCGCCCTTTGCAGGAGCGGTCCTGACCGCGAAGGGCTGCAAAGCAGTCCAAAACCTTGAGGTTATGAGCGGTTTTTTGCCTATCAGGTGCAGATCATAAGCGGATTTCCGCTCATGGCTGCCCAATAAAATCCTCGCGCACCAGCCCATGCCGTTGCATCTTCTCGTTAAGCGTGCGCCGCGGCAGTTGCAAGGCCTCCATCACCGACTTGATCTCGCCCCCATGCTGACGCAAGGCCGCACGCAGGCATTGCGCCTCGAATGCTTCCATCTGCTCGCCCAGCGACTGCCCGGCAGGTGCCACCTCGATATTTGGCGAACCCAGCCCCAACGCATGCCGCTCCGCCGCATTGGCCAGTTCACGCACGTTGCCAGGCCAGTCATGTGACAGCAGCTGCGCCAGCTGTGCACCCGATAGCGGCGGGGCCGCGCGACCAAGCTTTTCACCGGCAGCACGGGCAAAGTGCTCAAACAGCAGCAGAATGTCCTCCCGCCGCTCGCGCAGCGGTGCCAGGCGCAATTCGGCGACGTTCAGGCGGTAGGCCAGGTCTTCGCGGAAGCGCCCGGCACGAGCCTCCTCGAGCAGGTCAGGCTTGGTCGCAGCAATGATGCGCAGGTCGACGCTGATGCTCTGGTTTGCCCCCAGGCGCTCCAACTTCTGCTCCTGTATCACCCGCAACAGCTTGGCCTGTTGGGCCAGGGGCATGCTCTCGATTTCGTCGAGGAACACGGTGCCACCGTTGGCATACTCCAGCTTGCCGATGCGTTTACCCTGGGCGCCCGTGAAGGCGCCACTCTCATGGCCGAACAGTTCGGCCTCGAACAGCGACTCGGGGATGGCCGCGCAGTTAAGGGCTACAAAGGGCTTGGCGGCACGGGGGCCGAAGTCGTGCAGGCAGCGGGCCACCCGCTCCTTGCCACTGCCGGTTTCACCGCGGATCAACACGTTCACCGGCAGGCCGGCCAGGTCCAGCACTTGCCGGCGCAGCTGTTGCAGGCCCTGGGACATGCCCAGCAGCGTGCCTTCCAGGCGTGACTTGAGGTCGGCCTGCTCGTGGAGCCGGCGGTTCTCAAGCACCAGCTGGCGTTTTTCAAGGGCGCGGCGCAGGCTGCCCAGCAAATCTTGCGGCGTGAAGGGTTTTTCCAGGAAGTCATAGGCCCCGCTGCGCATGGCTTCTACCGCCATCGGTACATCACCGTGACCGGTCAGCAGAATTACGGGCAGGTCGGGGTCGTTCGCCTGCAGGCGTTCGAGCAATTGCAGGCCATCCATGCCCGGCATGCGCACATCGCTGATGATCACCCCAGGGAAGTGCTGCGGCAGGTGTGCCAGGCACGCTTCGGCGCGAGCGAACAACTCCACGCTGAAGCCAGACAGGCTCAGCCATTGCTCGACAGCAGTGCGGATACTGGCTTCATCATCGACGACGATCACCGAATTCAACATACAGGCTCCAGGTCACGGGGCAGGGTAAGGCTCAGGCGCGCGCCGCCAGGCAGGTTTTCGGCCCGCAGCTGGCCGCCGGCCTCGTGGACGATGCCGTAGGAAATGGCCAGGCCCAGCCCTAGCCCTTCCCCCACCGGTTTGGTGGTGAAGAACGGGTCGAAGACCTTGGCCAGGTCGGCTTCGGCAATGCCGCCACCCGAGTCGAGCACACTCAGGCGCCATAGGTCCCCGTCGGGTTCGATGCGGATCTCCAGGCGTTTGTAACGCTTGTCGAGCATGGCGTCGAGTGCATTGTGCAGGAGGTTTATCAGCACCTGCTCCAGGCGGATGGCATCGCCGCGTACCCAGGCCGGGCGTGCCAGGTACAGAGCCACTTCCACTTCCTCGTTGCGAAGGCGCGCTTCCAGCAGATGCAAGGCCTGGTCGACCACGGTTGCCAGGTCAAGGCGTTCGCGCAGGCCCATCGGGCTGTTGCGGGCAAAGGTTTTCAGGTGGCTGGTAAGTGCTGCCATGCGCGTGAGCATCTGTTCCAGTGGCTCCAGCGCTTGCCGCGCTTCGTCATGGCGACCATGGTCAAGCAGCAGGCGCAGGGTTTCCAGCTGCATACGTTGGGTGGTCAGCGGTTGGTTGATTTCGTGGGCCATGGCCGCCGACATCTGCCCGAGTGCGGCCAGCTTGGCTGATTGCACCAGGCCTTCCTGGGCAGTGCGCAGCTCGCGGGTGCGCTCCTCGACCTGGCGTTCGAGTTCTTGCCGGCTGCGCTGGCGCAGGCGTGCCAGGCGCAGGCGTTGGCTGACGAAAAGGGCGGCGAACACCAGACTCAGCCAGACGGCGGCGGCGCCAAGCGCGGCATTACGGCCGTCGGCAGCGACCTGCGGTTTGCGCAGCAGGTGCAAGGTCCAGTTTTCGCCTTCCAACGGCAGGCTTTCCCACAGGTACTCGGTACTACCCTCGGGGCCTTGCACGCGGCTAAGGGTGCTGTAGGGGGCAAACCGCGTCAGCACCTGATGGTGTAGCGGCACCAGCGGTTGCTTGTCGTACTGGCGGGTTTCGGCCAGCTCGGCACGGTCGGCGCCACTGAGCGGCTGAAGTTCGCGGTAGCGCCAGCCATCCTGGTTTGCGATGAAAGTGATGCCGCGGGCGTCGCTGACCAACAGGATATCGTTGCCCTGTCGCCATTCGCGTTCCAGCTCGGGGAACTCCAGCTTCACCACCATGGCGCCAAGGAATCGGCCGTGCTCGTCGTTCACCGCGCTGGCGAGGAAGTAGCCCGGCACGCCACTGGTCACGCCCACGGCATAGAAGCGGCCACTGCCCTGGCTGCGGGTTTGCTTGAAGTAGGGGCGGAAACCGTAGTTGGAGCCGACGTAGCTGCTGGGCAGCCGCCAATTGCTGGCGGCAATGGCCAGCCCGGTGCGGTCGAGCAGCTCGAGGGTGGAGGAATTGGCGGCGCCATTGATGCGTTCGAGCTTGAGGTTCAGGGCGTTCTGAACCTTTTCGTCGACCGGGCCGCGCAAGGCTGCGATCAGCTCCGGGTCCAGCGCCAGCACGGCGGGGAGGGCACGGTAGCGATCGATCAGGGTGTGCAGTGCGTTGGCGTACAGGCCCAGTTGCTGGCTGGCACGTTTGGCGTCGTCCTCCATGGCCTGGCGCTTGGCCTGGTGCATGGCCCAGCCGGCGCTGAGTGCGGTACCCAGCACGATCAGCAGGGTGATCAGCCCCAGACGCAGGGCGCGAAAGGAAAAGGGCATCGGGGGCGGATCCGGTGGTGGGATGTCGGGGCCTGCCTCTTCGCTGGTAAACCCGCGCCTACAGGTACTCTGCAGCACCTGTAGGCGCGGTTTTACCCGCGAAAAGGCCGGAACAGGCGGCCTTTTTCAGTCAAAGCAATTCAAAGCTCTGCTGCTGCACCGCCTGGGAATCCAGCCCTACCTGGACATTGAACTCCCCTGGTTCGGCAACCCGCTGCAACTGGCCATTGTAGAACTTCAGGTCGTCCTCGCTGATGCGGAAGGTCAACGTGCGGGTTTCACCCGGTTCAAGCATCAGCTTCTGGAAGTTTTTCAGCTCTTTCACTGGGCGGCTCATCGACGCCGACACATCCTGCAGGTACAGCTGCACCACCGTCTCGCCTGCAACCTTGCCGGTGTTCTTGACCGTTACCTTGGCATCCAGCGTATCGCCGCGCTTGAGATCCTTGCTCGACAGGTTCAGGCCTGACAGCTCGAAGCTGCTGTAGCTCAAGCCATAGCCGAACGGGTAAAGCGGCCCGTTGGGTTCTTCGAAGTATTGCGAGGTGTAGTTGCCCGGCTTGCCCGGCGTGAACGGCCGGCCGATGCGGGTGTGGTTGTAGTACATCGGGATCTGCCCCACCGACCGTGGGAAGGTAATGGCCAGCTTGCCGGAGGGGTTGTAGTCGCCAAACAGCACGTCGGCGATGGCATTGCCGCCTTCGGTGCCGGCGAACCAGGTTTCCAGGATGGCGTCGGCCTGCTCGCGCTCCCAGCTGATCGACAGCGGCCGGCCGTTCATCAGCACCAGCACCAGCGGTTTGCCGGTGGCCTTGAGCGCCTTGATCAGCTCGCGCTGGCTGGCCGGGATCTCCAGGGTGGTGCGGCTCGACGACTCGTGGGACATGCCGCGGGACTCGCCGACCACTGCGACCACGACGTCGGATTGCTTCGCTGCCTTGACTGCTTCATCGATCAGCACCGCAGGCGGGCGTGGGTCGTCGACGATTTCCGGGGCATCGAAGTTGAGGAAGTTCAGGTAATCGAAGATCGCCTTGTCGCCCGTGACGTTGGAGCCTTTGGCGTAGACCAGCTTGGCCTTGCCTTCCACGGCGCGGCGCAAGCCTTCGCGCACGGTCACCGAGTGGACGGGTTTACCGTCGGCGGCCCAGCTGCCCATCATGTCGATCGGAGCATCGGCCAGCGGGCCGACCAAGGCAATGGTGCCGGCCTTTTTCAGCGGCAGGGTCTGGTTGCGGTTTTCCAGCAGCACCAGGCTGCGGCGTGCCACGTCACGCGCAGCTTCGCGGTGCAGGCGGTCGTTGCCGTAGTAGTCCTTCAGATCGGTTTCGGCCTTGCCGATGCGCACGTACGGGTCCTTGAACAGGCCCATGTCGTACTTGGCACCCAGCACTTCACGCACCGCCTGGTCCAGCTCGCGCTGGGTCACCTCGCCGGACTTCAGCAGGCCCGGCAGCTCTTCGCCGTACAGGGTATCGTTCATGCTCATGTCGATGCCGGCCTTGATCGCCAGCTTGGCGGCTTCACGGCCGTCACGGGCGACGCCGTGGCGAATCAGCTCCTGGATGGCACCGTGGTCGCTGATGGTCACGCCCTTGAAGCCCCACTCCTTGCGCAGCAGGTCGTTCATCAGCCAGGTGTTGGAGGTGGCCGGTACGCCGTTGATCGAGTTCAGCGCCACCATCACGCCACCGGCACCCGCATCGAGCGCGGCGCGATAGGGTGGCAGGTAGTCGTTGTACATTTTCGGCAGGCTCATATCGACCGTGTTGTAGTCGCGCCCGCCTTCCACGGCGCCATACAAGGCGAAATGCTTGACGATGGCCATGATGCTGTCGGGGTTGGCCGGGCTGCTGCCCTGGAACGAGCGCACCATTACCTGGCCGATTCTCGAGGTCAGGTAGGTGTCTTCGCCGAAACCTTCGCTGGTGCGGCCCCAGCGCGGGTCACGGGCGATATCCACCATTGGCGCGAACGTCATGTCCAGGGCGTCGGCCGAGGCTTCGATCGCGGCGGTGCGGCCGACCTTGGCGACGGCCTCCATGTCCCAGGTCGCGGCCATGCCCAGGCCGATCGGGAAGATGGTGCGCTCGCCGTGGACGGTGTCGTAGGCGAAGAACATCGGGATCTTCAGGCGGCTGCGCATGGCCGCGTCCTGCATCGGCCGGTTTTCGGGGGCTGTGCGTGAGTTGAAGGTGCCACCGATACGGCCGGCGGCGATTTCCTCGCGGATCTTGTCGCGGGGCATTTCCGGGCCGATGCTGATCAGGCGCAACTGGCCGATTTTTTCGGCTTCGGTCATCTGGCTGATCAGATGCTCGATAAAGGCCTGCTTGTCCTGCAGGGGCGGGGCGGTGGGGGCGGCGAGGGCCGCCTGACTGGCAAGGCCCATGGCCAGGCCCAGCAAAGACAGTTTCATCATCAATTCCGTTTTGGGGCCTCTGCCGTATCCTCGGTGATACGTGCGCGACCGAAGTTTTCAGGCGGCTATTGTTGTACGATTTGCAGGCAATTCTTCCAGCGGCGGATTATGCCTGAATATGTCGCCTGCGGATGAAGCCCCGAATGCCGGGATAACAACTATAAGAACGCTCAAGAGACCGACGGCATGACCCCCTTCGACGAATACCATCAGCGGCAGATTGCCGAAGCCATTGCCCGTGCCGAACGGCATACCGATGCCGAACTGGTGACGGTGCTTGCCCGTCGTGCCGACGATTATGCGTATTGGCCGTTGTTGTGTGCCGCCGTGCTGGCACTGACCGTGCCCGGTCTGTTGCACTGGCTGGCGGCTTGGCCCAGCGTGCGTGGCGTGCTGATGGGCAACGTGCTGCTGTTCGTCGTTTTGTGCCTGCTGCTGCGCAACCCACGCCTGGCCGACTGGCTGATCCCCCGTGCCTTGCGCCGCTGGCGTGCCTCGCGCCTGGCTCAGCAGCAGTTTCGCGAGCAGAACCTGCAGCGCACAGCAGGCGCCACGGGCGTGCTGATTTTCGTCAGCGAGGCGGAGCGGCATGTGGAGATCCTGGTCGATCGGGGTATCGAGCACTGCCTGGATGCCGAAGCCCGCGCGGCCATCGGTGCCCGCTTGGCCGAGCAGGTGCGCCAGGGCCGTACCTTGCAGGGCTTTGTCGAGTGCATCGAAGCGTGTGGCGAGCTGCTTAGCCAGCACGTGCCGCCAACCCATGCACGCAACGAGTTGCCCAACCGCTTGGTGATTCTCGACTGAAGGAGCGTCCAGCCTTGCTGGATTTTCTGTGGGCACAGGCTTGCCTTGGAAACAGGCGACAGGGTGTCTGGCACCGGCTTTGCCGGTGTTCGCGGGCAAGCCCGCTCCCACAGGGTGCTTGGGGCACGTTAGAATAGGTGTTCCGCTTCCCAAGGCCCCCTTTTTCATGTCCGCCAGTACTTCTGCCTCTTGCGCGCCGGATGCGCGCGCTCAGTTTCTCGACCTGCTGAACGCCGCCCTGCACGGCGAAACCCTGGTCAAGCTGGTGCTGGCGCGCCATGTCGGTGCCGACCAGACCTTGCAACGGATCATTGCCAAGCCGCTGCAGGTCAAGGGCCAGCCGTGCCTGTCGCTGGTCTACCGCCACCAGACCCGCGACATCACCCGCAACCTGCCGCTGGACCAGGCCCAGGTGCTGGTTGCCGAACTGCTACCGGACAGCTTCCGCAATGCTCACCTGTTCGATGCTGACGGCGAAGTGCAGTTGACCTTCAGCAAGAAGGGCAAACCGATGCTCCAGCGCCACGGTGCCCAGGCACCGCGCGTGGCCGATGCGGGCAGCGGGCATGACCGCGAGAAGAAGCGTTATCTGGAGCTGTCGCGGCCGTTTCTGCGCGACCTCGGTGTGACCGACGCACAAGGCGCACTGATCCCGTCCATGTCGCGCAAGTGGAAGCAGATCAACAAGTTCATCGAGGTTTTCGACCACGCCCTGGCCAATGCACCGGTGTCGACGGAACAGGCGCTGCGGGTGGCCGACTTCGGTTCGGGCAAGGGCTACCTGACTTTTGCCATGCATGACTACCTGCGCAACAGTTTGGGCCGCGACGCACAGGTCACCGGCGTGGAGCTGCGCCAGGACATGGTCGACCTGTGCAACGCCGCGGCCGCACGCCTCGACCACCCAGGCCTGGAGTTCCAGTGTGGTGATGTGCGCAGCGTGGTGCCTGAGGCTATCGAGGTGATGATCGCCTTGCATGCCTGTGACATCGCTACCGACTACGCAATCCACACCGGCATCCGCTGCAACGCCGCGATCATCATGTGCTCGCCGTGCTGCCACAAGCAGATCCGCCCGCAATTGCACAGCCCAGGGTTGCTGCAACCCATGCTGCAGTATGGCCTGCACCTGGGCCAGCAGGCCGAAATGCTGACCGACAGCCTGCGCGCGCTGTACCTGGAAGCCTGTGGCTATGAAACCAAGGTGTTCGAGTTCATCTCGCTGGAGCACACCAACAAGAACAAGATGATTCTTGCGGTGAAGCGGCGGCAGGCGGGAGATAACGGGGCGTTGCTGGAGAAGATTGCCCAGCTCAAGGCGTTCTATGGGGTGCAGGAGCATTGCCTGGAATCGTTGTTGCGCGCGGATGGGTTGCTCTGACGCCACCCACCGGCACGCCTCCGGGGACGCTGTCAGCGCCGAGCAGAGGGCACTTCGATAGCCAATGCTGCCTGCCCCAACGGGTGGGTGCTGGCATCGAAGAAATGCAGAGCCGTCCCCGGCAAATCCCCGAAACGATCTGCAAAATGCTGCTTCTGATTGATCACCGAAGCCTCGCCCAGCGGCCGAATGGCAATGGATAGCTGTTGCGGACGGGCTTGGCGCACAGCGTCGAGCAGGTGCCGGTCACTGCTGTCCAGATGCTGACCGAACAGGCATATCCCGTGGTTTTCCTGCGCCAGCTGCCCCAGGCACCAGCTCAGGTAGTCCGAGTTGCGGATAGCGCGCAGTTTTTCGTCGCTGCGGTCTTCGTTGACGAAAAGCGGTACTTCACCCGGGATGTTCACGGCAAACCCATCGAGCAGTTCGGCACTTTCAGCGCTGCGCTGGCGGGTGGTGCCGTCGGGCAGCTTGAGCAGGTGCAAGCCGCCATGCAGGTGCAGCACCCGGGTGCCTTCGCTGCTGGTGCGTCGCACGTCGAAATAGCCTTGGTCGTCGAACAGTTCGGCGAAGCCACTCGGGGCGTGCTGCACGGCCCATGGCAGCAGCAGGTCGTAGTTGCTGGTGTAGACGCTTCGATAGCCGCGCAGCGCCTGATTGAGGGTTGCCAGTGTGGCCTTCGGCATCAGCGGCCAGGGCAGATGCACCGTGCGCACGGCGTGAATCAACGCTTCCTTGATCGAGTAGTAGCGGTTCAGCGGCGCGGTGGAGTTGATGGCCAGGGCGGCATTGGTACGCACGGTGGTGTTGAGGGCGCTGAGCACCGGCTCGAACAGTTCCGTGGCCAAGGACTTGAACAGTGCCTGGTCGCTGACCGCCAGGCCTTTCTTGCGGCCTGCGCGTTGCGCTTGCTCGAACAGCGAGAAGTAGCCGAACGGCTTCCATACTGCGCGGCTGGCGCCGTTGCCCAGCAGCAGGGCGTCGCAGGGGTGGCGGGCGGCGAGTTCTGGCCAGGGGGTGAGGGTGGCATCGAGAGCGGGCATGCGGGGTCCGTTGGGTGGTGCGGGGAACGGGGCGACTTTAGCATGTCATGCGAGGTGTGCGAGGGTTGGTGTCAAGGCGATGGTTTTGTGCTGCCTGTGCTGGCCCTTTCGCGGGTAAACCCGCCCCTACAAGTCCATGTAGGAGCGGGTTCACCCGCGAAAGGGCCAGCACAGGCGCAGCACGTTGAACAGGATGAAAGCCGCTCAACCCTGTTCGGTCACTTGCACACTGTGGTTTCGGTTGCGCCACACGCGGTACGCACGAATCCCTGCGCGTACCGAGCCGAATAGCAGTTTTTCTTCCATGTCCCGCGCCATCCCCGAGCGCACCAGCATGCGCAGGAAAGTGCCACGGGCGCGGGCGATGGCGAAGAGGATGCCTTGAGCCGCCAGGGTGTCACGCACTTCGCGCAGGGCGGCGATGCCGCTGACATCGATGCTGGTTACCGCTTCGGCATCGAATAGCACGGCTTTAGGCTGGTCCTGGCTTTGCACGGCTTCTAGCAGGCGCATCTTGAAGTAGTCGGCATTGAAGAACAGGATGGCGTCGTCGAAGCGGTACACCACCAGGCCAGGTACGGTGCGGGCGTCTTTGAACTTGCGGATGTCCACCTGGCCTTCGGTGCCCGGCAGCCAGCCCAGTACGGCATCGGTGGGTTGGTAGATGCTGTAAAGCAGGCGCAGGATCGCCAGGGTCACGGCAAACACGATGCCGGGCAGCACGCCCAGGCTCAGTACGCCCGCCGTGGTCAGCAGGCACAGCCAGAACTCGAAGCGGCTTAGACGCCGGATATGCCCCAGCGATTTGATGTCGATCAGCCCCCAGCCCGCCATCAGCAGCACGGCGCCCAGCGCAGCCTGCGGGATCCAGGCCATGGGCGCGGTGAAGAACAGCAGGATCAGGGCAATCACCAGTGCCGCGATGATGCCTACCAGCTGGCTTTTGCCACCGACCATGTCGTTGACTGCAGTGCGCGAGTCGGCACCGCTGATGGCAAAGCCCTGGGAAACCCCGGCCGCCAGGTTGCTCACGCCCAGGGCGACGAATTCGTGGTTGGCGTTGATCGCATAGCCATGCCGGGCGGCAAAGCTGCGTGCGGTAAGCATGGCGCTGCAGAAGCTGACGGTGGCGATACCCAGGGCGTCGCGCAGCAGGCTCTTCATTTCCGCCAGGTTGCTGTGTGGCCAGGCCAGTTGCGGGATGCCTGCAGGTACCGGCCCAAGGACGGCGACGCCGAAGCGGTCAAGGCCGAACAGGCCAACCAGCAGCATGAACAACGCCACTACCGTGAGGGCTGCGGGCAGGCGCGGGTAGCGCCGTGGCAGCCAGATGAGCAGGCCCAGGGCGGCCAGGCCGATGATCAATGTGACCCAGTGAATTTCCCCCAGGCGCTGGAAGAAGTTGATCAGGCTGAGGATGAAACCGTCGCCCTCGATCTTGAAGCCCACCACCTTGGACAGCTGCCCGGCGATCAGGCTCAGGCCGATACCGTTGAGGTAGCCGATCAGGATCGGCCGCGAGAAGAAGCTGGCGATGAACCCGGCCCGCGCCAGGCCCGCGGCAATCAGCATCACGCCGACCAGCACGGTGACGATCACCGACAGTTCGACGATGCGCTGCGGGTCACCCATGGCCAGCGGTGCCACGGCACCGGCGATCATCGCGCAGGTGGCGGCGTCGGGGCCGACCATCAGCTGGCGCGAGCTACCGATCAGCGCGTAGACCATCATCGGTAGCACACAGGCGTACAGGCCATATTGCGGCGGCAGCCCGACGATCTGCGCATAGGCAATGGCAATGGGAATCTGGATCGCGGCTACCGACAGGCCCGCTTGCAGATCGGCGTGGAACCATTCACGGCGGTAGTGCAGCAGGTTGGCAAGGCCCGGTAGCCAGCGGGAGAGAAACATGCGTTGTCCTTTCGAATGGTTTCACGAATCCAGTGAGCATATCCGCCACAAGCCGTTTCGCTTGCGCACGCAAAGGCCCGATGCGCATTGAAGCGGATCGGTGGGTAAATGGCCATGGGCCAGGTCAAGGCAGGATGAAAAACGAAAAAAGGAGCCAAGGCTCCTTTTGACTGCGATGACGTTGCTGGAACGCCATGCGGGACTGCGATGTGGAGCGGGTAGAGGGAATCGAACCCTCAACTAAAGCTTGGGAAGCTTTCGTTTTGCCACTAAACTATACCCGCATCTGAGCTCGACTTTTTACCAGAACCTTCAGCGAATTAGAAGCCCAAGTTATAAAAAAGCTTGTCGGCGCCCCGTGGCCTGCGGGTATTGGCTACAAGGCGCCGAGCCGCTCAGATGGCAAATGCATGCTGCCCCTGTTGCACGGGTTGGTAACGTTGGCGGGGTTCACGCACGGTTGGCTTGAGGAAGCCCAGCATGACATCGCGGGTGTTCTCGCAGGCGGTCTTGTTCTCCATGTCCAGGAAGTGGCCCGCATCGCGGATCACGCTGAACTGGCTTCTGCCCACATGCTTGCTGAACTGCCGCGCATCCTCGACTGTGGTGTACTCGTCGCGCTCGCCGTTGATGAACAGCACCGGGATGTTGATATTGCGCGCGCCTTGCAGCGCACGTTCCAGGTCGTGCTCCAGCACCTGGTTGATGTGGAAGTGCATCTGTGCGTACTCGTGGCTGTCCAGGCTGCTCACATGGCGGTAGTTGAAGCGTTTGAACAGCGACGGCAAGTGCTTGCCGATGGTGTCATTGACCAGGTTGCCGACCTGATAACGGTCGCAGGCGGCCAGGTACTGGCAGCCACGGTCCAGATAGTCGCGCATCGGCTCGTTGATCACTGGCGAGAACGAACTCACCACTGCCTTCTTCACGTACCGCGGCTGGTGCGCCAGCGCCAGCAGCGTGCTTGCGCCACCCCACGAAAAAGACATCACGTGGTCTGCCTGGAAGTGCTCGATCAGCTCAAGGAGGATATGCGCCTCGGTCTCCTTGCTGATCAGCCGTTCCTGACGGTTGTGCGGCTTGGACTTGCCTGAATACGGCTGGTCGAACAGAACCACGTTGAACTGTGGGTGCAGGTTACGTACCGTCTGGGCGAACGAGGCCGTGGTGGCCAGCGAGCCGTTGATCAGGATGATCGTGTTTTCGGCCGCATCCGCGCGATAGAACTCCGTGTAAACCCGATACTGACCTTGGATATCAAGTACAGCGATTTCTGGCCTCATGTCATCGACTCCTGGCGCAAAAAGGGTATTCGCGTCACCTAGGGTGCACGTTCTTTATGACAGGTAGGCATTTGCCTGAAGATAATCCGGGGGCCCTGTGTCGATCCTTGGCACTTGCGTCGACGGTATTGTTTTTGGCGGGCAATTTGCCGTGCCCCAAGGCATCTAGGCTTTGGGTGGCCGGCAAAAAGTGTCATCGGCTGCAGGTGTGACTTGGTAGTCACATGCAGACTGACGATTTGGATTCAAGCAGTGGGTTGGGGATCGCGCAAGTGCCGTTCGGTAAGTAATGTGACTTTTGTCGCTGAGCGGTCGTATGACGACACGGGCTGTCTGTCACGGCCTAGACAGTGGCTATCTCATTGGCCGTCAGTTCACGATACTCCCCCGGCGCCAACCCCGGATCCAGCCGGATCTCCCCCATGCTCTCCCGATGCAGCCCGATCACCTTGTTGTTGAAATGCCCGAACATGCGCTTGACCTGGTGGTAACGCCCCTCGACGATCGCCAGCCGGGCTCGGTGGGGGCCGAGGATGTCCAGCTGGGCAGGTTGGGTGGTGAGGTCTTCGAAGGCAAAATAGAAACCCTCGCGAAACTTGGCCACATAGTGCTCGCCAATCTCGTCCTCGGTGTCCACCAGATAATGCTTGGGCAGCTTGGTGGCAGGCTGGGTCAGGCGCCGTGACCACTGGCCATCGTTGGTCAGGATCATCAGGCCGGTGGTGTTGAAATCCAGGCGCCCGGCTATGTGCAGGTCATCTCGCAATGCCGCTGGCAGCAGGTCGAGAACGGTACGGTGTTGCGGATCGTGGGTGGCGCTTACGCAGCCAGTGGGCTTGTACAGCATCAGGTAGCGGGCCGGGCGGCCGGCCTGCAGCAGTTGCTCGTCCAGCTCTACGCGGCTGAATTCACGCACGTCGGTCAGCGGGTCGCTGACTACCTGGCCATCCACTCGCACGCGGCGTTGCGCCAGCATCAGGCGAACGTTCTGGCGGTTGTAGCTGGGCAGGTTGGCGAGGAAACGGTCAAGGCGCATGGCAACGATCAGTGGGCAGCGGATGGACGGAGCTGTTCTTCAACGGCGGCGCAGCGCGGGCACAGACAGGCCTTGTTGCGCAGCTCGTCGGGCAAGGCCTGGAGCACGGCCGGGTCGATGGTCACGCTGTAGCACCAACACGCCTGGGTGGCACGGCGTGGGTCGGCCAGGCTGCAATGGTTGAGGGCACCGCAAGCGGGGCAGTGTTGCTTGTCATTCATGGCGGGTTTCACTGCAGACACGGTTGCGGCCAGCCTGCTTGGCACGATAAAGCGCGCGGTCGGCGCGGGTCAGCAGGGCGTGCAGGGTATCCCCCGGTTGCAGGCTGCTCAGGCCGATGCTGGTGGTCAGCCGCAGCGGCTGGTTGTCGTAACTGAAGGTCAGCTGCTCGGTGCGTCGGCGGATTTTTTCTGCCACCTCGATGGCCTGGCGGCCTTCAGCTTCGCGCAGCAGCACGATGAATTCCTCACCGCCCCACCGGCACAGTATATCTGACTGACGCAGGCTGCCTTGCAGCACATTGGCGAATTGGCGTAGCACTTCGTCACCTGCCAGGTGGCCGTGGTTGTCGTTCAGCGCCTTGAAGTGGTCCAGATCGATCAGCAAGGCCACCAGTGGGCTACTGTCGCGCCTGGCTTCTCGCAGCGCCTGGGCGGCGAGCAGGTCGAAGCTGCGCCGGTTGTACAAGCCGGTGAGGCTGTCGAGCGTGGCCAAGGCTTCGGTGCTGGCCTGGTGGCGGCGGACCATGGCATGCACCAGTGCCAGCACCACCAGGGTGATCATCGTACAGATCGCCAGGTTCAGGTACAGCGCGTGGCGAATGCGGTCGAGGACGCCGGTTTCGCGTTTGTCCACCAACAGGTACCAGTCCAGTTCGGGCAGGTGGCGAACGTTGAGAAAGTGGCTGTGGTTTTCGCTGTCATGGTACTCGTGGCTGCCTTCGCCCGGCACCAACTGCTCGGCCAGCATGGCCTTCAGCTCAGGGTTGTCCTTAAGTGACTGGCCGACTTGCAAGCCATGCGGGCCACCCTCGGAGCCGGTCAACAGCACCTTGCCCTTGGCATCCGTGAAGAGCACCGCGCGCTGGTAGCGGCGTTGGTACTGATCGATCAGCTTGACCACCGACGATACGCTCAGCCCTACGCCTGCCGCGCCGATGAAGCGCTGCTGGTAGTCGTGCACCTGGTAGTTGATGAACACGGTCAGGCTGTCCTGGTTGGCCATGTCCAGGTCGACGTTGATCTCATAAGGGGCCTTGAGTTCACGCAGACGGAAATACCAGGCATCACGCCAGGTGCCCGGTTGGACGTGCTTGAGCACGCCTTTGGCCTGGTAGTAGGTCCGCGTGCGATCGGACACGAAAAAGGACGTGAAGATGTCCTGTTTGCCCATGACCTCGCTCAGGTAGCGGGTCATGCGTTCGGTATGCTGCTCGCCGGACAGCACCCAGTCGCGCAGGAAGGTGTCCTGGGCCATCATCGAGGCGATCAGCACCGGGCGGATCAGGTCTTTCTGGATTTCCGAGTAGACAGTGTCGGAGGTCAGCGGCAATTCGGTATTGATGATGCCGTCGCGGATGGCGCTGCGCGAGGAGAAGTAGCTGAGCAGCGAGGTGGCCAGGAAGCCGCAGGCCAGTAACACGAGCAGGGTAACGATCAGCGAGCGTTGCGAGAACAGAGCGGAACGTAAGGGCATGATCTTCCCGTGATGTGTGCCGAGCCGCTTATTCTAGTGAGATGGCCAGCAAATGACTGCAAGTTTTTCAGGGTTATTTCAGCTGTATCAAGTTATTGCAGAAATGGCACTGCACCTGCGCGCCGCTGTCTTAGTCAATGTCGATTGACGCATCTCGTATCGACGCTCGCCAGCGCCGCTGTTCGGGCACTCCAGCGGTCCAGGAGGCCGCCATGTCCTATCGAATCCTGTTGATCGCCCTGCTGGGGCTGATGACTTCGGCCTGCGCCCCGTACTATGAACGCGGGGGCTACTACCGTTCGGACTACTACTCCACCGACCGCTATGTGGCGCCGGGGTATTACCGCTATGACCGGTACTATGTAGCGCCTGCGCCGCGCTACTACTATCAGCCTGCTCCCCGTTACTACAATCGGTCGGCCCCTTTGCCCCATTACCGGCCCTATCCGCAGCCGAGGATGAACCAGTGGCATGGCAACCCGCGCTATGACTACGGCAATCGCCAGCGGCAAGACTACCGGCAGGACCGGGATCGCCATGACTATCGCAATGACAGCCAGCGTTACCGGCAGGGCGACCGGCACTCCAATCGGCAGGTTGACCACCGCGGGCGCTGGGACGTGCGGGGCGGGCAGGGGCGAGGAGGAAACTGGCAGCGCTAGCTGAGCGGAGGCGGGGGCTGAAAAGCAGCCCCCGGACCAGCAGGCTAACCCACATCCGCCAACGGGTGCCGCCCTTCCCACGCCTTGGCAAAATGCGCCTCGACTACCGCCGCCGGCACTTGCGCCACATCAGGCCAGTGCCAGCGCGGCTGGTTGTCTTTGTCCAGCAGGCGAGCGCGCACGCCTTCACTGAATTCAGGGTGGCGGCAACAGTTCAGGCTCATGCTGTATTCCATCTGGAACACCTGCGCCAACGACAGGTACCGCGCCCGGCGAATCTGCTCCCAGACCAGATGCGCCGTCAGCGGGCAACCCTCATGCAGACGGTGGCCGGCATCTGCCAGCAATGGGTCGTCATGCTGCTTGAGCCTTTCCAGCGCGCGCCAGGCTGAAGCCGCATCCGCCACGTCGAGTAACTGATCGATCTCATGCCGTCGTGGCAGCCACTGGGCATCAGGCAGCTCGGCGCAGGCACGATGCTGCTCGGCCTTGAGCAGGCTGTTCAGTTGTATGGCGGTCTGCTCCTGCCAGTTCAGTTGCAGCAACTCCTCGATCAAGGCCTCTTGCTGGTGCTCGCCCAGAAAACGGTCAGCCAGGCCCAGGTCAAGGGCATCGCGGGCATTGATCGGCGCACCTGTCAGGCCGAAGAACAAACCGAGCTTGCCCGGCAGTCGGGCCAGGAACCAACTGGCGCCTACGTCAGGGTACAGGCCGATGCTGATTTCCGGCATGGCCAGCCGGCTGCTGGGGGTGACGATACGTACATTGGCGCCTTGCAGCAGCCCCATGCCACCACCCAGCACATGCCCATGGCCCCAGCACAACAACGGTTTGGGGTAGGTGTGCAGGGCAAAGTCCAGGCGGTATTCGGCGGCGAAGAAGGAGGCCGCCAGCGGTGGGACACTGCCGGGGTGGTCGCGGCAGGCTTGCGCCAGCGCACGGACATCGCCGCCTGCGCAAAAGGCTTTTGCCCCGTTGCCGCGCAGCAGCACGCAGACGATACCCGGGTCGCGGGCCCAGGCATGCAGTTGTTCGCCCAGCACCTCGATCATCGGCAGGTTCAGGGCATTGAGCGCCTTGGGCGCATCCAGGGTGGCGATGCCGATGCGGGCGCCATCGACGCCGGTGAGTACCTCGCAGTGAATGGTCATGGACTACCTCTCGCAAGTCATCGCTCAAGTATGGCTTGCCTGGCCGATCATGCCGGTCGTCGGTCGGATCGTTTGACAAGCGCGAAGGGCTTACCTAGTGTCGCGCCATTGTTTATGGAAGGCCCCATGACTGACGACGATCGCATCAAACTCGAACCCAGCTGGAAGGCCGCATTGCGCGGTGAATTCGACCAGCCTTACATGCACCAGCTGCGCGAGTTCCTGCGTGGCGAGTACGCTGCCGGCAAGGAGATCTACCCGCCAGGGCCGCTGATCTTCAATGCGCTCAATTCGACACCGCTGGACCAGGTGAAGGTGGTCATCCTCGGTCAGGACCCGTACCACGGGCCGGGCCAGGCACATGGATTGTGCTTCTCGGTGCAACCGGGCGTGGCCACGCCACCGTCGCTGGTCAATATCTACAAGGAGCTGCAGCGCGACCTGAACATCCCGATCCCCAGCCACGGCTACCTCCAGAGCTGGGCGGAACAAGGCGTTCTGTTGCTCAACACGACCATGACCGTCGAGCGCGCCAATGCCGCGTCGCATGCCAAGAAAGGCTGGGAATTGTTTACCGACAGGATTATCCAGGTGGTCAGTGAGCAATGCCCGAACGTGGTGTTCCTGCTATGGGGGGCGCATGCACAGAGCAAGCAGAAGCTGATCGACGGTACCAAGCATCTGGTTTTGAAGTCGGTTCATCCTTCGCCGCTGTCGGCGTATCGCGGGTTCATCGGTTGCGGGCATTTCAGCCGTGCCAACAGCTTCCTCGAGCAGCGGGGGCTCGGGCCCATCGACTGGGCACTGCCCCCGCTGTGAGAAACCGCGGTGGGGTACGCAATCGCTCAGGGCGTCATGCTCATGCGCGGCTCGCTGCGCTGGCCAATGGCAATCCCCCGCTCATGGTTCTGGCGCACGTACTCCACCAAGGCTTCAAGGTCGGTGATGCCGGTGTCCTGGCGTCGCCTTCCTTCTTTGAAAGTGGCCAAGCCACCGCCACCATCGGCCAGGAAAAGGTTGCTGACGACGCGATAATGGGTCAACGGCTCAACGGGTTTGCCGTGAAGACGCACACTCCCCTCGACGACACGGCTGCCGACAGGCCGTGAACCATCCCACTCATAATGAAAACCCTTCGATACTTGCAGCGGATTGAAACTGCCCCTGTTCCATTGAAGGTTGAGCAGTTCGGTAATCTGCTTGCCTGTCAGTTCCTGAACCACCAGTGGGTTATTGAACGGTTGTACGGCGAATAATTGTTCGTAGGTCAGGTCGCTATCGGCAGGCTGGATAAGATCACTGCGCAGCCCTCCCAGGTTGAGAAAGGCAACCTGGGTATTGAACGCCTGGGTCATGGCCAATTGTGCATCCGTGACCAGATTCCCCAAGGTTGTTTCACCGGCGGCATTTTCTTTGCGGTCAAGTTCTGCCGTCGAGATGCGTCCTATGGGTTCGAGCAATTTTTCCCCGGACCGCTGACGCACTTCCTCTAGCAAACCCGCCAACTGGGCATTGGGCAGGTAGTTCTGTGGGTCAGCAGGAATATTGCGGGCGGTGATGTTCGTGACGTGATGGGTGCCTGGCGTTACCTGCAACTTCAACTGAGTCAGGAAGTGGCCGTACTTGCCAGCCTGAGTGATGCTCAAGTCACCCACCTTGCATTGATAGCTGGCATGCGAGTGGCCGCTGATGACGGCATCTACCGCAGGATCCAGCCGCTTCGCCACGTCGACGATCGTGCCACTTAGCTGGCTGCAATCCTGCGTGTCGAACGGCTCGGCGGTATCCCCTCCCTGGTGCATGACCGCAATGATTGCATTCACACCCTTGGCCTTGAGCTCCGGAATCACGTCATTGATGGCTTGCGCTTCATCCGTGGCCTTGAGCCCTGCGAATGCTCTGGCCGAGACCACTTTTTCCATGTTGCGCGGCACTGCACCGACGAACGCTATCTTCACCCCTTTTACCTGCTCAATGTGATAGGCCGGTAGCAAGCGCTTGCCCGTAGTGGTATCGATCAGGTTGGACGCTATGTAAGGGAAGCCACTTCCTGGATAGTTGCCGCGAAACTTGCAAGCCTTTTCAGGGCGCGTCGACTCGCATCCTCCGTGGATCTGACGAAGAAACTCGGCCTTGCCTGCATCCAGTTCGTGGTTCCCGGATGCGCTGACGACCATGCCCATCGCGTTCAAGGCCTCAAGCACAGGCTCGTCAGCCCACAGCGCAGAAATGGCGGGGCTGCCCCCTATCAAGTCGCCAGCCCCGATGAACAGCAGATCGGGGTCCTGCGTTCGCAGTTCATCGAGCATGGCACCGAGTGTGGCGATGCCGCCGTAGGTCAGGCGGGTAGCGCCTTGCGCGCCAGCGTAGTCCTGGGGGTTGGGTTCCAGGTAGCCGTGGAGATCATTGATAGCCACGACGTTGATCTGGACGGGGGCAGGTGACTCTGCGGCAAGGCTGCCTGCGCTGATGGCAAGGCATGCCCAGGCAATAGCCGAGCGATAGTTGCAAGAAAGACGAACTTTCATCATTACCTCTTGAATGCCGGGAAGTGTGGGTTTGCTGGCGATCAGGGCAGCAATCCGACTCTATTCACCCGGGCATTGGGCAAGTGGTAACTATCTATCTTCAGGGTACTTGCAGCTCGAATGCCTGTTGTCCCACAACCGGAAGAGCGGTTCTGCAAGAAACAACACCAGGATCAGGCGCATCACCTGCAGCGCCGTCACCAGCGGCACTGACAATTGCAGCGTTTCGGCCGTGAGGCTCATTTCGGCGATCCCGCCAGGCATCATCCCCAGTGTCAGCGAACGCAAGTCCAGTGCAGTCATCATGCTCAGCAGCCACGCGGCACTGGCGGCAATCGCCATGCACAACGCCGTGGCCATCAAGGTGCGCCCCAGGAACGACGGTGCGCGGCGGAAGAACGCGCGGTTGAAGTGACAGGCCAGGCCGCTGCCGATGAGCCACTGGCCGATCTGGCTGGCGCCATTGGGCAGGGCGATCTGCAGGTTGCCGGCCAGGCTGACCGTAGCCGCTACCAGCAATGGCCCGAACAGCCAGGGGTTGGGCTGGCGCAAGCGCTGCCAGAGCAAGGCAACGGCAACACCCAAGGGCGCAATCAATGCCAGCCAGCCCCAGCTCACGCTACCGGTGTGGTTCAGTGGTACCCCGTCACCCAGCAGAAACTTGAACAGCGCCGGCACGCAAAGCACCACTGCCAGCACACGCAAGCTCTGCGCTGCCGCCACCTGGCTGAGCACCGCGCCATTGCGCGCCCCAAGGTTGACCATCTCTCCCGAACCGCCTGGCATGCTGGCAAAGAACGCGGTGGCGCGGTCTTCGCCGGTTCGCCGCAGCAGCCATACGCTGATCACGCTGGACAGGGTGGTGAACAACGCACCGAAGAAAATCAGCGCGAAATGGCTGGCCACCTGCTCGATCACCGCGGGGGTGAAGTGCAGGCCAATACCGATGCCGATGATCCACTGCCCGCACTTGCGGCCGTTGGGGATTTCCGAAAGCTGCCAACGCGTCAGGCAGCGCACCAGGATGATCGCCAGCAATGAACCGACCATCCATGGCAAAGGCCAGCCGACCTTGCTGGCGGCAAAACCGCCAGCAAGGCCGACCAGCCCGGTCGCGACGAACAATGGCAACGACCGATCAGGCATCGGCCAGGGCCCGGCGCTGCAGGCTGCGTTTGCGCCAGATGCGCAGCAGCGGCAGGGCGAGCATTACCACTACCAGCGCCCAGATGCCCATGCTGATCGGGCTCGACCAGAGGATGCCCAGTTCGCCGTTGGAGATCGACAGCGCCCGACGCAGGTTCTGCTCCATCAGCCCGCCGAGGATGAAGCCCAGCAGAATCGGCGACAGTGGGAAGTCCAGCTTGCGCATGATGTAGCCCATGATGCCGATGCCGACCATCAGGAACAGGTCGAAGGTAGTGGCATGCACGGCGTAAACGCCGATCGCGGTGATGATGGCGATCACCGGCACCAGCGCCCAGTTTGGCACGGCGAGGATGCGGGTGAAGATGCGGATCATCGGGATGTTGAGGATTACCAACATGATGTTGGCGACGAACAGCGAGGCGATCAGGCCCCAGACGATATCTGGCTGCTGTTCGAACAGCAGTGGGCCAGGGGTGATGTTGTACAGGGTCAGGGCGCCGATCATCACGGCCGTGGTGCCAGAGCCCGGGACACCCAGGGTCAGCATCGGCACCAGGGCGCCACAGCAGGACGCACCAATGGCAGTTTCCGGGGCTGCCAGGCCACGGGCATCGCCTTTGCCGAACTTGCCGCTTTCCCCGGCCATGCGTTTCTCGGTCATGTAGGCCACGGCGCTGGCCAGCGTTGCGCCGGCGCCGGGTAGAACACCCATGATGAAACCAAGCAGGCCGCAACGGATGTTGACCAGGAACACCGAGGCCGCTTCCTTGAAGTTGAACAGCATACGGCCGGTAGCCTTGACCGCCTGGTGGCCATGGTGGGTCTTTTCCAGCAGCAGGAGGATTTCGCTGATGGAGAACAGGCCCAGCACGAGGACCACGAACTGAATGCCGTCGGCCAGGTGCACGCTGTCACCGGTGAAGCGGTACACGCCGCTGTTGGCGTCGATGCCGACCGCCGAGAGGAACAGGCCGATGAGAGCGGCAATGAAGGTTTTCAGTGGTTTGTCACCGGCCATGCCACCCAACGCGACGATGGCGAACACCATCAGCACAAAGTACTCCGCCGGGCCGAAGGCGATGGCCCATTTCGCCAGCAGCGGGGCGAACAGCACCATGCCGCAGGTGGCGATGAAGGCGCCGATGAACGAACTCCAGGCCGACAGCGACAGGGCAACACCGGCCAGGCCCTGGCGGGCCATCGGGTAACCATCGAGGGTGGTCATGACGGTCGAGGCTTCGCCCGGGATGTTCAGCAGGATCGAGCTGATACGCCCGCCATATTCGCAGCCCAGGTACACTGCGGCCAGCAGGATCAGCGCCGATTCCGGCGGCAGGCCGAGGGCAAAGGCGATGGGGATCAGCAGGGCCACGCCGTTGATCGGGCCCAGGCCCGGCAGCAGGCCGACCACGGTGCCGATCAAGGTGCCGGAGAGGGCGGTGACCAGGTTGTAAGGGGACAGGGCAATGCCGAAGCCCTGGCCCAGGTAGCTCAAGGTATCCATGTCAGTTCTCCAGTACGCTCAGCAGGCCAAGGGGCAGGGGCACGTCCATCACGCGGTCGAACAGCCAGTAGAGGAAAATGCTCATGCCGGCCACCACAATGGCGCTTTGCAGCCAGCGGCCACCGTACAGCCGAGCCATGGGCAGGCCGACCAGGATGGCGCTGAGGATGAAGCCGAGCGCTTCGAAAGTGGCGGCGAAGACGATCAGCAGGCCGACACAGGCGGTGATCTTGATCAGGGTCTCGCGGTCCAGTTCCGGTTCGTCATCCTTGCGCACGATGGGCGTTGGGCGGAACACCAGGTACAGCAGGCCCAGCCCCATCAGGCCGAGCACCAGCAGCGGGTAAGCGCGCGGGCCCACCGGTTCATAGGAGAATGCAGCCTGATAGGGCCAGGCCATCACGGCCAGGGCGGCACACATCGCCAGCAGGGCCAAGGCGAAAATGCGTTGAAGGATCATTGGGGAATCCTCGTTGGGATTGCTCAAGTGAAATGCAAATCCTGTGGGAGCGGCCTTGCGTCGCGATCGGGCGCGAAGCGGCCGCTAAACCTGCCGATGCGATCTGTACGAAGCATCGTATCGGCTGTGCCAGGGGCCGCTTCGCGCCCGATCCCGACACAAGGCCGCTCCCACAGGAGTGGTGGTGAGTCCGACAGGCTTACTGGATCAGGCCGAATTCCTTGGCCAGCGCCTTGTAGTCAGCCACTTGCTTCTTCACATAGCCGTCCAGCTCTTCGCCGGTCATGGCGAACGGGAACAGCTCGCGCTGGTCTCGCAGCTTGGCGAAGTCCTCGGAGGCCAGCATCTTGTCGAACGAGGCCTTCCACCAGGCGTAGTCCTCGTCGCTCACTTTTGGCCCCAGGTAGAAGCCGCGCACCACCGGCCAGACGATGTCGTAGCCCTGCTCCTTGGCAGTAGGGATGTCTTTCATTTCCGGCTCGTTCAGCCGGTTTTCAGAGAACACCGCGAGGATGCGCATGTTGCCGCTCTGGATGTGCGGCATGGAGTCGGAAATGTCGGTAGAGCCGACCTGGATGTGGCCGCCCAGCAATGCCGTGGCGATTTCGCCGCCGCCCTCCAGGGCCACGTAGCGCAGGTCGCGCGGGTTGATGCCAGCGGCCTTGGCGATCAACGCGGTCTGCATCCAGTCCTGGCTGCCGACGGTGCCGCCGGAACCGATCACTACCTTGCTCGGGTCTTTCTTCAGCGCTGCGACCAGGTCATCAAGTGTCTTGTAGGGCGAGTCGCTCTTCACTGCGATGGCACCGTAGCTGGTGCCGACGGCAGCCAGCCATTTCACCGCGTTTTCGTCGAAACGGCCGAACTTGCCCTGGGCCAGGTTAAGCAGCGAGCCGCTGGACCAGGCCACCAGCGTGCCGGCGTCTGCCGGGCGCTGGGCGACCACGGCGTTGTAGGCGACCGCGCCGACCCCGCCGGGCATGTAGGTGACGCGCATCGGCTTGCTGAGGATCTTTTCTTGTACCAGTGCGCTTTGCACCAGCTTGCAGGTCAGGTCGAAGCCACCGCCGGGTGAGGCGGGAGCGATGCATTCGGGGCGTTTCGGTTCTGCAGCGAGGGCGTTGCCGGCCAACAGCAGGCAGCCGGTAGCGAGGACGAGGCGGCGCAGTGAAAAGGTCATCGTCGATCTCCGTGAGTGTTGTTGTTATCGGATTACCGCTATGGGGTTACCACAGCGCCACGCTGTAGCTGACCAACAGCCTCACTTCATCCGCGTCACGGGCGAAGTTGGAGCGGAAGGTGGCGTTGCGCAGACGCACGGCGACGTTCTTCAACGGGCCGCTTTGTACCACGTACTTCAGTTCGGTGTTGCGTTCCCACTCTTTGCCTTCGCCACCGGCAGCACGGCTGACGTTGTCACCGCTGATGTAACGGGTCATGAAGGTCAGGCCCGGCACGCCGAGCGCGGCGAAGTTGTAGTCGTAGCGCGCCTGCCAGGAGCGTTCGTCGGCCCCGGCGAAGTCATTGATCTGGACGAAGTTGACCAGGTACGGGTCGGCGCCATCCACATACGGGAAGGCACTTTCGCCAGACAACTGCTGCCAGGCGGCGCTGACCTTGTGCCCGCCCAGGGCATAGCTGAGCATGCCGTTGACGGTGGTGTTGTCGATGTTGCCGGCCTTGGCTGCACCGGCGTCGTCGCTCATGGCAAGGCGCAGGTCGGCACCCAGGGTGCCCGGGCCCCAGGGTTGGGTGGCGACCATGCCGATGAAGTGCTGGCGGTAGATATCGTCGAGCTGGGCGAAGTGGTAGCTGCCGGTGATGCGGTCGGTGAACTGGTAGTCGAGCCCCGCCAGGGCCAGGTTGTCAGCGCTGAAGGTGCCACCGAAGCGGCCGTTCTTGTTGTTCAGCGCCAGGTCTTCCCAGTTGGTGTCGTTGCGGTCCTTGGCTTTGTCTATGCGGCCACCAGTGAAGGTCAGGCCCTTGATCTCCTTGGAGGTGAGCAGGCCACCTTCGAAGGTTTGCGGCAGGATACGCCCATCGTTGGGCTGCAGGGTCGGCAGTTCGGGGATCAGGGTGCCGATCTTGAGTTCAGTCTGGGAGATCTTCACCTTGCCGGTCAGGCCCAGCTTGGAGTACTCGTCGGCAGCCTTGCCGTCATCGTGGGTCGGCAGCAGGCCGCTGTTGGCACGGTCCGGGCTGGAGTCGAGCTTGATGCCGAGCATGCCCAACGCGTCCAGGCCAAAGCCCACGGTGCCATCGGTGTAGCCAGACTCGAAATTGAGGATGAAGCCCTGGGCCCATTCATCGCGCTTGGATTGCTGCGCGCTGGTGCCGTCGCGGAAGTCGCGGTTGAAGTACATGTTGCGGGTTTCGAAGGTGGCCGTGCTGTCTTCGAAGAAGGCGGCCTGGCTCATCGGGGCGACACCGGCAAGCGCGAGGGCGCTGGCGATGGCCGAGGGGCGAGCGATAAAGGAACGGGTAGGCGCGAACGCCTGCGGCTGCGATGACAGCATCGTCGATGACTCCGTTTATTGTTCTTATTCGTTGCACCTTGCTGGTGCTTTTTTCGGCGCGAAGGGCGACCGTGGTGCGATGCTAGGCAACGAACCTTTCGCTAACCTTTCAGCGTGAAAGGTTTGTCACGAGGGGCTTCACAGGCGTGGTGACAGCGGTACACTCCGCGCCACCGTCCCACCCGAGCAGGGAGAATCCGATGCGTGTGCTACTGGTCGAAGACCACCTGCAACTGGCCGAAAGCGTGGCCCTGGCCTTGAAAAGCCATGGCCTGACCGTGGATGTGCTGCATGACGGCGTGGCTGCCGACCTGGCGCTGGCCAGTGAGGAATACGCCGTGGCCGTGCTGGATGTCGGCCTGCCGCGCATGGACGGCTTTGAGGTATTGGCGCGCTTGCGAGGTCGTGGCAAGACCTTGCCGGTGCTGATGCTGACTGCGCGCAGTGACGTCAAGGACCGGGTCCATGGCCTGAACCTGGGCGCCGACGATTATCTGGCCAAGCCGTTTGAGCTGACCGAGCTGGAGGCGCGGGTCAAGGCCTTGCTGCGCCGCAGTGTGCTCGGTGGCGAGCGCCAGCAACGCTGTGGGCCGCTGGTGTATGACCTGGACACCCGTCGCTTCACCCTCGGTGACGACAACCTGACGCTGACCTCGCGCGAGCAGAGCGTGCTGGAAGCGCTGATCGCTCGCCCGGGCCGGGTGATGAGCAAGGAGCAGCTGGCTGCCCAGGTGTTTGGCCTGGACGAAGAGGCCAGCCCTGACGCCATCGAAATCTACATTCACCGGCTGCGCAAGAAGCTCGACGGGCACGCTGTGGCCATCGTCACTTTCCGCGGTCTGGGCTATTTGCTTGAGCACCGCGATGCGTGACAACGGCAGCCTGCGCGGGCGCTTGCTGGGTAATTTGGCGCTGTTGCTGGTGGTGCTGATGCTGGCCAGCGGCCTTAGCGCCTACTGGAATGGCCGCGAGGCCGCCGACACTGCCTACGACCGCACCCTGCTGGCTTCGGCGAGAACCATCGCCGCGGGCCTGTCGCAGCGCGATGGTTCGTTGAGCGCGGATGTGCCTTACGTGGCGCTGGACACGTTCGCCTATGACAGTGCGGGGCGCATTTACTATCAGGTGCTGGATATCAAGCAAAGGCTGATTTCTGGCTACGAGAACCTGCCGCCACCGCCGCCGGGTACGCCGCGCACCGATGACTATCCGGCATTGGCACGGTTCTACAACGCCACTTACCTGGGCCAGGACGTTCGTGTGGTCAGCCTGCTGAAGCCGGTCAGCGAGCCGAACATGAACGGCATGGCAGAGATTCGCGTAGCCGAAACCGAGGAAGCGCGGGTGCGCATGGCCCGAGGGTTGATGGCCGATACCCTGCTGCGCCTGGGCATGCTGGCACTGGGGGCGTTGGTGATGGTGTGGTTTGCCGTGAGTGCCGCGTTGCGGCCGTTGGAGCGCCTGCGCACAGCGGTGGAAGAACGCCAGCCGGACGACTTGCGAGCGTTGCCGGTGGTGCAGGTACAGCGCGAGCTGGGCCCGCTGGTGCGCGCCTTGAACCACTTTACCGAGCGCTTGCGTGGCCAGTTCGAGCGCCAGGCGCAGTTCATTGCCGACGCGGCCCACGAACTGCGAACGCCGCTGGCGGCGTTGAAGGCACGGGTCGAGCTGGGCTTGCGCTCGGCCGAGCCGCAGGAGTGGCGGCAGACCTTGGAGTCGGCAGCCCAGGGCACCGACAGGCTGACCCACCTGGCCAACCAGCTGTTGTCCCTGGCGCGGGTCGAGAATGGCGCACGGGCGATTGCCGAAGGCGGTGCGCAGCGTCTGGACTTGAGTCAGTTGGCCCGCGAGCTGGGCATGGCCATGGCGCCTTTGGCGCACAAGCGCGGGGTGGCGCTGGCGCTGGAGGCCGAGGCGCCGGTGTGGCTGAAGGGGGAGCCGACATTGCTCAACGAGTTGTTGAGCAACCTGGTGGACAATGCCTTGGCGCATACGCCAGCGGGTGGCAATGTGATTTTGCGGGTAATGGCGCCGGCAGTGCTGGAAGTGGAAGACGACGGGCCAGGTATTCCCGTGGCCGAGCGCGAACGGGTGTTCGAGCGGTTCTACCGGCGAAGTGCGCAGGGCAGTGGGTTAGGGCTGGCGATCGTTGGCGAGATCTGTCGGGCGCACCTGGCGCAAGTGAGCCTGCATGATGGCGAGAAGGGCGGGTTGCGGGTGCGGGTGAGCTTTATCGCGGATTGATGGTTTGCCTGTGTCGCCCTTTCACGGGCTCACCCGCGAAAGGGGCGACACAGGCTGCTACAGCTCAGCGCAACATGCTCCGCGCCTCCAGCAGTTCATCGACCTCAAGCTCGGTGCCAAACGGCAACCCCAGATGGCGGTATGCCGGCAGCGCAGCCAATGGCCGGTGACGCCCGCGCTGACTGATGCAGCGGGCGATCTGCACGATGTCGATGTAATCGATCTTGTCAGTCTGGCGGTCCAGGTCATGAACCTGGCTCGGCAGGTGGACCAATTGCTCCGGAAACTCCCAGGCCTTGAGGATCTTGTCCCCCAGCACCGGCTGGAGTTGCTCGATCACGTAATGCAGGCAAACCGGGTCGGACAACAGTTCGTTGTGCTCTTCGGCATAGATGAGTACCGGCAGCGCGCCAATCTGGTTGACCAGCCCACCCAAAGTGGCCTGGTCGGGCTTGAGAGGTGTGAAGCGGCGGCAGATTTCGTAGCTGATGCCCGCCACTTCCAGGCTACTGGCCCAGATATCGCGCAGTTTCTGCTCCACTGCCGGCGAGCGGGCATGGAAAATCTGCTCGATCACCAAGCCGATGGCCAGGTTGCAGCTGTAGTTGATGCCTAGCCGCGTGATGGCGGTATGCAGGTCGGTCACCTCGACCGCAGCACGCAGCAATGGGCTGTTGACGACCTTGATCAGGCGCGCTGACAGGGCCGCGTCGCGGCCGATCACCTTGCTCAGGGCCGCTACGCTGATCTCGCTGTCTTCCGCTGCCTCGCGGATGCTCAAGGCAACCTCGGGCAGGGTTGGCAGGACCAGGTCATCCTTTTCGATGGCGTCGAGCAATTGTGCTTGAACCAACTCGGCCAGCTTGTTCATGGGCATGTCTACCGCAGTGGTGGTGCGGCCCCGCCACAGGGGTGGGGCAGGCTGGTCAGCGCTGGATTTCCCGGTCGCGGTCCAGTTCGTAAGGCAGGGTCAGCACCTGCAGGCGCGGGCCTTCGAGGCTGCCCAGGTGCAGGTTGCCGTCTTCCACCGCCTCGGCGCTGAGCACCGCGAGCAGTTCGCAGCCCGTGCCGTTGCCGGCAGCAATGACCACTTCACCGACCGACGACCCATGGGTGGGCGAGAAAATCTCGGCGCCCGGGGCCGGAATGGCCTGCTGGTCCAGGGCCAGGCGGTACTGGCGGCGCTTGAGTTTGCCCAGGTACTGCATGCGGGCGACGATTTCCTGGCCGGTGTAGCAGCCTTTCTTGAAGCTGACGCCGTCGACGGCCTGCAGGTTGATCATCTGCGGGATGAACAGCTCACGGGTTGGGCCCATGACCTGGCCGATACCTGCGCGAATCTGGCCCAGCAGCCAGTCGTTTAGCGTGCCTTCGGGCAGCGCTGCGGCAAGGGCTTGGCGTACAGGCTCGGCGTCAGCCGCCGGCACCCACAACTCGACCCGGCCGGCGGACACGGCGATCGCGATCAGCCCGTCATGGCGCACGGTGCTACCGGCGGCGGCGGGCACGACAAGCCCCAGCCCCTGCAGTGCAGCGTCGCCACCTTGCAGGCCGAAGCGTGCCCATGCGCTGCTTTCGTCGGTCAGCGTGGCCTTGGAGAACACAGCGTACTTTTTCAGGTCGGCCAGTTGCGCGTCGAGCAGTTCACTGGCCATGGCCAGCAAGTAGCCGTTGCCTTCGGGCACTATGCGGAAGCTCGACTGCATGCGCCCCTTGACCATGCAGCGGGCGCCGAGGCTTGCGTATTCCTGGCTGAGGTAGTTGATGTTGCAGGTCAGCTGGCCTTGCAGGAACTTGCCTGCATCGGAGCCGCGGACGGCGAGGATGCCCTCGTGGGACAGGGGGCAGAAGAAAGCGGAATCGGCCATGGGTCATCGCGGTGGCTAAAGACTGGCGGCCATCATAGAACGCCGGTAACAAAATAGGTAGGTGACTAGACCAACGCCCGGTGTCGCTTCGCGCGCCTGGCTGTATACTGGCGGCCCATTCGAGGAGGGCCCCATGGTCGAACAAACTGAACTCAACCGGCTTTTCTGGCACAGCCGCCGCGGCATGCTGGAACTGGACGTACTGCTGGTGCCTTTCACCCAGGAAGTCTACCCCACCCTCAATGAGACCGACCGTGAACTGTACGTGCGTCTCTTGAGCTGCGAGGATCAGGACATGTTCGGCTGGTTCATGGAGCGCACCGAGTCCGAAGACCCGGAACTGCAGCGCATGGTCCGCATCATTCTGGACCGTGTCCAGCCCAAGTGAGTGCTTCGAGTGCCGTTGGCAAGGCTCGCGCCTGCTGCTGACGGCCTACCTCGCTTGTCAGGTTCTGGCGTGGCTTGCCGTGTGGGCGAGCTCGCTGCCCGGGTGGTTGGCCTTTTCGGTTGTCGCCGCCTGCACGGCCCACGCTGGCTGGGCCATTCCCCGACGTATCCTGTTGACCCATGAGCATGCTGTTGTCGGCCTGCGCCGTGATGTGCGGGGCTGGCAGGTGTTCAGTCGTGCCTGTGGGTGGCAGCGGGTTCGGTTGTGCCGGGACAGTGTGGCGTTGCCACGGCTGGTGGTTTTGCGCTTTGAGCGGGTGGGGCGTTGGCTGGGGGAAAGCCAGTGTATACCTCAGGATGCGCTAGGGGCTGACGAGCATCGGCGCTTGCGGGTGCGGTTGAAGTTCAGCCGGCGGCGCTGGGCTGCGGTGAGCCGGGCATAGATCGAGACCGGGTTAGCTTCTTCGCGGGCGAGCCCGCGAAGGCCACGACGCCGATATCAGAGCGGGTTAAGGATGGTGTCCTTGGCCTCGTCCAGCATCCCTGGATAATCCAGTGTGTAATGCAACCCTCGGCTTTCCTTGCGCTGCATGGCTGACAGGATCATCAGCTCGGCCACTTGCGCCAGGTTGCGCAGCTCGATCAGGTCACGGCTGACCTTGTAGTTGCTGTAGAACTCGTCGATTTCATCCAGCAGCAGGCGAATGCGGTGCTGGGCCCGCTGCAGGCGCTTGCTGGTGCGCACGATGCCGACGTAGTCCCACATGAAGCGCCGCAGTTCGTCCCAGTTGTGCGCAATGATCACGTCCTCGTCCGAGTCGGTCACCTGGCTGGCGTCCCAGCCGGGCAAGGCCTTGGGCATGGCCACTTGCTCCAGGTGCGCCTGGATGTCGGCAGCGGCGGCGCGACCGTACACAAAACATTCCAGCAGCGAGTTGCTGGCCATGCGGTTGGCGCCGTGCAGGCCGGTGAAACTGGTTTCGCCGATGGCATACAGGCCAGGCACATCGGTGTGGCCGCAGTCGTCGACCATCACCCCGCCGCAGGTGTAATGCGCCGCCGGCACCACCGGGATCGGCTGGCGGGTGATATCGATGCCAAAGGCCAGGCAGCGCTCGTACACGGTGGGGAAGTGGCTCTTGATGAAATCTGCAGGCTTGTGAGTGATGTCCAGGTATACGCAGTCCACGCCCAGGCGCTTCATCTCGTGGTCGATGGCGCGGGCCACGATGTCCCGTGGGGCCAGCTCTTCGCGTGGGTCGAAGCGTGGCATGAAACGTTCGCCGTTGGGCAGGCGCAGCAGGGCGCCCTCGCCGCGCAGGGCTTCGGTGATCAGGAAGCTCTTGGCCTGTGGGTGATACAGGCAGGTCGGGTGGAACTGGTTGAATTCCAGGTTCGCCACTCGGCAGCCGGCCCGCCAGGCCATGGCGATACCGTCGCCGCAGGCACCATCGGGGTTGCTGGTGTAGAGATAGACCTTGGCCGCACCGCCCGTGGCCAGCACGGTGAAGCGCGCGCCGAAGGTGTCCACCTCGCCGGTGTTGCGGTCGAGCACGTAGGCGCCCAGGCAGCGTTCGCCGGGCAGGCCCAGGCGGCGTTCAGTGATCAGGTCGACCGCCACCCGCTGCTCCAGCAGCTGGATGTTCGGGCGCTGGCGAGCCTGTTCCAGCAGCGTGGTGAAGATTGCCGCGCCGGTAGCGTCGGCGGCGTGGATGATGCGCCGGTGGCTATGGCCCCCTTCACGGGTGAGGTGGAACTCGAAGCCGCCATCGTCGACGCTGTAGTGCTCATCGCGGGTGAAGGGCACGCCTTGCTCGATCAGCCATTGGATCGCTTCGCGGCTGTGCTCGACGGTAAAGCGCACTGCGTCTTCATGGCACAGCCCGCCGCCGGCATTGAGGGTGTCCTCGACATGCGACTGCACAGTATCGGTGTTGTCCAGCACTGCAGCGACGCCGCCCTGGGCCCAGAAGGTCGAGCCGTTGGACAGGTCGCCCTTGCTCAATACGGCAACGCGAAGGTGGCTGGGGAGGTTAAGTGCCAGGCTGAGACCGGCGGCACCGCTGCCGATCACCAGGACATCATGTTGGAATTGTTGGCTCATGTCGGGACACTAGTAATCTTTGGGAGGGGCACGGCACAATGGTCACGCGCGGATGGCATTGTGAAACTATCGTTAAACGTGTCGGGATGCCTTTATAGCAGCCCCGGGTGGCCAATTTCCATGCTACCTGCCAGGTTGCGACAACCTTTGTGGGAACTTTCCGACATGGCCGGAAATCCTATGAAGGCTGCCCGTACGCCACAATTTGCCGCGGCGACGCAGGGCGGCAGGCCTTTCCAGGCTTACCCCTGTGTATTTGAAACCTGATTATCGACGTAGCCGGCCGTGACCGCGCCGCGTCTTCCGTGCAAGCCGACCAAGGGCTGCAGGAAACTTGCTTGGAGGGGAGAACTTTTGCGCAAAGCCCGAGTCTATGGTTGCAAGCCTGAACGATGGCTGATGCAACGCTCCTTCGAGTTCACTGAGGAGTGTTCATGCTAACCCAGGAAGAGGATCAGCAGCTTGTCGAGCGCGTTCAGCGCGGCGACAGGCGAGCTTTCGATCTGTTGGTGCTGAAGTATCAGCACAAGATTCTCGGGTTGATCGTGCGGTTTGTCCACGATACCCACGAGGCCCAGGATGTAGCACAGGAAGCCTTCATCAAGGCCTACCGTGCGCTTGGCAACTTCCGCGGCGACAGTGCGTTCTATACGTGGCTGTACCGCATCGCCATCAACACGGCGAAGAACTACCTGGTGTCCCGTGGAAGACGGCCGCCAGACAGTGATGTGAGCTCCGAGGATGCGGAGTTTTACGACGGCGATCATGGTCTCAAGGATCTCGAGTCCCCAGAGCGCTCGTTGTTGCGGGATGAAATCGAAGGCACTGTCCATCGCACCATCCAGCAACTGCCCGAAGACCTGCGTACGGCATTGACGCTACGCGAGTTCGACGGGCTGAGTTACGAAGACATTGCCAGTGTCATGCAATGTCCGGTGGGTACCGTGCGCTCTCGAATCTTCCGCGCTCGGGAGGCCATAGATAAAGCCCTGCAGCCGTTGTTGCAGGAAACCTGAGACAGCGGCGACAGCGCCAAGAGAGGAACCGCCATGAGTCGTGAAGCTTTGCAGGAATCGCTGTCCGCGGTGATGGATAACGAAGCGGATGAACTGGAACTGCGTCGGGTGTTGAACGCCGTCGACGACGCCGAAACCCGTGCCACCTGGTCGCGTTACCAGGTTGCCCGTGCAGCCATGCACAAGGAACTGCTGCTGCCTAACCTGGATATCGCCTCGGCGGTGTCCGCGGCGCTGGCCGACGAAGCCGTGCCAGCCAAGGTCAAGAAAGGCCCTTGGCGCAGCATTGGCCGTCTGGCGGTAGCCGCCTCGGTTACCGTCGCGGTACTGGCCGGTGTGCGTATGTACAACCAGGACGAAATCACGGGTGCAGAGCTTGCTGCCCAGCAGCCTGTCCAACAGGGCCTGAGTGTGCCACAAGCGCAAGGCCCGGCCGTTTTGGCAGGCTATAGTGAAAGCAGTGAGCAACCGACCGGGCCAATGGCCAATGGCGTGCTGCAGAACCAGGCCGGCTGGGATCAGCGTCTGCCAGGCTACCTGCGCCAGCATGCCCAGGAATCTGCGCTCAAGGGCACTGAAACCGCATTGCCGTATGCCCGCGCCGCCAGCCTGGAAAACCGTTAAGTAAGGAGGATCATGCGCGCGCTACCTCTCTTGTCGCTGCTGATTGGCAGCTGCATGACGGTGCCAGCATTGGCGGCCAATTCTTCGCCTGAGGCGAGTGAGTGGCTGAACAAGCTGGCACAGGCCGAGCAAAAACAGAGCTATCAAGGGTCGTTCGTCTACGAACGCAACGGCAGTTTCTCCTCCCACGACATCTGGCACAGGGTCGACGACGGCAAGGTCAGCGAGCGGCTGTTGCAGCTTGATGGCGCCGCCCAGGAAATCGTGCGCGTGGATGGCAAGGTGGAATGTGTCAGCGGGGCCTTGGCCAGCGGTGTCACGGCGCCGCCGGATACCGCACCGCGTGTGCTTGATCCGCTGAAACTGATGGGTTGGTACGATTTGAGTGTGGCAGGCAAGTCACGGGTCGCCGGGCGCGATGCCGTGATCATTACGCTCACGCCACGCGACCAGCATCGCTATGCGTTCGAATTGCACCTGGACCGTCACTCGGGTTTGCCGCTGCGTTCGTTGATGCTCAACGACAAGGGGCAGTTGCTGGAACGCTTCCAGATGACCCGTCTCGATACCGATGAAATACCCAGCGACGCAGACTTGCGCCCAGGTGCTGCCTGCAAGCCAGTGCAGCATGTGGCAGCCGGCAGCAATGATGCCGTCGCGGGTTGGCGTTCGGACTGGCTGCCACCCGGTTTCGAGCTGGTCAACAGCTCGGTACGCCGTGATCCCAAGCACAACAGTTCGGTCAGCAGCCTGATGTATGACGACGGCCTGGCGCGTTTTTCGGTGTTCATCGAGCAAGTGAGCGATGATGGCGGCACCGACATGCGCACCCAGCTAGGCCCGACCTCGGCAGTCTCGCGTCGCCTGAATACACCCAAGGGCAAAGTGATGGTGACCGTGGTTGGCGAAATTCCGCTGGGTACGGCAGAACGCGTCGCCCTGTCGATGCGCCCCCAGGATGCCCAGGCGCGCCAGTAATGGCGCGCTTTTGCGTGCCGAGCCAAGGCAGGTGGGCATACGCCTGAAATGAAATTAAAGCATTGTCATTTGCAATCCATCGGCAAATTTTCTATAGGTCAGGCTTTGAAGAGCCTGGCCTTTTCTGCGTTGTGCAGGGGTCTTTCCAAACTACCGCTCGTTGTGACGGGAGTCGTATGTCAATACCACGCTTGAAATCCTACCTAATGATGTTCGCTGCTGTGCTGATGCTCGGCCAAGTAGTCGCCGCCCAGGCCGAGGAAGCCCTGCCGGACTTCACCACCCTGGTGGAGCAGGCTTCGCCGGCGGTGGTCAACATCAGTACCAAGCAGAAGCTGCCTGACCGCCGGATCGCCGCAAACCAGATGCCGGATCTGGAAGGCCTGCCGCCGATGTTCCGCGAGTTCTTCGAGCGCAACATGCCCCAGCAGCCCCGTTCGCCGCGCGGCGACCGCCAGCGCGAGGCGCAGTCGCTGGGCTCGGGCTTCATCATTTCCAGTGATGGCTACGTGCTCACCAATAACCATGTGGTGGCCGATGCCGACGAGATCATCGTCCGCCTGTCGGACCGTAGCGAGCTCCAGGCCAAGCTGGTCGGCACCGACCCGCGCACTGACGTGGCGCTGCTGAAGGTCGATGGCAAGAATTTGCCAACGGTGAAACTGGGTGACTCCGAGAAGCTCAAGGTGGGCGAGTGGGTACTGGCCATCGGTTCGCCGTTCGGCTTCGACCATTCGGTGACCAAAGGTATCGTCAGCGCCAAGGGCCGGACCCTGCCCAATGACACCTACGTACCGTTCATCCAGACCGACGTGGCCATCAACCCGGGTAACTCCGGCGGCCCGCTGTTCAACATGAAAGGCGAAGTGGTGGGGATCAACTCGCAGATCTTCACCCGTTCTGGCGGTTTCATGGGCCTGTCGTTCGCCATCCCGATTGATGTGGCGATCGATGTCTCCAACCAGCTGAAGAAAGACGGCAAGGTCAGCCGCGGCTGGCTGGGCGTGGTGATTCAGGAGGTCAACAAGGACCTGGCTGAATCGTTCGGCCTGGACAAGCCGGCGGGCGCCCTGGTGGCCCAGGTGCTGGAAAACGGCCCGGCAGCCAAAGGCGGCCTGCAGGTGGGCGACGTGATCCTCAGCATGAACGGCCAGCCAATCGTCATGTCGGCCGATCTGCCGCACCTGGTAGGCGGCCTCAAGGATGGCGAGAAGGCCAAGCTGGAAATCATCCGCAATGGCAAGCGCCAGAACCTGGACATCAGCGTCGGCGCGCTGCCGGATGACGACGTTGACATTGGCGCTGGCACCGAAGGCAGCGCCGAGCGCAGCAGCAACCGCCTGGGTGTATCGGTCGCCGACCTGACCGCCGAGCAGAAAAAATCCCTGGAGCTCAAAGGTGGCGTGGTCATCAAGGAAGTGCAGGATGGCCCGGCAGCCATGATCGGCTTGCGCCCTGGTGATGTCATCAGCCATCTGAACAACCAGGCCATCGGTTCGGCCAAGGAATTCACCGAAATCGCCAAGGAACTGCCGAAGAATCGTTCCGTGTCGATGCGCGTACTGCGTCAGGGCCGTGCCAGCTTCATCACTTTCAAGCTTGCTGAATAAGCAGTTTCGCAAGGCGAAAGGGCAGCTTCGGCTGCCCTTTTTCATGAATCTTCACAATTGCCGGAATGATTGCTGTGTACAGTCGGACAGAGGAATCTCCCATAACCCAGCAGCTTAAGGTACAATTCCCGGCTATTTTTCGGCGGGCGTCCGGCTCGCAGCCTTTTCGAGTGTTGACCCGTGAGTGATTTGAGTCATATCCGCAATTTCTCCATCATCGCCCACATCGACCATGGCAAGTCGACGCTGGCTGACCGTTTCATCCAGATGTGCGGTGGCCTGTCGGCGCGCGAGATGGAAGCCCAGGTGCTCGATTCCATGGACCTGGAGCGTGAGCGCGGTATCACCATCAAGGCCCACAGCGTCACGCTTCACTACAAGGCGCAGGACGGCAAGACCTACCAGCTGAACTTCATCGATACCCCCGGCCACGTCGACTTCACCTACGAAGTTTCGCGTTCGCTGGCGGCCTGTGAAGGGGCACTGCTGGTGGTTGACGCCGGTCAGGGCGTGGAGGCCCAGTCCGTAGCCAACTGCTACACCGCCATCGAGCAGGGCCTGGAGGTCATGCCGGTCCTGAACAAGATGGACCTGCCCCAGGCCGACCCGGACCGCGTCAAGGACGAGATCGAGAAGATCATCGGTATCGATGCCACCGACGCCGTGGCCTGCAGCGCCAAGAGCGGTATGGGCGTTGACGAGGTGCTCGAGCGCCTGGTGCACACCATCCCCGCGCCAGAAGGTGAGATTGATGCACCGCTGCAAGCGCTGATCATCGACTCTTGGTTCGACAATTACCTGGGTGTGGTCTCGCTGGTGCGTGTGCGCCAGGGCCGCGTCAAGAAAGGCGACAAGATCCTGGTCAAGTCCACCGGCAAGGTGCACTTGGTCGACAGCGTCGGTGTCTTCACCCCGAAGCACACCCAGACCGCTGATCTGAAAGCCGGCGAAGTAGGCTTCATCATCGCCAGCATCAAGGACATCCACGGTGCCCCGGTTGGTGACACCCTGACCCTGTCCTCGACCCCTGAGGTCGAGGTGTTGCCAGGCTTCAAGAAGATTCAGCCGCAGGTCTACGCCGGCCTGTTCCCGGTCAGCTCCGACGACTTCGAGGATTTCCGCGACGCTCTGCAGAAGCTGACCCTGAACGACTCCTCGCTGCAGTACATGCCGGAAAGCTCCGACGCGCTGGGCTTTGGCTTCCGTTGCGGTTTCCTGGGCATGTTGCACATGGAGATCATCCAGGAGCGCCTGGAGCGCGAATATGACCTGGACCTGATCACCACCGCACCCAGCGTGATCTACGAACTGGAGTTGAAAACCGGCGAAACCATCGTCGTCGACAACCCGTCCAAGCTGCCGGACGTCTCGGCTGTGGCCGACTTCCGCGAGCCGATCGTCACCGCGACCATCCTGGTTCCGCAGGAGCACCTGGGCAACGTCATCACTCTGTGCATCGAGAAGCGTGGCGTACAGCGCGACATGCAGTTCCTCGGCAGCCAGGTGCAGGTGCGTTACGACATGCCGATGAACGAAGTGGTGCTCGATTTCTTCGACCGCCTCAAATCCACCAGCCGCGGCTATGCTTCGCTGGATTATCATTTCGATCGCTACCAGTCGGCCAACCTGGTCAAGCTGGACGTGCTGATCAACGGCGACAAGGTCGATGCCCTGGCATTGATCGTGCACCGCGACAACGCGGCCTACAAAGGCCGTGCGTTGACCGAGAAGATGAAGGAACTGATCCCTCGGCAGATGTTCGACGTAGCGATCCAGGCAGCCATTGGCGGCCAGATCATTGCGCGGACAACCGTCAAGGCGCTCAGAAAGAACGTACTGGCCAAGTGCTACGGCGGTGACGTCAGCCGTAAGAAGAAGCTGCTGGAGAAGCAGAAGGCCGGTAAGAAACGCATGAAACAGGTGGGCAATGTGGAAATTCCACAAGAAGCCTTCCTCGCCGTGCTCAGGTTGGATAGCTAGGTCCTATGTCGCTAAATTTCCCGCTGTTGCTGGTCATCGCCGTCTTCATCTGCGGTCTGCTGGGCTTGATCGACCTGCTGTTCCTGGCCCCGCGCCGGCGTGCGGCAATCGCCAACTATCAGGGCAGCGTCAGCCAGCCTGAGATGGCGGTGGTCGAACGGCTGAACAAGGAGCCGTTGCTGGTCGAGTACGGTAAGTCGTTCTTCCCGGTGCTGTTCATTGTGCTGGTGCTGCGTTCATTCCTGGTCGAGCCGTTCCAGATCCCTTCGGGATCGATGAAACCGACCCTGGAAGTGGGCGACTTCATCCTGGTGAACAAATTCTCGTACGGCATTCGCCTGCCGGTGATCGACAAGAAGGTCATCGAGGTCGGTGACCCGCAACGCGGGGATGTAATGGTGTTCCGCTACCCGAGTGACCCGAATGTCAACTACATCAAGCGTGTGGTTGGCCTGCCGGGCGACGTGGTCCGCTACACCAACGACAAGCGGCTGTTTGTCAACGGCCAGCCCGTTGCCGAACAACTGGTGGGCAGCGAGCCGGGTACCCTCGGCAGTGCTCAGCTGTACAAGGAAAAACTCGGCGCGGCCGAACACCTGATCCGCAAGGAAATGAGCCGTTATCGCATGCCGCCGGACCAGCAGTGGACCGTACCTGCGGGCCATTACTTCATGATGGGCGACAACCGCGACAACTCCAACGATAGCCGTTTCTGGGATGACCCGAACATTCCCAAGGAACTGCACGGCATGGTTCCGGACCGGAACATTGTCGGCAAGGCCTTCGCGGTGTGGATGAGCTGGCCAGAGCCCAAACTCAGCCACTTGCCCAACCTGTCGCGGGTTGGCCTGATCCATTGATACCCATCGGCGCTGTCCAGCAGACAGCGCCGAATGCATTTCTGACATAGGCTGTGTTCTCAGGGATCGGGAGATTCGCCGCAAATCGATCGGCGGACCACAGCCAAACAGTCTTTCAGGATGTTGATTTGAACAACGCGTTGAACAACGATCGGGTGGCCGCATGAGTGCTTCCCTTGCCGGTCTGGAGCGAAAGCTCGGTTACACCTTCAAGAACCAGGACCAGATGCTCCTGGCACTGACCCATCGCAGTTACGCCGGGCGCAACAATGAGCGCCTGGAGTTCCTCGGTGACGCCATTCTCAACTTCGTTGCCGGCGAAGCGCTGTTCGAGCGTTTTCCGCAGGCTCGCGAAGGCCAGTTGTCGCGGCTGCGTGCGCGGTTGGTCAAGGGTGAGACCCTGGCCCGTCTGGCCCGTGGTTTTGACCTTGGCGATTACCTGCGCCTGGGTTCCGGAGAACTCAAGAGCGGCGGCTTTCGCCGCGAGTCGATCCTGGCCGACGCCCTGGAGGCACTGATTGGTGCCATCTATCTGGACGCCGACATGGACACCGCCCGGGAGCGCATCCTGGCCTGGCTGGCCGATGAGTTCGAAGGCCTGACACTGGTCGACACCAATAAAGATCCGAAAACCCGCCTGCAAGAGTTCCTGCAGTCGCGCAGCTGTGAGCTGCCGCGTTACGAAGTCGTGGATATCCAGGGTGAACCACACTGCCGGACCTTCTTCGTCGAATGCGAAGTGGTACTGCTGAACAACAAGAGCCGTGGTCAAGGCGTTAGCCGGCGTATTGCCGAGCAAGTCGCCGCCGCGTCTGCACTGATCGCCCTGGGCGTGGAGAATGGCAATGACTGATAGCAACCCGACCCGCTGCGGCTACGTAGCCATTGTCGGCCGTCCCAACGTCGGCAAGTCGACCCTGCTCAACCACATCCTGGGCCAGAAGCTGGCGATTACCTCGCGCAAGCCGCAGACCACCCGCCACAACATGCTCGGCATCAAGACCGAAGGTGATGTGCAGGCCATCTACGTCGATACCCCCGGTATGCACAAGGCCAACGACAAGGCCCTGAACCGTTACATGAACCGCAATGCCTCGGCGGCCCTCAAGGACGTCGACGTGGTTATCTTCGTGGTTGACCGTACCAAGTGGACCGACGAGGACCAACTGGTTCTGGAGCGCGTGCAGTATGTCACCGGCCCGCTGATCATCGCGGTCAACAAGACCGACCGCATGGAAGAGAAAGCCGAGCTGATCCCGCACCTGCAGTGGCTGCAAGAGCAGCTGCCGAACGCCGAGGTGATGCCGATTTCCGCACAGCAGGGGCACAATCTCGAGGCGCTGGAAGCACAGATCGCCAAGCACCTGCCCGAGAACGATCATTTCTTCCCCGAAGACCAGATCACCGACCGTAGCAGCCGCTTCCTGGCCGCCGAACTGGTGCGCGAGAAGATCATGCGCCAGCTGGGTGCGGAGTTGCCGTACCAGATCACCGTGGAGATCGAGGAATTCAAGCAACAGGGCCATGTGCTGCACATTCACGCGTTGATCCTGGTTGAACGCGATGGCCAGAAGAAAATCATCATTGGTGATAAGGGCGAGCGCATCAAGCGCATCGGTTCCGAGGCGCGCAAGGACATGGAAGTGCTGTTCGATTCCAAGGTCATGCTCAACCTGTGGGTCAAGGTAAAGGGCGGCTGGTCCGACGACGAGCGCGCCCTGCGTTCGCTGGGCTACGGCGACCTGTAATTACCTGACCGGTCGGTTATTCCTGTGGGAGCGGGCGTGCCCGCGAATGCGATAGTGGGTTCACTGACGCTTTCGCGGGCACGCCCGCTCCCACACGTACATCAGGCCCCAGAGATAGTGCATGGACCAACCCACCCCCCAGCCAGCCTATGTACTGCACAGCCGTGCCTATAAGGAAACCAGCGCGCTGGTAGACTTCTTCACCCCGCAGGGCTGCATGCGAGCCGTGTTGCGCCGCGCGCGGGGTAAGGGCGGCAGCCTGGTGCGACCATTCGTGTCGCTGGAGGTGGAGCTGCGTGGGCGCGGCGAGCTGAAGAATGTCGGCCGCATGGACAGCACCGGCATCGCCGCCTGGCTACACGGCGATGCCCTGTTCAGCGGGTTGTACCTCAATGAACTGCTGATGCGCCTGCTGCCTGCCGAAGCGCCGTTCCCGGCGCTGTTCGAGCACTACACCTTGACCTTGCAGGCACTGAGTGCCGGGCGCCCGCTGGAGCCCCTGCTGCGCTCGTTCGAATGGCGGCTGCTGGACGAACTCGGTTATGCGTTTTCCTTGCACCATGACGTCAATGAGCAGCCCATTGCCACCGATGGCCTGTACCGCTTGCGCGTTGACGCCGGCCTGGAGCGGGTAGAGCTGGCGCAGCCCGGCCTGTTCCGTGGCACCGAACTGCTGGCTATGGCCCATACCGATTGGGACGCCCCCGGCGCCTTGCTTGCCGCGAAGCGGCTGATGCGCCAGGCACTGGCAGTTCACCTGGGGGCAAAACCGCTGGTAAGCCGGGAACTGTTTCGCAAGCGCTGATCAGGACGTATGCTGTTGGGCTCAATCTTCAGGAGAGCCTTTCGTGACTCACAGCAACCGCATGCTTCTTGGCGTCAACATCGACCACGTGGCGACCCTGCGCCAGGCCCGTGGCACGCGCTACCCTGACCCGGTCAAGGCTGCCCTGGACGCCGAGGAAGCAGGCGCCGATGGTATCACCGTGCACCTGCGTGAAGACCGCCGGCACATCCAGGAGCGTGACGTTGTGCTGCTCAAGGATGTGCTGCAGACCCGCATGAACTTCGAGATGGGCGTCACCGAAGAGATGATGGCCTTTGCCGAAAAGATTCGGCCGGCGCACATCTGCCTGGTACCCGAAACCCGTCAGGAGCTGACCACCGAAGGTGGCCTGGACGTGGCAGGGCAGGAAGCGCGGATCAAGGCTGCAGTGGAACGGCTGGCGCGTACCGGTGCCGAGGTGTCGCTGTTCATCGACGCCGACGAACGGCAGATCGAGGCCTCGCGTCGGGTTGGCGCACCGGCCATCGAGCTTCACACCGGCCGTTATGCCGATGCCGAAACCCCCACCGAAGTGGCTGAAGAGCTCAAGCGGATCGTCGAGGGTGTGGCGTTTGGCGTGGGGCAGGGGCTGATCGTCAATGCGGGTCACGGGCTGCACTACCACAACGTCGAGGCGGTGGCGGCGATCAAGGGTATCAATGAGCTGAACATTGGCCATGCGCTGGTGGCGCATGCCCTGTTTGTCGGCTTCAAGGCTGCTGTGGCCGAGATGAAGGCGCTGATCGTGGCGGCTTCGCGCTGATTGTTGGCCGCCTGTACCGGTCTCTTCGCGGGCTTGCCCGCTCCCACAGGTACCCACAAGCCTTGAGGCTGTGCAGCCCCTGTGGGAGCGGGCAAGCCCGCGAAGAGGCCAGCACAGGCGGCCGATCACTCGGCAGGAAACACCAGGGTAAACCGGGTAGGCCCCAGGGGGCAGCTGCTGACCTCGACCCGCCCGCCATGCAACTGCATGATCGACTTCACGATCGCCAACCCCAACCCGGTCCCGCCCTCCAGCCGCGAACGCCCCGAACCTACCCGGTAAAACCGCTCGAACAAGCGCGACTGGTGCTCTGCAGGCACACCCGGCCCCTGGTTCTCCACGGATAGCCTGACTTCGCTGCCCGAGCGTTCGATGCGCAGCGCCACGGGTTTACCCTCGGGACTGTGCCGTATGGCGTTGCTCAACAGGTTCGACAGTGCCCGCTGAAACATCAGCCGGTCTCCCAGCGCTGTCCCCCAGCCCTGAACACGTAGCTCAATTTCTTTCAGCTCGGCACTGTAGGCAAACAGCTCGACAACCCGCGCTGCCTCGTCGGACAGCGCCAAGGGTTTCAACGCAACCTGCGTATGCGGCTGGCTGACCTGGGCAAGAAACAGCATGTCGTTGATGATGCGGTTGAGCCGGGTCAGCTCTTCGATGCTGTCTTCAAGCACTTCCCGATAGTTGGCGTTGTCCCGCTCACGGGCCAGTGTCACCTGCGCCTTGCCCATCAGGTTGCTCAACGGTGTGCGCAGTTCATGGGCCAGGTCGTCAGAGAACTGCGACAGCTGCCTGACACCTTGGTCGAGTCGATCGAGCATCACGTTGATACTGCCGGCCAGGTCTGCCAGTTCCTGCGGCAGGGAGGTAGCGGGCAGGCGATGCTGCAGGTCCTGGGCCGACACCTGCCCGGCAATGCGCCGGAAGTGCCGCAATGGTTTCAGGCCGCGCTGCATCAGCCACCATGCCCCCGCACCAATCAAAACCAGTAGCAGTGGCAAGGCGAGCAACGTCGAGTGCAGGTAGGCTTGCAGCAGGGCGTTGTCGTCGGCGCGGTTGAGCGACATCATCACCTTGACAGGGGTGTTGTCGCGCAGGCGCATCAGCCGGGTAACGGTGAGGATCTGGTTACCGCCGCTGTCACGCCAGGCGTGAAAGGCCAGGCGCGCATCGGTGTGCAGTTCACCGACCCGCGATTCCAGGGCCGGGCCGAGGCTGAGCAGGTGGGGGTGGCGGCCGTCGAGAGCCAGCACACTGAGGCTTAGGTTGTCATGCCCCATCACCAGGTCCAGCAGTGGATGGGCGCGGCTGCCCAGGTCCTCGCTGCGCAGGTCGACACGCAGGTTGTGCTCGACCTGAAGCATCTTGCGCGCCAAATCCTTGCGCGCGCGGCTGTCCAGTTCGTGATCCAGGGCAAACACGGCCAGGCAGGCCAGCAGCAGCACCAGTGCGGCGCCCATCAATGTCACGCTCAGGCCCAGGCGTAACGACAGGCTGGCGTTTTTCAAAGGCGAGCCTCAAGTACGTAGCCCACACCACGCAGGGTATGGATCAGCTTGTTGTCGAACGGGTCGTCGATCTTCGCCCGCAGGCGCCGGATCGAGACCTCGACCACGTTGGTGTCGCAGTCGAAGTTCATGTCCCACACCAGCGAGATGATCTGCGTGCGCGACAACACTTCGCCAGTCTGGCGCATTAGCAGGTGCAGCAGGGCGAACTCCTTGGCGGTCAGGTCGATGCGCTGCCCGGCGCGGTAGGCGCGGTGGCGGCCGGGGTCCAGTTCCAGGTCAGCGACGCGCAGGGTGCTGGGCTGCAGTTGCTGGTCGTTGCGGCGTAGCAGGCTGCGGATGCGCGCCAGTAGCTCAGGGAACTCAAAGGGCTTGAGCAGGTAGTCATCCGCGCCCAGGTCCAGGCCTTTTACCCGGTCGGCCAAGCGACCGTGGGCGGTCAGCATCATGATGCGTGTGGCCGATTCGGTACGTAGCCGCTGCAGCACGGTCCAGCCATCGATTTCGGGCAGGTTGACGTCGAGGATGACCAGGTCATACGCCTGTTGGCGTGCCAGGTGCAGGCCGTCGGTGCCTGTGTGGGCGCAGTCGACCACGTAACCGTTCTCGCGAAGGCCCTGTTGCAGGTAGTCGGCGGTACGCAGCTCGTCCTCGATGATCAGTAGGCGCATGGGGGGCTCGGTATGTTGAAAGGGGACGATTCTTGACCCTGTAGTGACATCAGGGTCAAGCGCCCCAATGTTACGGCATGAAAAAAGGCCTGCGGTGCAGATAACGGATTTGTAATTCTGCTGTTATCTGGCTGTCTGTTCGGGCCTCTTCGCGAGTAAACCCGCGCCTGTAGGAACGGGTTTACCCGCGAAGAGGCCCGAACAGTCCACACAAGGCCACATTGCAGGACTGTAATCCCCGCCTCACCTTGCCGTTAGCCAGCCCTCGCTAGGATGGCCGTGTCTGATCGGTTATTACGAGGCAAACACGATGAACCTGACCAAATACCTGCTGTTGGCCACCCTTGCCCTGGGCAGCGCCAGTGTTTATGCCGAGGGCGGTGCGGAGCGCTCGAAGCAGTTCTGGCAAGCCTTCCGCGAAGACCAGCAGCGTCTGCATGGCGACAAGCAACAGGCTGTTGCCGAGCGCGAGCGCAAGGCGCAAGAGAAGGCGCGTGAGGTGGCCAAGGATTGAGGTAACGACACCTGCGCCGCGACGGCTCCTCGCCGCAGGTGTATTCAGGCGCCCCTGCGGGCGCCTTTTTTATTTGCGCGCCAGCAGGGTGGCGCGGCGTGGGGCAGGCAGGCCTTCGACGGTCTTGCTGTGGTCGTTCGGGTCGAGGAAGTCGCTCAGCGACTGGTAGCGCATCCAATCGGTGCTGCGCTGCTCCTCGACGCTGGTCACGCTCACGTCGACGCAGCGCACATCGCTGAAGCCGGCACGGCGCAACCAGCGGGCCAACGCCGGTACCGACGGCAGGTACCAGACGTTGCGCATCTGTGCGTAGCGGTCCTCAGGCACCAGCACCTGGTTTTCGTCGCCCTCGATAACCAGCGTTTCCAGCACCAGCTCGCCACCTTTGACCAGGCAGTCCTTGAGCGCCAACAGGTGCTCGATGGGCGAGCGGCGGTGATAGAACACGCCCATGGAAAACACGGTATCGAAACCTTCAAGGTTGGCGGGCAGGTCTTCCAGGGCGAACGGCAGGTGCCAGGCCGGTAACGCCGGCAGGTATTGCTGCACGGCCTGGAACTGGCAGAAGAACAGCCAGTTGGGGTCGACCCCAACCACCATGTCTGCGCCGGCGCCGAGCATGCGCCATTGGTAGTAGCCATTGCCACAGCCCACGTCGAGTACGCGTTTGCCTTTGAGGTCCAGGTGCGGGCCGACCCGCGACCACTTCCAGTCCGAACGCCATTCGGTGTCAACGTGCACGCCAAACAGGTCGAATGGCCCCTTGCGCCAGGGCGACAGGCCCATCAGTGCCTGGCGCATCTGCGCGCGGGTGGCGTCGTCGCAGTCGCAATCCAGACGCAACCCGTTGACCAGGTCGACTTCACTGGGTTGCAGGGCGGGCAGGGCTTCCAGCGCCCCGCGCCAGCGGTCGAGGTCACCGTGACCCTTTTCCAGCTTGGCGTCCAGTTGCGCTTGCAGGCCTTGCGACCAGGAAGCCAGGGGCGTGCCCGCCAGGCGGCGGACGAGGGGAGACAGATCGATCATGGCAGGGCTATCAACGAGGCGAAGTTAAGGCATTGGAACCAAGGCACCACTTTCGAGAAGCCGGCTGCGCGCAGGCGTTCCTGGTGGGTTTCGAGTGTATCGGGCTTCATCACGTTTTCGATGGCACTGCGCTTCTGGGCGATCTCCAGTTCGCTGTAGCCATTGGCCCGTTTGAAATCCAGGTGCAGTTCATTGAGCAGGTCCTGCGCTTGTTCATCGGCGAAGCGCAGCTTCTCCGACAGAATCAGCGCGCCGCCGGGCAGCAGCGCCTGGCGGATTCGCCCGAGCAGTTCAAGGCGCTGGTCAGGGGCAATGAACTGCAGGGTGAAATTCATCGCCACTACCGAGGCCGGCTCGAAGGGCAGGGCCAGGATATCGGCCTCCAGCACGTGCACCGGCAGCAACTCCTGGAACATCGAATCTTGTGCAGTGAGGTACTGCCGGCAGCGCTCGACCATGGCAGCGGAGTTATCCACCGCAATTACCCTGCAGCCGTCGCTGCGCACATGGCGACGCAGCGACTGGGTAACGGCGCCCAGCGATGCGCCCAGATCGTACAGTGCGGTGCCTGGCTGGGCGAACCGGGCGGCCAGAACCCCGAGGTTCTCGACAATGGTTGGGTAACCGGGCACCGAGCGCTTGATCATGTCCGGGAACACACGTACGACGTCTTCGTTGAAGACGAAGTCGGGCACCTGCTCCAGGGGTTGGGAGAAAAGGCGGTCGGGTTGTTTGCTCACGGCGAATCCAGGCGGCTGGTGATAGGCAGGGGGCGCATTCTAGCCAAACCGCAGCCGGGATGCATGGTTGGCTGACCAGCGCTGTGCGTTCAATTGACCCGAATGGCGCAATCGAAGGTCTGCACCGGGCGCACTTCCGGGGCCCAGGGTTGCTGGTAGACCAACACCAGGTTCCCTTGGCCCGTAGCGCGGGCCTGGAAGCGCCAGGTCGATAGGCCCGAGCTGCCGACGATACCGGTGTCTTCAGGCGCGCTGTAAACCTCGGGGCCAAGGCTTTGCAATACGTTGGGTGCCGGGTTCTGTACCAGCCAGCGGTAGCCGGTGGTGGGGTTGCTGGGCAGGGTAAGCGTGAGGATCTGGCCGACCTGCAGGCGCTTGGGGCATTCGCTTTCGGCGTCCAGGTCAACGGGCTGCGAGGATTGTTGCGCGCAAGCAGAAAGCAGGGCGAAGCTCAGGGGAACGAGCAGACGAGGAGAGGTCATGGTGGCTCCGAAGGCTGGCGATGGCCTGAGGATACCCGATGATCGAGGAAATTTGTGCTGCCTGTGCCGGCCCTTTCGCGAGTAAGCCCGCGCCTGCAGGGGTAGCGTACCCTTGTAGGCGCGGGCTTGCCCGCGAAGAGGCCGGTGCAGGCTAGAACAGCACTTTCGCCACGTCGGCAAAGCGCTTGGCGAAATGCACTGTCAGGCCTTCGCGCAGGTAGTCCGGCAGTTCTTCGAAGTCGCCGCGGTTGGGCTCCGGCAGGATCAGTTCGAAAATCTTCTGCCGCCGCGCCGCAATCACCTTCTCGCGCACGCCGCCAATCGGCAGTACCTGGCCGGTGAGGGTCAGCTCGCCCGTCATGGCGACACCTTTTTTGGCAGACTGGTCGCGGGCCAGTGAAAGCAAAGCGCTGGCCATTGTGATGCCGGCACTGGGGCCGTCTTTGGGCGTGGCGCCTTCGGGTACGTGCAGGTGGATGAACGCTTCGTTGAAGAAACCTGGATCCCCGCCAAATTGCTTGAGGTTGGAGCTGATGTAGCTGTAGGCAATTTCGGCAGACTCCTTCATCACGTCACCCAGCTTGCCGGTCAGCTTGAAGCCGCGGTTGTGGGTGTGGATGCGGGTCGCCTCGATCGGCAGCGTGGCGCCGCCCATGCTGGTCCAGGCCAGGCCGGTGATGACGCCTTTGCCAGCCAGTACCTGCTCGCTGCGGAACACCGGTATGCCGAGTGCGGTCTCCAGGTCCTTGGTGCCGATCTTAAGCTTGGCGTCGGGGTTTTCCAGCAGCTTGACCACGGCCTTGCGCACCAGTTTGCCCAGTTGCTTCTCCAGCTGGCGCACGCCGGCCTCGCGGGCATAACCGTCGATCACCAGGCGCAGTGCACTGTCGCTGATGCTGAGGCTGGTCTTGGATACGCCGGCCTTCTCCAGCTGCTTGGGCCACAGGTGGCGCTTGGCGATGGTCATTTTTTCTTCGGTGATATAGCCGGACAGGCGGATCACTTCCATGCGGTCGAGCAACGGCCCGGGTATTGAATCGAGGGTGTTGGCAGTGCACACGAACAGCACCTTGGACAAGTCCAGGCGCAGGTCGAGGTAGTGGTCGAGGAAGTCGACGTTCTGCTCGGGGTCGAGGGTTTCCAGCAACGCTGAGGCCGGGTCGCCCTGGTAGCTCTGGCCCATCTTGTCGATTTCGTCGAGCATGATCACCGGGTTCATCACTTCGACGTCTTTCAGGGCCTGCACCAGCTTGCCGGGCTGGGCGCCGATATAGGTGCGGCGGTGGCCCTTGATCTCGGCTTCATCACGCATGCCGCCGACGCTGAAGCGATAGAAGGGCCGGCCGAGCGATTCGGCGATGGACTTGCCAATGCTGGTCTTGCCCACCCCGGGCGGGCCCACCAACAGCACGATCGAGCCGCTGATCTCGCCTTTCCAGGCGCCCACGGCGAGGAACTCGAGGATGCGCTCCTTGATGTCGTCGAGGCCGGAGTGGTACTGGTCGAGGACTTTGCGCGCGTGCTTGAGGTCGAGCTTGTCTTTGCCGTACACGCCCCACGGCAGGGCGGTGGCCCATTCCAGATAGTTGCGGGTGACGGCGTATTCGGGTGAGCCGGTTTCCAGGATGGCCAGTTTGCCCATCTCTTCGTCGATGCGCTTGCGTGCCTGCGGTGGCAGGGTCTTGCCTTCCAGGCGCTGTTCGAACTGTTCAAGGTCGGCGCTGCGGTCGTCCTTGGTCAGCCCCAGCTCTTGCTGGATGACCTTGAGTTGTTCCTTGAGGAAGAACTCGCGCTGGTGTTCGCCGATCTGCCGGTTGACCTCGGCCGAGATCTCGTTCTGCAAGCGCGCGACTTCCACCTCTTTGCGCAGCATTGGCAGTACCTTTTCCATGCGTTTGAGCATGGGCACGCAGTCGAGCACTTCCTGCAACTGATTGCCGGTGGCCGAGGTGAGCGCGGCGGCGAAGTCGGTGAGCGGCGAAGGGTCGTTGGGGCTGAAGCGGTTGAGGTAGTTCTTCAGCTCTTCGCTGTACAGCGGGTTGAGCGGCAGTAGCTCTTTGATCGCGTTGATCAGCGCCATGCCGTAGGCTTTGACCTCGTCGGTCGGCTCGGCGGGCTGGCGCGGGTATTCGACTTCGACCAGGTAGGGCGGGCGGTGGTGCTTGAGCCAGTTGCGGATGCGCACCCGGGACAGGCCCTGGGCGACGAACTGCAATTTGCCGTTTTCGCGGCTGGCATGGTGCACCTTGACCAGCGTGCCGTACTGCGGCAGTGCCGAGGTGTCGAAGTGGCGGTGGTCTTCTGGCGGGGTGTCCATGAAGAACAGCGCCAGGCAGTGGTCCGGTGACTTGGCTACCAGGTCGAGCGTTTCGGCCCAGGGCTCTTCATTGACGATCACCGGCAGTACCTGGGCCGGGAAGAACGGGCGGTTGTGGATCGGGATGACGTAGACCTTGTCCGGCAGCTGTTGACCGGGCAGGGCGAGGGCGTGGCTGACTTCGGCCTGGAGGGTGTGTTCGACTTCGCTGTGTTCGTCAGGGTGTTCGGGGAAATCCTGCTGGTCGCTCATGGGGCACCTGCGTGAATGACTATGGTGCTTAGATGGGGCGGGGAGGGATGGGTTTCAATGGTTCGGGAGCAGCCTTGTGTTGCGATTGGGCTGCGCAGCAGCCCCAGAATCCATCCAGCATTCTAGATCGTTGGGGCCGCTGCGCGACCGAAACGCGACACAAGGCCGCTCCCTCAGGGTTGAGCCTGCGGGAGCGGTGTCGCTTACTCGGCTAATTTGTAAGCAATGATGTAATCGCCCATCTTGGTGCCCAGCGAGCCATGGCCGCCGGCAGTCACCAGCACGTACTGCTTGCCGTCCTTGCCGGTGTAGCTCATCGGCGTAGCCTGGCCACCCGCTGGCAGGCGTGCTTTCCACAACTCCTTGCCGTTGTTCACGTCATAGGCGCGCAGGTACTGGTCGAGCGTGCCGCTGAGGAAGCCGACGCCACCGGCGGTGACGATCGAGCCACCCATGCTCGGCACGCCAACCGGCAGGCCGATCGGTAGCGGGGTGCTGTCGCGGGTGGTGCCGTTCTTGTGTTTCCACACCACCTTGTTGGTGAACAGGTCGATGGCGGCGACGTAGCCCCAGGCGGGTGCCTGGCACGGTACACCGAGCGGCGACATGAACGGGTGCATGATCACTGCATACGGTGCGCCGGTGTTCGGCTGCACGCCGCTGGTCTCGCTTTCGCGCTTGCTGCCTTCGGCAACCTGCTCACGCGGGACCATCTTCGACACGAACGCCATGTAGTTGGGCGAAGTGAACAGCAGCTGGCGCACCGGGTCGACCGACACGCTGCCCCAGTTGAATACACCGACGTTGCCGGGGTAGACCAACGAACCTTGTTCGGATGGCGGGGTGTACTGGCCTTCGTAGCGCAGTTCGCGGAACTGGATGCGGCACAGCATCTGGTCGAAAGGCGTGGCGCCCCACATGGCCTGTTCGGTCAGCTCTGGGCCGAGCAGGTTGAGGTCGGAGCGAGCCTGGGTGGGCGAGGTGTGGTCGCCTTCCACTGCGCCTTGTGGGGTGGGGATCTCGCGGATCGGCACGATTGGCGTACCGTCGCGGCGGTCGAGCACGTACAGGCTGCCTTGCTTGGTCGGTACGATGATCGCCGGTTTCACACCATCGTCGGTTTTCAGGTGTACCAGGGTCGGCTGGCTGCCGACGTCCATGTCCCACAGGTCGTGGTGGGTGAACTGATAGTTCCAGCGTGCCTTGCCGGTGGCCAGGTCAAGGGCGACCACGCCGGCGCTGTACTTCTCGGCGCCCGGGGTGCGGTCGGCGCCCCACTGGTCCGGGGTCTGGTTGCCCAGCGGCAGGTAGATCATGCCAAGGTCTTCGTCGACGCTGGCGATCGACCACATGTTGGCCGAGTTGCGGCTGTACATTTTGCCGGCAGCCAATGGCTTGGTGTCGTCCGGGTTGTTACTGTCCCAGTTCCACACCAGGTGGCCGTCGTGCACGTCGTAGGCGCGGATCACCCCGGACGGCTCATTGGTCGACTCGTTGTCGGTGACGTGGCCACCGATGATCACCAGGTCACGGGTAATCGCAGCAGGCGAGGTGGAGTAATAGCCGCCGGCGGTGAATGGGCCAATGCCGGTGGTGAGGTCGATCACGCCCTGGTTGGCGAAGCCTTCGCAGACCTTGCCGTTGTCGGCGTTGATGGCGATCAGGCGGGCATCCGCGGTAGGCAGATAGAGGCGACGCGGGCAGGCTTGGGCCACGGCCTGGCCTGCATCGGTAATTTTCGGCGCCGGGCTGCCGTCGCGGCTGACGTAGCGGTTTTCGTCATAGTACGAGACGCCACGGCAGGTCATGTGGGCAAAGCCCTTGAAGGTGCCGGTCGGGCTCTTGACCTGCGGGTCGTAGCGCCAGATTTCTGCGCCAGTGTCCGGGTCCAGCGCCAGCAGGCGACTGTGCGCGGTGCAGGCGTAAAGCATGCCGTTGACCTTCAGCGGGGTGTTCTGGTTGGTCAGCTCCACCGGGTCGTTTTCGGTTGGCAGATCACCGGTGCGAATGCGCCAGGCTTCTTCCAGACGGTAGGCGTTCTGCGGGGTGATCTGGCGCAGCGGCGAGTAGCGGTCGCCATGCTCGGTACGGCCGTAGGCCTGCCATTCGCCGTCGGGCATGGCCGGGGCGGCGCTGGCCATTTCGCTGCTGTCGCGGCCCAGTTCGCCGAACACTTCACCGGGATGGGTGAACTGGCTGGCCAGCGCGCAAGCGCCCGAAGCGACCACTGCCACGCCGAGCAGTGCAGTGTTGGCTTTGCTGGCTGGGCCGATCAGCGGGCGACGTGCCCACGGCAGCAGCAACACCACGCCGATGGCGAACCAGATAGCCAGCCGTGGCACCAGTTGCCACCAGTCCAGGCCTACTTCGAACAGGGCCCACACGGTGCTGCCCAGCAGCACCAGGCCATACAGGCCCAGGGCGATCTGGCGTTGGGCCAGCAGCAGGACGCCCGAAAGGGCAAAGCCAATACCGGCGATCAGGTAGTACAGCGATCCGCCCAGCTGGCTCAGCTTGATACCGCCGGCCAGCAGGGCCAGGCCCATCAGCAACAGCAGCGCGCCAATCAGGCGCGGTAGCCAGCGGCTTCCTTGGTTCGCACCTTCAGTGCTCATCGTAGGTTCTCCGTCAGGTCAAAAAAGGGGTTAGAAACTGCTCTGGATCTTCAGGCCGCCGATCAGGGCGCCATCGACCTGCGACACCCCGCCCGGGTGGCGGATGTACTGCAGGTTGGGGCGTACCGTGAGCCAGTCGGCCAGATGAATGCCGTAGTACAGCTCGGCGCTGTACTCGGTGTCCTGCACTGGCAGGAAGCCCGGGTTGTCGTAGTCATAGAGGCCGGCGGCCTGGTTGACCAGGCGGGCGTTCTTGCGATAGGCAGGGTTGACGTGCACGCGGGCCAGGGCGAAACCGATGTCGTCCTTGGCGCGGGCATCGAAAGGCCCTTTGAATACCAGTCCTGCCTGCACATAGTTGTCGATGGCATTGGTCTTTTTGTCATGCACCGTGGCGTTGGCGAACACGCTCAAGCCGCGCGACTGGTCGGACGCCAGCGAGGTGACCTGCTGCTGGGCGCCAATCCACAAGCCGTGCTTGCTCGAACTGCTGCGGTAGGCGGCGCCGCTGAGGGCGGCCGGCTGACCGTTGCTGTCCTTGAGAACATCTTGTGCCTTGGCATTACTGTAGTAGTAGCCGGCACGATATTCCCCTTTCAAGCCTTGGATACGTGGGGTCCATACCAGTTCGAACGGCATTACCGCACCTTGGGTGCCGCTGCCGCTGAGCTTGAAACCATTGCCGGATTCGAGGTTGGAAGGGTTCTGCTCGAAGACGCCGACCTGGGCGTACAGCTCGGGGGTAAGGTTGTAGCGCACGCGCAGGGCCCACTGGCTGACTGGCCAGTTGTACCAGATGCCACCCACCCAGTTGCCCACCTGCGAGCCGCAGAAAGCCAGGTTCTGGAAGTCGCAAGGGAAGCTGTTGAAGTCCTCGCCTTCACCGAAGCGGCCGAATTTCACATCCAGCGCACCGTCGAAGTACTTCTGCTTGATCCACATCTGCGTCAGCCGCCAGGTTTCGCCGCGGCCCCAGACTTCCTGGGCGGAGGTGAAGCCGCCGACACGCGGGTCGTTGATGCGGTCGTTGCTGATGTTGTCGCCGTGACGCTCGGTGACGGTCAGCTGGAATTCGGTGTCATGCCAGCCGAGGATCTTCTCCAGGTCCAGGTGGCTGCCGAAGGTGAACTGGTCGCTGTAGCGCGCGGTGCGGTCGTGGTCGTAGCCGCCGTGCAGGTTGCTGCCCATCTCGCCGGTGTAGCCAAGGGTGAAGTCGTAGCCCTTTTCCAGCAGTTCGCTGCGGGTTCCACCCCAGTCGCCGAGCATCCAAGGGGAGTCGCTGGCGAACATTTCGCTGGCGCCGGCGGGGGTTGCCAAGGCACTGAGGGCCAGGCCGATGTAGCAGGTTTTAGGCAGTTGGAACATGAGATAGCGCTATCTTTTGATTATTGAAAAAAACGGCAAGCGCATCGAAGGGCGGGCCCCTCAATGGATATGGCGACAAGATTGTTCGATGAAGCGTTTCAGCTTGCGGCGGGGAGGATATAGGGGAAGTTATAAGAAAAAAAGACAAATTGTCGCAGAGGATTGTTGTTGAACGGGCAACAGTCGTCATTAATCGAGGCAGGTGTAGGAGCGGGTTCACCCGCGAATGCGCCGGTTGCCCTACCATCGTATTCGCGGGTGAACACGTTCCTACACCGATCTTCGTCGCTTGTGGTTCAGAAGGTGGTACGCAACCCGACTTCCACGCTACGCCCCGGCGCCGGTGCGATATCGCGCAGGATCGAACTGGCATAGCGCACGGTCTGGTCGGTCAGGTTTTCGCCGCGCACAAACGCCAGCCACTGGCTCTGGCCAATGTCGAAGCGGTAGCCAACGCTCGCGCCCAAGGTGGTGTAGCCATCGGTGCTGGTTTCGTTGGCGGGTTTGCGGTGCTGCGACGCAGCGTGCTGCACGTCTACCCGCGCCTGCCAGCGGTCCAGCTCCCAGACCAGGCCGCTGTTCAGGCGCAGCGGGGCGATGCGGGGCAGTGGCTCGCCACTGTCGAGGTTCTTGGCTCGGGTATAGTCACCGGACAACTCCAGCGCGAAGCTGCCGTAACGGTTCTCGGCCAACTGCCAGCGGTCCTGGGCCTCGATGCCGTAGAAGCGCGCCCGCACGCCTTGGTACTGGTATTCCGGGAAGCCCTCATGATCATGATCATGATCGTGATCCTCCTCCTCATGGTCATGCTCGCCTTCGCGGGTGTTGCCGGTGCCAATCAGGCCGATGTAGTTGCGAAAGTGGCTGTAGAACAACCCAACACTGCCCTTGTGGGTGCCGTTGTCGAAGCGCAACGCCAGGTCGGCGGAAATGGCCTTTTCCTTGTTCAGGCTGGCGTCACCGACTTCAAACGCGCCGGTGGCTACGTGCGCGCCATTGGCGTACAGCTCGTAAAAGGTAGGGGCGCGCTCGGTGTAGCCGAGGTTGGCGGCCAGCGACCAGATTGGGTCGAGCTGGTACACAGCCCCCGACGACAGGCTGAAGGCGTTGAAGCTGCTGGCGCTGTCGGCGTCGACGAAGTTCTCGTTGCCTTTGGCGTCCGGGTCTACGCGGGTGTGCTCCATGCGCGCGCCCAGGCTCAGGTTCAGGCGTTCGGTGGCTTGCCACTGCTCCAGCATGAACAGCGCCAGGCTGTCGGTATCGGTGTGCGGGACGAAGGCTTCCTCGCCCAGGGCGGAGAATTCGTTGCGGCTGACCTGGGCACCGATCACCCCTTCAATCGGCCCTAGCGGCTGGTGACGGGCTTCGATGCGGGCTTCGTAGCCCTTGTTCTTGAAGGTGGTATGGACCTCGCCTTCCTCGATTTCGCTGTGTTCGTAGTCGGTGTAACCAGCATCTACCTTGACCGAGCTGAACGGGCCGTCGAGATCGCGCAGTTCGGAGGCGAAGGCGTAGTGATCCTGTTTCATGTCCAGGCGCACGCCGGACTCGGCCACCGAGCCGTAGTTGCTGTCGTAGCGGCTGTACGACAGGCCGGCGTAGCCGTGGTCCCAGTGGTAGGCACCACCGATTGCGCCGCCGTCCTGGCGACCGTCGCTGTTTTCCAGGCGGTGTTTGCTGCCGGGCTCGTCGGCATCGCGCACCTTGGCGCTGCGTGCATAGCCCGGGATGCGCAGGTCGTTGAACTGGCGGCTGTTGGCATCCAGGTGCAGGGCGAAGGCGCCGTCGCCGGCCTCCAGCTTGCCGGCGCTGCTGCGAGTGGTGTCGGCGCCGCCGTAACGCAGTTCACCGGCACCGTGGATGCCCTCGATCGGCGAGTCCGGGATGCGGTTGTCGAAGGTGTTGACCACCCCGCCAATGGCGTTGCCGCCGTAAAGCAGGGCGGCCGGGCCACGGACGATTTCGACGCGCTCGACGGTTACCGGGTCCAGCGGCACGGCATGATCGTAGGACAGCGACGAGGCATCCAGGGCACCGACGCCATTGCGCAGGATACGAATGCGGTCGCCATCCAGGCCGCGGATCACCGGGCGGCTGGCGCCAGGGCCGAACCAGGTAGAGGCGACACCGGGCTGCTTGTTAAGGGTTTCACCCAGGCTGCCGTGCTGCTGTTGCAGCAGGTTGTCGCCTTCGAGCACGGTGCTGGGGGCGGCCAGTTGGCGGTTACCCAGCGGGTTGGCGGTGATGACCTGCGGCTCAAGTTCTACGGCCTGGCTGGGGGATGCAGCCAGCCAGAGTGCGACGGCAAGGGGGGAAAGGCGAAGCGGTGTGTACAGCATGGGGATGGGGCGTTCCTTGGCAGATGCTTTTTAGTGTTACAACATAACATAACTATTCCATCACAGAGGTTTTGCCTCTGACCAGCGATTTTTCTGTCGACTCGACGGATCCCTCCCACCACTACACTCGTGTAAGGTGCGCATCTTTCCTACGGAGCACAGCATGAGCACGGCCCAACACAACGCGCTGCACGGCAAGACCCTTGAACAGATCCTCACCGAGCTGGTGGCGCATTACCAATGGCATGGCCTGGCCGAGCGCATCGATGTGCGCTGCTTCAAGAGCAACCCGACCATCAAGTCGAGCCTGACGTTCCTGCGCAAAACACCGTGGGCGCGGGAGAAGGTCGAGCAGCTGTACGTGAAGCTGCAGCGTCAGGCCTGACATGTCGCGTCGCCCTTGGCTGACCGGCATGGCGGTGCTGGGCTGGTTCGGCCTGGCCGTGCAGGTGAACCTGGTACTGCTGGCGCGTTGGCAGGAACAGGCCAGCCTGATTGGTGGCCTGATCAATGTGTTCGGCTACTTCACCGTGCTGACCAATACCCTGGTGGCGACGGTGCTCAGCTATGCCGCATTCGGTAGGGAAGGCCGTGGCAAACGCTTTTTCCTGTCGCCCTCGGTAAGCTCTGCAGTGGCCGCCAGTATCGTGCTGGTGGCGCTGGCCTACAGCGTGCTGCTGCGTCATTTGTGGCAACCACAGGGTTGGCAATGGCTGGCGGACGAGTTGCTGCACGACGTGATGCCGGTGCTGTATGCCTTGTACTGGTGGAGCGAGGTGCCCAAGGGCAGTTTGCGGCTATGGCATTTGCTGGTGTGGGCGGTGTACCCGGCGGTCTACTTTGGTTATGCGTTGTGGCGGGGGAGTGAGATTGGCGTCTATGCCTACCCGTTCATCGATGTGGCCAGCCTGGGGTATGGGCAGGTGATGCTCAACGCCCTTGGGGTGCTGGCGGGTTTCTGGGGGATAGGGCTGGTGTTGCTTGGGCTGGATCGGTGGCGGGGGCTGCACAGGCTGGCTTGACCTGTAGCGGCCTCTTCGCGGGCAAGCCCGCCCCCGCAGAGAAATCACAAGCCCAAGGGCTGTGGTATTCGCTGTGGAAGCGGGAGGCACGCGGCCCGGGTGTCAGCAGCAGGGCACAAGATTGCTGATATCCCCAAATGGCCAGGGCCGCGATGGCGTCTTAGTGCTTCTTCCCTTGCATGCTCGAAACCCATTGCTCGCTGCGACTATGCCCACTGGTTCTCAACACGCCCAGGTCCAGCGCATTTTCCCCATCCGCCGCCATTTTGCTTTTGGCTATCTCGGCGATTGCCGTGCCCAGATCCACCGGTGAGTTGGACGCATCCAACGACAGGTCTCGGCGATAGTCATTGCCGCTCAGCGTTTCCTGGGTGACCGAGTTGGCGTCGAGCCTCACGTCGCCTTTGGCCGACTGTAAGCGTGCCCCCACCAGATGAGCGTTGCCACCGACCTGCAGGTCGATGCCGTCGCTGCTTTTAAGCGTGGTCTGACGCGCCACATTGTCACGCTGTGCATGCAACACGTCGAGGCTGACGGTCGGCGAGAACCCTGGGTCTGCCTTGCTCAGGGCCGAACCAGCCTTTTTCTCGACCTTGCCTCCCAGCGGCCCTGCCACCGATTTGGCCGCATTGACATAGCCCTGCGGGTTTTTCTCCTGGCTCAGCCTGACATCGCCTTTCACGCTCAGGGTGTTGACGTTGTCCTTGAGGCTGGCGATGCGCAGGTCACCGTCGATTGTGCCGCCAATATGCCCTGCATCCAGGGTGGCACTCTCAATGCGGGTATCGCCGCGGCTTTGCAGGTCGATGCGCTCGGCGCGCAGGTCACTGGTATTCCAGGTGAGGTTGTCGCGCTTGTCGAGCTCTACCTTGAGCCGGCCATGCAGGCCGCGGGTGTCCAAGGCGCCCTTGGCCATGTTGAAACCGGCGCCGGCCGAGATGTCGAGGTTGTCGCGTCGCTCCTGGCTGGAAGAGGCTTCAACCAGCATGCCGCCATTCGAGGCGTCGAGGGTGATCTGTTCGGCCGAGGCCTGCAGGCCTTGCAGGTGCAGGGCGATGTCCTCGCGGGCGCTGCTGGTCAGGGTCAGTGTGCCGTTGCTGGCAAACTGGGCATCGACCGCCTGACGTGCATGTTCGTCCTGCTTGCCGTGGCTGAAGTGGCCGCCTATGGCTCCCCCCTGGGTCTGGCCAGCCTTGGCCGCCAGCTCCATGCCGCCACCCAGGTTGCTGCCTGCGGCTTGCTGGGTGTTGCTGGCCGCCTTGACCTGCAACTGGCCGCCACTTTGCACCTGTATGTCGCCGGCCTTGGCCTCGCGGCTACCAATGCGCGTGCCTTCGAGCAACAGGTCGCCTGTGCTGGTCAGCTTTACCTCGCCCTTGGCGTCGATTTGTGCCACTTGTGCCTTGCCCTGCGTGCTCAGCTTTTGGCCATGGTCCAGATACCCCCGGCCATCGACACCGGTGCTGCCCGGGCGGTTGCCGACTTTGGCCCAGGCATTGCCATCGAGCTGGCGTGACTGTTGTTCGGCCTGGTCGGTCGCCTGGGGTAAGGCCAGCGACCCGGCACTGTGCATGACCACGCTGCCTTCACCGCCATCGATGCGGGCCCCTTCGTAGCGGCCATCGCTGCCCAGCTGTACCTGGATACCCTGTTGCCCGTAAAGGCTGCCGGGCACGGCGGTGCTGGCGGTATCCTTTTTATCCAGCGACCCCCCTTTGCCGGCGGCGCGTACATTCAAGTCCTCGCCGGTGCTGGTGTCCAGGCGCGCATCGCCACCATAGGCCAGGCGTTGAACGGTGGTTTCCTGGGTATTTTCGGCGGCGCTCACCTGATGCTGCTGCGCCTCGATTTTCAGCGAGCCGGCATTGGCCCGCCAGGCTGTGCCCTGGTCGGCCAGTGTGTCAGCCTTGACCTCGACCTTTGCTGCGGACAACTCGCTGACCTGAGCAATTCCACGGCGCTGGTTTTCCAGGCGCTTGAGGTGTTCGACCGTCATGTCGGCCCCCACGCTGGGAGGTGCCATGGCGTCTTCAGGCGAAGCTTGCTGGAAGCGCGGGGCTTCCTCACCCAGCACCAGGCGTTCGATAGGGCGGGTCAGGTCGCGGTATTCGATACTGGCGCCCAGGCTACCCGACCAGTCGTCACGGCTTTGTTCATGTTCATGGGTATCCTGCACTGCACGGTTGTCGATGTGTTTGGCGGTCACCTGCAGGGTGTTGCCGGCCTCGACGTGCGCGGCCTCGGTGAGCAGTGCATCACTGCGCAATTTCAGATCGCCGCTGGCCTGCAACTCGCTGCGCTGCACCTTGCTTTCGCGTTCGGCTTGCACCTCGCGGTTGTGATGGCCTTCGAACAAACTGCCCAGGGGTGGCAACGTTGTAGTCGATGAACTGGTTGTGTGACAGCCCCGTGGCGTTGGGCGGTACGATGTCGATCACCGGCACCCCATGGCCATTGTGGATGACCGGGGTCCCCCCGGGGCCGCTGGCTGCTTCAAGTCCTGTCTGAGCCAGTGCGGCGCTGGGCCCGAGCACGGCGAGGAAGATTGCCCAGCGCAAGGTATCCGGGCGAACAGGCGGTAACTGCGAGAGTGTTTGCATTTTCTCGTTCTCTTTGTTGTGGGTGAATCAGATGCTCAGGGTCCAGTCCAGCACCCAGAAGCCGGGCTCCAGCCGCGGGCGGGGCAGGTCGCTGGTGTACAAGGCGCGTTGGTAGTCCAGGCGCAGGCGGCTGCCGGGCAGGCTCAGTTCCAACCCTGCGGCGGCCCCGGCCAGGCGCTGTGGCGGTTTGCCTTCGGCGGTGCGAACCCAGCCCAGGTCCAGGCCGATGTAGGGGCGTATCTCGAAAGGTGGGGCCCAGGTCCGTGGCAGCGCCTGGCTGAACGTATTGCGCCAGACGGCGCTGCTGGCACCGGAGTAAGTGTGCAGACGAAAGCCGCGGACAGCCGAATCGTCGCTGACCAGCAGCTGTTCGACGGCAGGCAGCGGGTCACGGCTGTACTGCATGGCCAGCTCGCTCTGCCAGCGCCAAGGGCTGGGTGCCGGGCCTTGACGCAGGTGCAGCAGGTTGGCGCGGTACTTGCGAAAGTCCGGGCGCAGGCGTTGAGCACCCAGGGGCGAGCGGTCGGCACCCAATGCGTCAATGCCTTGGGCAACGCCGAAGTAACCGTTCCACAGGCCACTTTCGAGCCACAGCAGGTTGATGCCGGCCTCTACCGTGGCCAGCGTCGGGCTCTGCTGGACGATAACCGCGCCAGCGCTGCGGTTGATCAGCTGCTTGCGGTCCAGACGGGCGCTGGCGCTGAGCATGCCTTGCTGGTTGCGCCACAATACCCGCTCGACACTCAGGCCCTGATAGCTGCTGCTGCCGTCGGCAGCCTTGTCGCTGTAGGGGAGGGGGGCTTGATAGCTTAGCTGGCTGGCGCTGAGGGCAAAGGTCCAGGCGCCGTAGGGGATGCTGTAGTACAACGATATCCCTTGGCTTTGGCCGGGCGTATCGAGCACCGTGCGGGTCAACGACAGGCGCAGCTCATCATTGAGGCCAAGCGGGCTGTCCAGGCCAATGCCGAGGTTGACGCGGTGGCGGCCGGTCAGCTCGCTGCCCCGGTTGTCGAAGCGGCTGTCCAGGTGCCAGCGTGAAGCAACCTTGCCCGGCTGCACGACCACGCGGGTGCCGCCCTGCAGTTCGCCGGGCAGCAAGGTGGCGCCCAGTTCATAGGCGCGAAGGCGGTTGAGTTGGTCCAGGCCTTGCTCAAGGTCGGGCAGGTACAGTGGCTGCCCAAGCAGGCCTGGGAAGGCACTGGAGAGAGACAGGGGCAGGTCGGGGCCAGCCAGTTCGATGGTTTCGACAAAGCCTTCGACAATGACGATGTCCAACGGCATGCCCTCTGCTGGGGGCTGGCGCAGGTAGGGGCGGCTGGTTGGGTAGCCGGCTTGTACATAACGTTGGGTGATGGCTTTGAGCAGCCGGTTGATGTCGGCGATGCCCATGCAGGCAGGCGTGAGGGCACGGATGGTGGGCGCCAGTGCCGAGTTCGAAAGCCGGTGCATGCCCGCCACGCGCACGCCATCGACTGCCCAGCAGCGATCATCGTGCGGGCGGTGGGAAGTGCTGTTGGTCGGTTCAGCCGGGACGGGTACACGCTGCCAGCGTTCCAGCCGCTGCTGTTGCTCCAGTTGCCGCAGCCCATGCTGTTGATCGCGCAACTGCTGGCTGGCAGGGTCGTCGGCCAGCACCTGGGGAATGGACAGCAAGCCAGAAAGGCAACCGGCCGACAGCCAATGGGCGATGCGGTGAATCAGGCACGGCATTGAAGCACCCCGCAAATGATGTACGGTTTTCGTACTCGTCTGCGTGGATGCTAGAAATTAAGCCACTCGTATGGATGCAGTACCCTGCCTAAGCACCTGTCAGGCAAGTTCGCGCTAAATGGTGAGAAGGTTCCTACAACTTTTGCCGGAAGGCTCTATATCAAGGGCGGATCTCGATCAGCGTTCCATCCCGAACCAGGTCCCACACTTCCTGCATGTCGCGGTTGCGCATGGCAATGCAACCATCCGTCCAGTCCAGGGTATGGAAGTACCATTCCGGGTATTCATCGTTGATCGGCGTGCCGTGAATCATGATCATGCTGCCGGCATTCACCCCTGCCCGGGTCGCGCGGGCGGCATCGCTGATGTTCGGGTAATTGATGTGCATGGCCAGGTTGAAGCGGTCGCTCTGCTTGCGCCAGTCCAGCCAGTACAAGCCCTCGGGGGTTTTCTTGTCGCCTTCGCGTTCCTTGGCGCCCTTGGGCTGCTTGCCCAGCGAGATGCGGTAGGTTTTCAGCGGCTCGCCGCGGCTGATCAACTGCAGGCGGCGCTCCGACTTGATCACCAGCACCTTGTCGATCAACGGTTGCATGGCTTGCTGCGAAGGCGAGGGAGTTTGCGCTGCCGGCGCGGGCTTGCGGATGATGGTTTCGGTGAAGGCCGCCTGGGACACCGAGGTAACGCAAAGGCAGAAAAGGGCAAGCAACCAGCGCATGTAACAGTATCCCTGAAGGCGTTTAGGTGTGTGGCGAAACGTTCATCGGCGGCAGGTATTCATGGCCTATGGGGTAGTGCTGGCCGATGCGGTCGCGATAGTAGCATTCTAGTGTGCGAGTGACGGTGCGGAAAGCCAGCTCGTCCCACGGTATCTCATGTTCTTCGAACAGCCGCACCTCCAGGCTTTCGACACCGACGGCAAAGTCCAGGTCCGCCAACTCGGCGCGGAAGAACACATGCACCTGGCTGATGTGCGGCAGATCGAACAGCTGGTACAGGGACGTCGGCCCGACCCGGGCGCAGGCTTCCTCGACGGTTTCGCGACGCGCGGCCTGGTCGAGGGTTTCGCCGTTTTCCATGAAACCGGCGGGCAGGGTCCAGAAACCCCGGCGCGGCTCAATGGCGCGGCGACACAGCAACACCTGGCTGCCCCAGGTCGGCAATACGCCGGCCACGATGTTGGGGTTCTGGTAGTGGATGGTCTGGCAAGAGCCACAGACGTACCGCAGGCGGCTGTCGCCCTCGGGGATCCGCTGACTGACCGGTTGGCCGCATGCGCTGCAGAATTTCATGTGTGGTTCCTTATGCTCAAGGCTATCTTGGCTCGGCCACCGTGCCGCCGCAAGCGCTGGGGCTTGGGTGCTTCGCGGCTTTGGTGCATCATGCAACACAGGACCTGGATACGAGCGTGCGCAATGCTGGACGAGCTACTTCGCCGAATGAGCAACCACCAACCCGCGTCATTGGAAACCGACAGGCGGTTCCCCGAAGCGGCGGTCCTCTTGCCCATTACCCGCAGCGAAGCGCCCGAACTGGTCTTGACCCTGCGCGCCAAGGGCCTGTCTACCCACGGTGGCGAAGTAGCCTTTCCCGGTGGCCGCCGCGACCCGGAAGACCCGGACCTGGTCTTTACTGCCCTGCGCGAGGCTGAAGAAGAAATCGGCCTGCCCCCTGGCCTGGTGGAGGTGATTGGTCCGCTCAGCCCGCTGATTTCGCTACATGGCCTGAAAGTGACGCCATTCGTCGGGCTTATCCCGGACTTCGTCGAATATCGCGCCAATGATGCCGAGATCGCGGCAGTATTCACCGTGCCGCTGGAATTCTTCCGGCAGGACCCGCGCGATCATACCCACCGTATCGATTACCAGGGGCGTAGCTGGTATGTGCCCAGTTACCGCTATGGTGAATACAAGATCTGGGGGTTGTCGGCGATCATGATCGTCGAGTTGGTCAACCTGCTGTTCGATGCCGGTATCAGCCTGCATCACCCCCCTGAGCGTCACATCGAAAATTGAGCGGGCCTACCCCGCCGTCTGCGTCGCAGCCTGAGGAACAAGCATGAAATATCGCCTGGGCGACCTGCGGGTCGAGAGCCACCCCACCAGTTGGGCCGCCCCCAACGCCACGCTCATTGGCAACGTGCGCCTGCAAGCCCATTCCAGTGTGTGGTTTGGCGCGGTGTTGCGCGGTGATAACGAGCTGATCGACATCGGTGAAGGCAGCAACGTGCAGGATGGCACGGTGATGCACACCGACATGGGCTCGCCACTGACGTTGGGCAAGGGCGTGACCGTTGGCCACAATGCCATGTTGCATGGCTGCACGGTGGGCGACTTCAGCCTGGTCGGTATCAACGCAGTGATCCTCAATGGCGCGCGCATTGGCAAGCACTGCATTATCGGCGCCAATGCACTGATCGCCGAGGGCAAGGAAATTCCGGACGGTTCGCTGGTGATGGGCTCGCCGGGCAAGGTGGTACGCGAACTGACCGAGCAGCAGAAGCGCATGCTTGAAGCGAGTGCCGCACATTACGTGCACAATGCCCAGCGTTATGCGCGGGATCTGGTGGTTGATGATGAGTGAAGTGGTCGAGCGGCCGGTGGCTTCGCCGTGCGTGAGTATTTGTGCGCTGGACGAGCAGGATATCTGCACCGGCTGCCAGCGTACCGTGGCCGAGATTGGTCGCTGGGGGCGGATGGACAACGACGAGCGTCGGGCGGTGCTCAAGCGTTGCCATGAACGGGCATTAGAAGCCGGCCTCATCATGCAGGCCTGACGCGAACCCTGTAGGAGCGGGTTTACCCGCGAATACCGGCGAAGCCGGTGCCATGCACCGCAGTGGCAGCTTCGCGGGCACGCCCGCTCCCACAGGTACAGCGTCAGCCTTGAGGGCTGCACAACATCTGTGGCGGCGGGTTTACCCGCGAACGGCCCAGCGGTAATCTGTACGGCTTGCCCACAGACAGCCCGCCATGTTCTATCTGATTGCCTACATCAGCAGCGTAGTGCTGATCAACTACGCCTTCTCCAGTGCCCCGCATCTGGACATCATCTGGTCTGCCTGGGGCGGCCTGGTGTTCATCCTGCGCGACATGGTGCAGACCCGTTTTGGTCATGGCGCCCTGGTCGCCATGCTGGTGGCACTGGTGCTGTCCTATGTCACCTCGGAGCCGGCCATCGCCCTGGCCAGCGCCACTGCGTTCTTCATTTCCGAGCTGATCGACTGGCTGGTGTTCAGCATCACCCGTCGGCCGCTGCGCGACCGCCTGTGGCTCAGTTCGGCGCTGAGCATCCCGGTGGATACCTTCATTTTCTTCGGCATGATCGGCGCGCTGACCCCGGCAGTGATCGGCACCGCGATGGCCTCGAAATTCGCCGGTGTAACCGCGGTGTGGCTGGCCATGGCATTTCGCGCCCGGCGGGCCGCCGTGGCCGGTTGATGGTGTAGAATAGCGGTCCTTTTTCAGCGGGTGGCGCCTAGCCTGGCGCGGCCCCGGATGCCTTCGAGGACCTGAAATGACCCGTATCGGAACCCCATTGTCGCCCACCGCGACCCGTGTACTGCTCTGCGGCTGTGGCGAGCTGGGCAAGGAAGTGGTAATCGAGCTGCAGCGCCTGGGCGTCGAAGTAATCGCCGTCGACCGCTACGCCAATGCTCCGGCAATGCAGGTGGCGCACCGCAGCCATGTGGTCAACATGCTCGATGGCGTTGCCCTGCGCGCGGTGATCGAAGCCGAGAAGCCGCACTACATCGTGCCGGAAATCGAAGCCATCGCCACCGCCACCCTGGTCGAGCTGGAAAACGAAGGCTTCACCGTGGTGCCCACCGCCCGCGCCACCCAGTTGACCATGAACCGCGAAGGCATCCGCCGCCTGGCTGCCGAAGAGCTGGACCTGCCAACCTCGCCGTACCACTTCGCCGACACCTATGAAGACTACGCCAAGGCCGTAGCCGACCTGGGTTACCCGTGCGTGGTCAAGCCGGTGATGAGCTCGTCGGGCAAGGGCCAGAGCCTGCTGCGCAGTGATGCTGACCTGCAGAAGTCGTGGGATTATGCCCAGGAGGGCGGCCGCGCTGGCAAGGGCCGGGTGATCGTCGAAGGTTTCATTGACTTCGAATATGAGATCACCCTGCTGACCGTGCGCCACGTGGGCGGTACCACCTTCCTTGAACCTGTCGGCCACCGTCAGGAGAAGGGCGATTACCAGGAGTCCTGGCAGCCACAGGCCATGAGCCCGAAAGCGCTGGCTGAATCGCAGCGCGTGGCCAAGGCGGTCACCGATGCCCTCGGCGGTCGTGGCCTGTTTGGTGTGGAGCTGTTCGTGAAGGGCGACCAGGTGTGGTTCAGCGAAGTGTCGCCGCGCCCGCATGACACCGGTCTGGTCACCCTGATTTCCCAGGACCTGTCGCAATTCGCCCTGCATGCTCGCGCCATTCTCGGCCTGCCGATTCCGGTGGTGCGTCAGTTCGGCCCGTCGGCTTCGGCAGTGATCTTGCCCGAAGGCCAGTCCCAACAGACCAGCTTCGCCAACCTGGGCGCAGCGCTGAGCGAGCCGGATACCGCCATTCGCCTGTTCGGCAAGCCGGAAATCAATGGCACCCGCCGCATGGGTGTGTGCCTGGCGCGTGACGAATCGGTCGAACTGGCGCGGGCCAAGGCGACCCGCGCTTCGCAGGCGGTCAAGGTCGAGTTCTGATCCGAGAGTGCTGGGGCCGCAAAGCGGCCCCAGTGGCTTACAGCGTGGTATTGCGCGTCTCTTTCAGGCACAGCACGGCAATCAGGCTGATCACCGCCGCCACCGACACATAACCCCCCACCCAGCTCAAACCCCCCATGCTCACCAGCTTCTGGGCAAAGAACGGTGCTGCCGAGGCGCCGACGATACCGCCCAGGTTATACGCCGCCGAGGCACCGGTATAACGCACGTGGGTCGGGAACAGCTCTGGCAGCAGTGCACCCATCGGCGCGAAGGTCACGCCCATCAGGAACAGCTCGATGGCCAGGAACAGCGCCACGCCTGCAGTCGATCCCGAGGTCAGCAGTGGCTCCATGGTAAAGCCCGAAGCTATCGCCAGCAGGCCGCCGACGATCAGTACCGGCTTGCGCCCGTAACGGTCACTGAGCCAGGCCGACAACGGTGTGGCCAGTGCCATGAACACCACCGCGAAACACAGCAGGCCAAGGAACGTTTCGCGGCTGTAGCCCAGTGTGGTTACGCCGTAGCTCAGCGAGAACACCGTGGAAATGTAGAACAGCGCATAGCACACCACCATGGCCGCAGCGCCCAGCAGGGTTGGCAGCCAGTATTTGGAGAACAGGTCGACCACCGGCATTTTCACCCGCTCGTGGCGGGCAACGGCCTTGGCGAACACCGGGCTCTCTTCGAGCTTCAGGCGCACGTACAGGCCTACCAGTACCAGTGCGGCGCTGAGCAGGAACGGAATGCGCCAGCCCCACTCGCGGAACTGCTCGTCGCTGAGTACCAGGGCCAGGGTCAGAAACAGGCCGTTGGCCGCCAGGAAGCCGATTGACGGGCCCAACTGCGGGAACATGCCGAACCAGGCCCGCTTGCCTTCCGGGGCGTTTTCGGTAGCCAGCAGGGCCGCGCCACCCCATTCGCCGCCCAGGCCCAGGCCTTGGCCAAAACGCAGCAGGCAGAGAATGATCGGCGCCCACACGCCAATGCTGTCATAGCCTGGCAGCACGCCAATGGCGGTGGTGGATACGCCCATCAGCAGCAGCGAGGCGACCAGCGTGGATTTGCGACCGATACGGTCGCCAAAATGGCCGAACAATGCCGAGCCCAGTGGCCGGGCGAGGAAGGCGATACCGAAGGTGAGGAAGGCGGCCAGCATTTGCGCGGTGCCCGACCCGGACGGGAAGAACACCGGGCCGATCACCAAGGCTGCGGCGGTGGCGTAGACGTAGAAATCATAGAACTCGATGGCGGTGCCGATGAAGCTGGCAGTGGCTACCCGCGCAGGCGAGTTGACTGGCGCGGCAGGCGCTTGGGCATAAGTGCTGCTTGTCATTGAGGAGGTCCCTGACAGTCTGGTCCGGCTCCATGGGCTTGGCCCGCGACGGCATGCCCTGCAAAAGGGCGGGTACGGTTAAGCGGGCGCCGGAGCGTTTTATTGTGTGCGCCCGACTGACAATAGCCCAAGGGGGTAGGGGCGGGGCGGGTACTGTTCGGGGTGTTGACGCAGGACCGCAGGGCGTATCAGTGGAGCGGACTGGCCGTGGAGCGCCGGGTGCGGGTAGCGGGCGTGACGGCGGGGCTGGGTAAGCGTGACCCGAGTATAGCTATCGGGTCACGGTCCACACCAGTACCTTGCTGGCGCAATTGTCCTCTGTTTCAAGGATTTCCAGGCGATAGCGGCCTATTTTCAGGCAAACAGCGCTTTCCGGGATGCTTTCCAGCGCTTCGGTAACCAGCCCGTTGAGGGTTTTCGGCCCGCCGTCGCAGGGCAGGTGCCAGCTCAGGGTGCGGTTGATTTCGCGTAACGAAGCGGTGCCATCGATGACGAAGGTACCGTCGGGTTGCGGGTGCACATGCGGGTTTTCCAGGCTTTGCTCGTCCTCGAACTCGCCGACGATCTCTTCGAGAATGTCTTCCAGGGTGACGATACCCAGTACTTCGCCGTACTCGTCCACCACCACGCCCAAGCGGCGTTGCTGCTTGTGGAAGTTCAACAACTGCATTTGCAGGGGCGTGCTTTCTGGTACGAAATAAGGTTCGTAGCAGGCGCTGTGCAGCGCTTCCAGGGTCAGCTCGGCCTTGGGCAGCAGGTGGCTGATCAGCTTGGTGTTGAGGATCGCTTCGACCTGGTTGATGTCGTTGTGGTAGACCGGCAGGCGGGTGTGGCGGCTGACGATCAGCTGCTCGACGATGCGTTCGATCGGCTCGTCGAGGTTGATGCCATCCACTTCGTTGCGCGGCACCAGGATGTCGTTGACGGTGATCTTGTCCAGCGACTGCAGGCCGTCGAGCAGACCCTGGCGAGGCGCTTCGTGCTGTTCATCCTCATCGAAGTCGTCGGCCTCCTGCGTGTGCAGGGCCACCGCTGTGGGCTGTGCCCGGAACGGGCGCAGAATCAGCTTGGCGGCGCCGTCCAGCAGGCAGGCCAGTGGCTGCAGCAGTGCGAGAGGCACTTTCAGCAGGCTGGCACCAAGGCTCACGAACGCCTGCGGGTTACGCCGGGCCAGGCGCCGCGGCAGATACTCGGCAAACACCAGCAAGGTGAGGGTCGCGGCCAGGCCTGCCAGCCAGAAGCCGTGCTCGCCACTTTGGCGCTGGCCCACCAGGCAGGCCAGCCCCAGCACCAGCAGCTTGCCCAGGCTGGCGCACAGCACCAAGGCCTGGGCTGGCAGCACGGGATGGCCGTCTTCGCCGGCGCGCAGTGTGCCATTGAGCTGCAGGCGGGCAGCCTCCACGGCAGTGAACAGTGCTGACCACAAAAGGGCCAGTGCCAGAGTGCCGAATAGCGGTGCGTACGGCAGGGTGTCCATGGTCGGCCGTCAGATATGCAAGATGAATTCGCGAACCAGCTTGCTGCCGAAATAGGCCAGCATCAGCAGGCAGAAACCGCTCAGCGTCCAGCGGATGGCCATGTGGCCCCGCCAACCCAGGCGGGTGCGGCCCCACAGCAGCACGCTGAACACCACCCAGGCGACACAGGCCAGCAAGGTCTTGTGCGCCAGGTGCTGGGCGAACAGGTTGTCGAGGAACAGCCAGCCGGAGATCAGCGACAGCGACAGCAGGCACCAGCCGGCCCAGAGGAAGCCGAACAGCAGGCTTTCCATGGTTTGCAGTGGCGGGAAGTTGCGGATCAGCCCGGACGGGTGCTTGTTCTTCAGCTGGCGGTCCTGCAGCAGCAACAGCAGCGACTGGAACACCGCGATGGTGAACAACCCGTAGGCCAGGATCGACAACAGGATGTGCGCAAGGATGCCGGGTTCTTCGTTGATCAGCGGTACCGTGCCGGGGGGGGCGAACTGGGCCAGCAGCGCGGTCACCGCACCCAGCGGGAACAGCAGCACCAGCAGGTTTTCCACGGGTATGCGCAGGCAGGCCAGCAGGGTCAGGGAGATGACCGCCACGGCGATCAGGCTGGCGGCGCTGAAGAAGTCCAGGCTCAGGCCCAGCGGGGTGATCAGCTGGAAGAACAGTGCACCGGCCTGGGCCAGGACCGCGATGGCACCCAGCAGGCCAAGCAGGCGCTTTTCGGCCTTGCGGCCCTGGGACAGGTATGAGCCCTGGTAGATGGCCGCCGCTATATATAGGCCGGCTGCGATCAGGTTGGGGATGAGGCTGGGTGAGGAGACCATAAGTCCTGGTTGGCGAGCCTTTAAAGAGACGGAGTTTGGCATAGATTCCGCTGATCAAGGAAGACTGAAGGCTTGTGTCGGGGCATTCGCGGGCACGCCCGCTCCCACAGGTATGGCGCAGGCCTGCAAGCAGTGAGGATCCTGTGGGAACGGGCGCGCCCGCGAAGAGGCCAGCACAGCCACCGAATATCTACCAAGGTGTGCGTCGCCGCTGCACTTCGCTATAATCGCCGCCTTGCTGTGCCCGGCGGGTGTGTATTTCCCCCCTGGCACCTGACAAACCTCGGCTTTACTGGGCCTGAAAGGATCACCATGTTCGAAAACCTGACCGACCGCCTGTCACAGACGCTGCGCCATGTCACCGGCAAGGCCAAGCTGACCGAAGACAACATCAAGGACACGCTGCGCGAAGTGCGCATGGCGCTGCTCGAGGCCGACGTTGCCCTGCCGGTAGTCAAGGATTTCGTCAACAGCGTCAAGGATCGTGCGGTCGGGACCGAGGTGTCGCGCAGCCTGACTCCGGGCCAGGCCTTCGTGAAGATCGTCCAGGCCGAGCTGGAAAGCCTGATGGGCGCGGCCAACGAAGACCTCGCACTGAACGCCGCCCCGCCTGCCGTCGTGCTAATGGCGGGCCTGCAAGGCGCCGGTAAGACCACCACCGCCGGCAAGCTGGCGCGCTTTCTTAAAGAGCGCAAGAAAAAGAGCGTGATGGTGGTGTCTGCCGACGTTTATCGTCCGGCGGCGATCAAGCAGTTGGAAACACTGGCCAACGATATCGGCGTCACCTTCTTCCCGTCCGATATCAGCCAGAAGCCGGTGGCCATCGCCGAAGCCGCCATCCGTGAAGCCAAGCTGAAGTTCATCGACGTGGTCATCGTCGACACCGCCGGCCGTCTGCACATCGACGCCGACATGATGGACGAGATCAAGGCGCTGCACGCTGCCGTCAAACCGATCGAGACGCTGTTCGTGGTCGACGCCATGACCGGCCAGGACGCTGCCAACACCGCCAAGGCCTTTGGCGAGGCGCTGCCGCTGACCGGTGTGGTGCTGACCAAGGTTGACGGTGATGCCCGAGGCGGTGCTGCGCTGTCGGTACGTGCAATCACCGGCAAACCGATCAAGTTCATCGGTATGGGTGAGAAGACCGAGGCCCTCGAGCCGTTCCACCCCGACCGCGTCGCTTCGCGCATCCTCGGCATGGGCGACGTGCTGAGCCTGATCGAGCAGGCCGAGCAGACCATCGACAAGGCCAAGGCCGACAAGCTGGCCAAGAAGCTGAAGAAGGGCAAGGGCTTCGACCTCGAAGACTTCCGCGACCAGCTGCAGCAAATGAAGAACATGGGCGGCCTCGGCGGCCTGATGGACAAGCTGCCGAGCATCGGCGGGGTCAACCTGTCGCAAATGGGCAACGCCCAGGGCGCGGCCGAAAAGCAGTTCAAGCAGATGGAAGCGATCATCAACTCCATGACCCCGGCCGAGCGCCGCGACCCTGACCTGATCAGCGGTTCGCGCAAGCGCCGTATTGCGTTGGGTTCCGGTACCCAGGTGCAGGACATCGGCCGGCTGATCAAGCAGCACAAGCAGATGCAGAAGATGATGAAGAAGTTCTCTGCCAAAGGCGGCATGGCCAAGATGATGCGCGGCCTCGGCGGGATGCTGCCAGGTGGCGGCATGCCAAAGCTGTAACCCCTGATCCGGGTGCCTGCCTTTTGTCGGGCAGGCGCCCAGAACCCCCGCTGTAGCGGGGCAACAGCCGCGAATTTCGCGGCGCAACCGGCAAATCTGGACGGCAGGGCGAGGCCTTGCCGAAAAAGTCATTTGCAAATGTCCGTGTATTCCCCGAGAATATGCGGCCTTTTGGGCACCCGTGTGCCTATTTGGCATTCAGATTTGCAGTACCAGCTGCTGTATCAACTGCAGCACCGACTATAGGAACGATGTTCACATGGTAACCATTCGTCTGGCCCGTGGCGGCTCGAAAAAGCGCCCATTCTACCACCTGACCGTGACCAACTCGCGTAACGCCCGTGACGGCCGTTTCGTTGAGCGCGTAGGTTTCTTCAACCCAATCGCTGCTGGCGCCGAAGTTAAGCTGTCGGTCAACCAAGAGCGCGTCACCTACTGGCTGAGCCAGGGTGCACAGCCGTCTGAGCGTGTTGCTCAGCTGCTGAAGGAAGCTGCCAAGGCCGCTGCCTGAATAGTATGAACGCGACGCCAGAAAAGGCTGACGACCTCATCGTCGTTGGCAAGATTTTTTCGGTTCACGGCGTTCGCGGCGAGGTGAAGGTGTATTCCTTTACCGATCCGATTGAAAACCTGTTGGATTATCCACGCTGGACGCTTCGGCACGAAGGCAAGGTAAAGCAGGTCGAGCTGGTCAGCGGTCGTGGCTCCCAAAAGGGCCTGGTCGTGAAGCTGAAAGGTCTCGACGATCGCGATGAAGCCCGTCTTCTGAGCGGTTACGAAATCTGCATCCCGCGGAGCCTTTTGCCCAACCTGGCTGCCGACGAGTACTACTGGTACCAGTTGGTAGGTCTGAAGGTCATCAACCAGGACGAACAACTGTTCGGCAAGGTCGATCACCTGTTGGAGACCGGTGCGAACGATGTAATGGTGGTCAAGCCCTGCGCAGGCAGCCTGGATGATCGCGAGCGTCTGTTGCCCTATACGGAGCAATGTGTGCTGGCAATCGACCTCGAAGCAGGCGTGATGCGGGTCGAATGGGACGCGGACTTCTAAACGATGGGTAACCTTCGCGTAGACGTCATCACGTTGTTCCCCGAGATGTTCTCGGCCATCACGGAGTACGGCATTACCAGCCGCGCGGTGAAACAAGGGTTGCTTCAGGTGACTTGCTGGAACCCGCGGGACTACACCACAGATCGTCACCACACGGTAGATGATCGGCCGTTTGGCGGTGGTCCGGGCATGGTGATGAAAATCAAGCCTCTGGAAGACGCCTTGGTTAGCGCCAGGCAGGCGACCGGAGCAGCGGCGAAGGTGATCTACCTTTCGCCACAAGGCCGCAAGCTGACTCAGCAGGCGGTCAAAGGCCTGGCCGAACAGGAATCGTTGATCCTGATCGCCGGTCGTTATGAAGGCATCGACGAGCGCTTTATCGAGGCTCATGTCGATGAGGAGTGGTCGATTGGCGACTATGTGCTTTCCGGTGGCGAGCTGCCGGCCATGGTACTGATCGATGCGGTTACGCGACTGCTGCCCGGAGCTTTAGGGCATGTGGACTCGGCGGAAGAAGATTCCTTCACCGACGGTCTGCTCGATTGCCCGCACTACACCCGGCCTGAGGTGTATGCGGATCAGCGTGTTCCCGACGTGTTGCTAAGTGGCAACCATGCACATATCCGGCGTTGGAGGATGAAGCAGTCCCTTGGTAGGACCTTCGAACGACGCGCCGATCTTCTGGAAAGTCGCTCGCTTTCTGGAGAAGAGAAGAAGCTGCTCGAGGAATATCTCCGCGAGCGGGACGATAGTTAAACGTATCGATGGTGGATCGCGTATCCATCTTAGGAGCACAGCATGACCAACAAGATCATCCAGCAGCTCGAAGCCGAGCAGATGAGCAAGGAAATCCCGACCTTCGCACCAGGCGACACCGTTGTCGTTCAGGTTAAAGTGAAGGAAGGTGAGCGTTCCCGTCTGCAGGCGTTCGAAGGCGTCGTTATCGCCAAGCGTAACCGCGGTCTGAACAGCGCCTTCACCGTGCGCAAGATCTCCAGCGGCGTTGGCGTAGAGCGTACCTTCCAGACCTACAGCCCGCAAATCGACAGCCTGGCCGTGAAACGTCGTGGTGACGTGCGTAAAGCCAAGCTGTACTACCTGCGCGACCTGTCCGGCAAAGCCGCTCGCATCAAGGAAAAACTGTCCTGAGTGCAGTTTGCCCGGTGGCCGAGGCCGCCTAGCGAGAAAAAAGCAGCCTTCGGGCTGCTTTTTTGCGTTTTGAAACCCCGAAAATGTGATTGCCATGACGACCCGAGACCAGGAAATCCAGCGCCGCACCGAACTGTCGGTGACCCGCGTTACCAAGGCGGTGTTCCCCAATACCACCAACCACCACAACACCCTGTTCGGCGGCACCGCCCTGGCCTGGATGGACGAAGTGTCGTTCATCGCTGCCACGCGTTTCTGCCGCCTGCCGTTGGTGACCGTGTCTACCGACCGCATCGATTTCAAGCACCCGATTCCGGCGGGCTCGATCGTCGAGCTGGTGGGGACGGTGATCAAGGTTGGCAATACCAGCCTGCAGGTGCAGGTGGATGTGTTTGTCGAGAACATGTACCTGGATGGCCGTGAACGGGCGATCCATGGGGTGTTCAGCTTCGTCGCCATCGACGAGGACAAGCGCCCGGTGCCCGTGCTGCCAGGCACCTGAGCATTACGGTTGCGCTGCTGGCTCGATCAATGCCACCAAGGTCCAGCCCGGCTGCGGCTGCAACGGGTTATCAGGGCTGGCTACATGGACCCAGCCCTGGCCATCGCGGGCGAACAGCAAGTGTGCCCGCTCGCCATGCAGCGCCTGGTAGGCATCCCAGCCAAAGCCTTCGGTCAGGTTGGTGCTATACAGCTCGGCGCCCTGATGCATGCGGTTGGCCAGCTGCAGATAGGTCATCGGTTTGGCCCCCAATAGATGCCCGCGGTGCTCTTCGGCCGCCCGGTGCTTGTCGCTACGTTGTTTCTCCAGACCACTGGCTAGCACGAACAGCCGGCTGTGGCCGAAATCATGACGGAACCTGGCGCAGGCCAGGGCATTGATTTCGCCGGCGGGAGAGAGGCCCAGCAAGTGCCCGAGGCCGACCAGGTCAAGATGGGCGTCGGCATGCTGCGAGGCCGGGTTGCCAAAGTAGGTCGTGAGCCCGTCCATGCGTGCGGCGCGGATGTTTTCCCAGCTGGAGTCCGTCAGCAAAACCCGGCAGCCCAGGTGTTGAAGGGCTTTGGCAATGGCCCGGGCCGGTTCGTTGGCACCGACGACGAGAAACCCGCTGGGTGCCGGTTCGGCGACCTTGAGCAAGCGTGCCAGCGGCCTGGCCGTGGCGCTTTGCAGTACCACCGTGCCGATGATGACCGCGAAGGTCAGCGGTACCAGCAGCAAGGCATCCTGGTGGCCGGCCTGGTGCAGGCGGATGGCAAAAATGGCTGAAACGGCCGCCGCGACGATGCCGCGTGGCGCAATCCAGGCCAGCAGCGCGCGCTCCCGCCAGTTGAGTGTCGAGCCCAGTGTGGCCAGCCAGACGTTGAGCGGGCGTGCCAGCAGCTGGATCACCAGCAACAATGCCAGCACAGCAGGGCCAAGGCCTAGCAGGGCATGCAGGTCAAGGCGTGCAGCCAGCAGGATGAACAGGCCGGAAATCAGCAGCACACTGAGGTTTTCCTTGAAGTGCAGGATTTGCCGCACATCAACCCCGCGCATGTTGGCCAGCCACATGCCCATCACGGTCACTGCCAGCAGCCCGGACTCGTGCACGATCTGATTGGCGGCGATGAAAATGCCCAGTACCGCCGCCAAAGACGCGAGATTGTGCAGATATTCTGGTAGCCACTGTTCGCGCATGATTTGCCCCAGTACCCAGCCCCCTGCCGCGCCCAGGGCGGTACCGCAGAAGATCACACCGGCAAAAGTGATAAGGCTCTGGCTCAGGCCGTTACCCTCGGCGCTGGCGATGATGAAGCTGTAGACCACCACGGCGAGCAGCGCGCCGATGGGGTCGATCATGATCCCTTCCCAGCGCAGGATGTTCGCGATCGCAGACTTTGGCCGCACCACACGCAACATCGGCACGATCACCGTGGGGCCGGTCACCAGCGTCAGGGTGCCGAAAAGAATCGCCAGCGGCCAGTCGAACCCGAGCAGCCAGTGGGTTGCCAGTGCAATCACCAGCCAGGTGACCAGTGCGCCCACCGTGACCAGGCGATGCACCACGCTGCCGATCTCGCGCCACTGCGACAGGTGCAGGGTCAGGCTGCCTTCGAACAGAATCAGCGCCACCGACAGCGACACCAGCGGCATCAGCAATGGGCCGAACAGCGCCTCGGGGTCGAGCCATCCCAGCGCTGGGCCGGCAAGGATCCCGGCCAACAACAGAAACAGAATTGCCGGCAACTTCAGGCGCCAGGCCAGCCACTGGCAGGCGAGCGCCGCGGCGCCGATGCCGCCCACACTCAGAAGGATCTGCTGTTCGCTCATGCGGGCTCCCTATGCCGGCGTTGTTATGAAAGACTAAGCGCCATTTCGTCGTTTGCCACCGAGATTTCATGCCCGCCCTCGACCACCCCCTGATCGACCAGTTCCTTGACGCCCTATGGCTGGAAAAAGGCCTGTCCGACAACACCCGCGTGTCCTATCGCAGCGACCTGGCCCTGTTCAATGGCTGGTTGCAGGAGCATTCGGTATCGCTGCCGGACGCCGGTCGCGACCTGATCCTCGATCACTTGGCCTGGCGCCTGGATCAGGGCTACAAGCCACGTTCCACGGCGCGTTTCCTCTCCGGCCTGCGCGGCTTCTTCCGTTACCTGCTGCGGGAAAAGCTGGTGGCCATCGACCCGACCCTGCAGGTCGACATGCCGCAATTGGGCAAGCCGCTACCCAAGTCGCTGTCCGAAGCCGACGTCGAAGCCCTGTTGCAGGCTCCGGACCTGGGCGAAGCCATTGGCCAGCGCGACCGTGCCATGCTCGAAGTGCTCTACGCGTGCGGCCTTCGGGTTACCGAACTGGTCAGCCTGACCCTCGACCAGGTCAACCTGCGCCAGGGTGTGCTGCGGGTGATGGGCAAGGGCAGCAAGGAGCGTCTGGTGCCCATGGGTGAAGAGGCGGTGGTGTGGTTGGAGCGCTACCAGCGCGATGGCCGCGCCGAACTGCTCAATGGCCGGCCCAGCGACGTGCTGTTCCCCAGTCAGCGCGGCGAGCAGATGACGCGCCAGACCTTCTGGCACCGTATCAAACACCACGCACGGGTTGCCGGCATCGACAAGCCGCTGTCGCCGCACACCCTGCGGCATGCCTTCGCCACCCACCTGCTCAACCACGGTGCCGACTTGCGGGTGGTACAGATGCTGCTGGGCCACAGTGACCTGTCGACCACGCAGATCTATACCCACGTCGCCAAGGCGCGCCTGCAGCAGTTGCACGCCCAGCACCACCCGCGTGGATGAATGTTTTTCATGTTCCTCCGACCGGTCCTTGCGACCCCCTTCACTGGCGGCGTGATGTGGTAGGCTTGGGCGGTTTGCACCAAGGGCCGCACGGTCACCGCGTATTTTCCGCAGGTGGCGCCCTCCGGCCCCTGTCCGCCTTCAGGAGTTCCCATGCGCGTGACCCAGTTTTTCGCCGCCGCCGCGTTGGCGCTGGCCAGTACCTTTGCCGTTGCCGCGGCAACCGATAGCAACGCCGGTGCCGAGCAGGCCATCCGTAAATCGTTGCAGAACCTCGAACTGGAAGTGCCTGTGGAAAGCGTGGCCAGCAGCCCGCTCAACGGCCTCTATGAAGTCAAGCTGCAGGGCGGCCGCGTGCTGTACGCCAGCGCTGACGGACAGTTCGTGATGCAGGGCTATCTGTTCCAGATCCAGGACGGCAAGCCGGTCAACCTCACCGAAAAAACCGAACGCCAAGGTATCGCCAAGCTCATCAACGGCATTCCAGCCGGCGAGATGGTGGTTTATCCTGCCAAAGGCGAGACCAAGTCGCACATCACCGTGTTCACCGACACTACCTGCCCGTACTGCCACAAGCTGCACGCCGAAGTGCCCGAGTTGAACCGTCGCGGTATCGAAGTGCGCTATGTCGCCTTCCCGCGCCAGGGCCTCGGTTCGTCGGGTGACCAGCAGTTGCAGGCGGTGTGGTGCTCCAGCGACCGCCGCGGGGCGATGGACAAAATGGTCGAAGGTGAAGAAATCAAGGCCGCCAAGTGCAGCAACCCGGTCAGCAAGCAGTTCCAGCTGGGGCAGTCGATCGGGGTCAACGGCACGCCGGCCATTGTTCTTGAAAGCGGCCAGGTCATTCCGGGCTACCAGCCGGCACCGCAGGTCGCCAAGCTGGCACTTGCCAAGTAATCCAGTTCAGTACGCCGTCGTCATGGGGTGACGGCAAGTTTCACGGTCGGCAAACGTGTCGGCCGTTCAATGGGGAGTTCACAGTGAAACCGGTCAAAGTAGGCATCTGTGGGTTGGGGACCGTCGGTGGCGGAACCTTCAATGTACTTCAGCGCAACGCCGAGGAGATTGCCCGCCGTGCCGGGCGCGGTATTGAAGTGGCACAGATCGCCATGCGCTCGCAGAACCCGAACTGCCAGATTACCGGTACCCCCATTACCGCTGACGTGTTCGAAGTTGCAAGCAACCCGGAGATCGACATTGTCATCGAGCTGATCGGTGGCTATACCATCGCCCGCGACCTGGTGCTGAAGGCCATCGAAAACGGCAAGCACGTGGTCACCGCCAACAAGGCGCTGATTGCCGTGCATGGCAACGAAATCTTCGCCAAAGCCCGCGAGAAAGGCGTGATTGTTGCGTTCGAGGCGGCCGTAGCCGGTGGCATCCCGGTGATCAAGGCCATCCGCGAAGGCCTGTCGGCCAACCGCATCAACTGGCTGGCCGGCATCATCAACGGCACCGGCAACTTCATCCTCACCGAAATGCGTGAGAAGGGCCGTGCCTTCCCGGACGTGCTGGCTGAAGCCCAGGCGCTGGGCTACGCCGAAGCCGACCCGACCTTCGACGTGGAAGGCATCGACGCTGCGCACAAGCTGACGATTCTGGCGTCCATCGCGTTCGGTATCCCGCTGCAGTTCGACAAGGCCTACACCGAAGGTATCACCCAGCTGACAACGGCAGACGTGAACTACGCCGAAGCCTTGGGCTACCGCATCAAGCACCTGGGCGTGGCGCGTCGCACCGCCGAAGGTATCGAGTTGCGCGTGCACCCGACGCTGATCCCGGCCGACCGTCTGATCGCCAACGTCAACGGCGTGATGAACGCTGTCATGGTCAACGGTGATGCTGCCGGCTCCACCCTGTACTACGGTGCTGGCGCGGGTATGGAGCCTACCGCTTCGTCAGTGGTCGGCGACCTGGTCGACGTGGTCCGTGCCATGACCTCCGACCCGGAAAACCGTGTGCCGCACCTGGCCTTCCAGCCAGACTCGCTGTCGGCCCACCCGATCCTGCCGATCGAAGCCTGCGAAAGCGCCTACTACCTGCGCATCCAGGCCAAGGATCACCCGGGCGTACTGGCCCAGGTCGCCAGCATCCTCTCGGAGCGCGGTATCAACATTGAGTCGATCATGCAGAAGGAAGCCGAGGAACAGGACGGCCTGGTGCCAATGATCCTGGTGACCCATGGCGTGGTCGAGCAGCGTATCAATGACGCCATCGTCGCCCTGGAAGCCCTGCAGGACGTGGTCGGCAAGGTTGTGCGCATTCGCGTCGAGCAGCTCAACTAACAAATATTGCCGACGGGCCGCCCGCGCGGCCCCGGCCCCAGCATCGAAGGTTTGCACCCATGCGCTATATCAGTACCCGCGGCCAGGCACCGGCCCTGAATTTCGAAGACGTGCTGCTGGCTGGCCTGGCCAGCGACGGCGGCCTCTACGTGCCGGAAAACCTGCCACGCTTCACCCAGGAAGAAATCGCCTCTTGGGCCGGCTTGCCCTACCACGAGCTGGCCTTCCGCGTGATGCGTCCGTTCGTCGAGGGCAGCATCGCCGACGCCGATTTCAAGAAGATCCTCGAAGAAACCTACGGCGAGTTCGCCCACGCTGCGGTCGCCCCGTTGCGTCAGCTGAACAGCAACGAGTGGGTGCTGGAGCTGTTCCACGGCCCGACCCTGGCGTTCAAGGACTTTGCCCTGCAGTTGCTCGGTCGCTTGCTTGACCATGTGCTGGCCAAGCGCAACGAGCGCGTGGTCATCATCGGTGCCACCAGCGGTGATACCGGTTCCGCCGCGATCGAAGGCTGCCGCCGTTGCGACAACGTCGACATCTTCATCCTGCACCCGCACCAGCGTGTATCGGAAGTGCAGCGCCGTCAGATGACTACCATCTTTGGCGACAACATCCACAACATCGCCATCGAAGGCAACTTCGACGACTGCCAGGAAATGGTCAAGGCCAGTTTCGCCGACCAGTCGTTCCTCAAGGGCACCCGCCTGGTCGCCGTCAACTCGATCAACTGGGCGCGGATCATGGCCCAGATCGTCTACTACTTCCATGCAGCCCTGCAGCTGGGTGGCCCGGCGCGCTCGGTGGCGTTCTCGGTACCAACCGGCAACTTCGGCGACATCTTCGCCGGCTACCTGGCGCGCAACATGGGCCTGCCGGTCAGCCAATTGATCGTCGCCACCAACCGCAACGACATCCTGCACCGCTTCATGAGCGGCAACCAGTACGTCAAGGAAACCCTGCACGCGACCCTGTCGCCGTCGATGGACATCATGGTCTCGTCCAACTTCGAGCGCCTGTTGTTCGACCTGCATGGCCGCAACGGTGGTGCGATTGCCGAGCTGATGGCCAACTTCAAGCAAGGTGGCGGCTTCAGCGTCGAGCAAGACCGCTGGACCGAAGCCCGCAAACTGTTCGACTCGCTGGCCGTCAGCGACGAGCAAACCTGCGAGACCATCGCAGAAGTGTTCGCCGCCACCGGTGAAGTGCTCGACCCGCATACCGCAATCGGCGTCAAGGCTGCCCGCGAGTGCCGCCGCAGTCTGGACACGCCAATGGTGGTGCTGAGTACCGCGCACCCGGTCAAGTTCCCGGAAGCGGTGGAGAAGGCCGGTGTGGGCAAGGCGCTGGAGCTACCCGCGCACCTCAGCGACCTGTTCAGCCGTGAAGAGCGTTGCACGGTCCTGGCCAACGACCTGAAGGCTGTACAGGGCTTTGTCAGCCAGCACGGCAACCGCGGCAAGCCGCTGTAATTGCATGGCGTTTGGGGCTGCAGCGCAGCCCCAACGTCTCAGCCTTTTCCCTCCTGTCTATCAGAAACATCCTATTCAGCCTGCCGGGCGCCAAGCATAAATTAGCCGGTCCTCCCATCAGGAGCGGCTCATGCACCAGCCCTATGTGTTGATTCACCAGGCTCGCCCATCCCACCAGATCCTCTTGCACCAGGCCCTCAACGGCCAGGGCGTCTTCAACGTGCGCATCAGCGAGAGCATGGCTGACCTCGACGCCTGCCTCTGCGCTGAGCGTCGCCCCGACCTGCTGATCCTCGACCACGCCATGCCAGCCCGGGCCGGCCTTGCCCTGTTCGCCCAGCAGCAGCGAGCGCGCGCATTGCTGTTCGTCGGCCAGCCTGCCCCAACGCGTCAAAACCTTGCTCAAGAAGCCAGGAAGCGCGGCATGTGGGTGCTCGACGAGTTGCCCTGGCCGCTGTCGATGCCACGCCTGCAGCATGCCTTGCAAACACTGCAGGTGCGCCCAGGGAGGCGTATTCAAACTGTCATGCCAGCCCCGCATGCTCACTGAAGCGGGCGCGGTTTGACGAACTTTCTGCGGCGCCTGCTGGTCAGTTACTTTAGGTCCCACCACGCAGCGAGTGATCCGGATGGAAAGAATCTGCAGCCTGCTCAACGAAGCCCTGACGCCCTATCAGACCCACCTCGGCACCGCCGATCCCAGTGGTAATCGCCAACTGACCGTTCACGACCCTCTCTCAGGTATTACCTTGCGGCGCACGGTCAGCGAGCGCCAATTGCAGGAGCAACGCCTGCTGATCGACCTCGTGGACGGCCTGCACCGAGACCTGCAGATAGCTGAGGGGCGGTTGCAGCCGTGTGTCATCGCAGCATTGCAGCATCGCCAGCAACCGCAGGGAACCTTTGCCTGAGTGGTTCATCAGACAGTGTAAGGGCAGCCAGCCAGTGCTTTGCTCCGGCGCTGGCAAGGCTGTCACGGGAAGTCCTCAAGGGCTTTCGCTTGGCCCCGGGCGTCTTCCCCAGCGCCCGGGGTTTCTTTTTTCGGCAGGCACGTATCCCCCGTCTGCTTCTGCAACGACCGTGCATACGGGTTGGGCTTATTTGTCCTCAAAGAAACGCCGGCTTTCCTGTAGATAGTCTTCTCGCAATGCCAGGTCCAGCCAGCGGGCATACAACCCTGGCAACACATCCCGGCGCAGTGTAGGCAGCAACTGGTCGATGTGGGCAACTGCCGCACGCCCCAGTTCGCTGTTTGAGCACCCCACATGCAGAAACTGGTAGCGATTCACGCCCTGCACAGTATGAAACTGGTAGTCAGCCAGTGCCCCGCCTTGTTGTTGGATCAGGTAGCGCACTTCAGGCCAGTAGCCGAGCACCAGGCGCAGGCGCCCCAGTTGCTGCATCTGTAACAGGTTGGCGGTGGCCTCGTTGCCGTAGTGGCGGCTGAGCGCGCTGTCGGGCAACTGGCGCAGGATGCTGTCAATCTGCGTGCCGTAGCTGCGCTCGGCGACAATCCCCAGCTTTAGCGGGGCCTTGCTCAGCAGGCCATGCAGGTCCACCTGATGGCCGTCGAGGTAGGGTGCCACCAGCGCCTGGTTTTCCTTGCGCAACACCAGGCCGCCGCTGAGCACGCCCAGCGCTGGAACGGAAAAATGCACATATTTGGCCCGTTCCGGTGTCCACAGCAGGGTTGGGTCGCAGGTGAAGGTGTCACGGTCTTGCAGCATTTGGAGGCTGCGGGCGCGGTTGACCCGCACGATGCTGTGTTCGTACTCGGGCATCTGCCTTATCAGCAGCGGTAACAACTGGTCGATGACCCCCCGGCCTTCTTCCGGGCCATCAAAAATGGTGAACGGTGGCAGGTCGCGTACCAGCCAGAAGAGGTGCTCCTTGGCATTTGCGGGCTGCAACAGCAACGCAGGCAACAGCCCGCAGAGCAGGAGCAGATGGCGTAGGCAGCGGGGCGCGCACATGGAGCCGGTCAGCGCCAGGATCAGACCGTGCCCGCTGCGCGCAGGCTGGCGATGGCCGCTGCGTCGTAGCCCAGGCTGCCGAGCAGCGCCTCGGTATGCTCGCCCAAGGCCGGGCCGACCCATTCGCTAGAGCCGGGAGTCTCCGACAGCTTGGGCACGATGCCGGGCATGTGGAATGGCTTGCCATCCGGCAGCTTGGCCTGCAGGAACATCTCGCGTGCCAGGTACTGGGGGTCGTTGAACATGTCCTCGGCCGAATAGATACGGCTGGCCGGCACTTCGGCAGTGGTCAGCACCTGCATCAGTTGCTCCAGTGGCAGGCTGTTGGCCCAGCGGTCGATCACCCCATACAGCTCGTCACGACGCAGGTCGCGGCCGTCGTTGCTGGCCAGGGTCGGGTCGTTGGCGAGGTCATCGCGACCGATGGCCTGCATGAAGCGCTTGAAGATGGCATCACCGTTGGCGCCGATCTGCACATGCTTGCCGTCGGCGCTTGTGTGGATGGAGGAGGGCGTGATGCCCGGCATGATGTTGCCGGTGCGTTCGCGGATGAAACCGAACACATCGAATTCCGGCACCATGCTCTCCATCATGGCAAAGATCGCCTCGTACAGGGCCACGTCCACCACCTGGCCCTGGCCGCCATTGACTTCCCGGTGGCGCAGCGCCATCAGCGCGCCGATCACCCCCCACAGGGCGGCAATCGAGTCACCGATGGAAATCCCCGTGCGCACTGGCGGGCGGTCATCGAAACCGGTGATGTAGCGCAGGCCGCCCATCGACTCGCCTACGGCACCGAAGCCTGGCTGGTCTTTCATCGGCCCGGTCTGGCCAAAGCCCGACAGGCGCACCATCACCAGGCGCGGGTTCAGCGCATGCAGCACATCCCACCCCAAACCAAGTTTTTCCAGCACGCCCGGGCGAAAGTTTTCGATCAGGATGTCGGCCTCGGCCAGCAGGCGCTTGAGGATATCGCGGCCCTCGGGGTGCTTGAGGTTGAGGGTGAGCGACTGCTTGTTGCGGGCCTGCACGAACCACCACAGCGAGGTGCCCTCGTACAGCTTGCGCCACTTGCGCAGCGGGTCGCCGCCATCGGGCGATTCGACCTTGACCACTTCGGCGCCGAATTCGGCACAGATACGCGAGGCGAACGGCCCGGCGATCAGGGTACCGAGTTCGACAACTTTAAGGCCGGCGAGGGGTTTGCTGGGCGTCGACATGGGGTGTCCGTGGCAGTTGGGCAGAGCCGTGGTTTTATCACACGTCGGTTTCGCCGGGTACTGCTGCGGGGCATGGAAGGTGCGGATGGGGTAGACTGTGCCACTTTCTTTTGCACGAAGCCCGTCGACCATGGCCCAGCCGTCCACCACCTACAAGTTCGAATTGAATCTCACCGACCTTGATCGCAACGTCTACGAAAGCGTCAAACAGACGATCGCTCGGCACCCTTCGGAAACCGAAGAGCGCATGGCCGTTCGTTTGTTGGCGTACGCGCTCTGGTACAACGAGAACTTGTCGTTTGGCCGCGGCCTGTCGGATGTCGATGAGCCGGCGCTGTGGGAAAAGAGCCTGGACGATCGCGTGCTGCACTGGATTGAAGTTGGCCAGCCCGATGCCGATCGCCTGACCTGGTGCTCGCGCCGTACCGAACGCACCAGCTTGCTGGCTTACGGCAGCTTGCGAGTGTGGGAGGGTAAAGTGGTGAGCGCGGTCAAGAACCTGAAAAACCTGAGCATTGCCGCTGTGCCGCAAGAAGTGCTGGAAACCCTGGCGACCGACATGCCGCGTAGCATCAAGTGGGACGTGATGATCAGTGAAGGTACGGTATTCGTGACTGACGACCGTGGCCAGCATGAAGTACAACTGCAGTGGCTGCTCGGTGAGCGTGGTTGAAGCAACCCATGCGTATCGAACCTCGCCCGCTGCCGCCGACCCTGCCATTTCTGGGTAACCTGCCACCCTTGCTGACCCGCCTTTACGCCGCGCGCGGCGTGCAGAGCGAGGCCGAGCTGGACAAGAGCCTGGCACGTCTGCTGCCCTACCAGCAGCTCAAGGGCATCGAGGCCGGTGTGGACCTGCTGGTCGAAGCCATCGACCAGCGCCAGCGCATCCTCATCGTCGGCGACTTCGATGCCGACGGTGCCACCGCCAGCACCGTCGGGGTGCTGGGCCTGCGCCTGCTGGGTGCGGCCCATGTCGATTACCTGGTGCCCAACCGCTTCGAGTATGGCTACGGCCTGACCCCGGAAATCGTCGAGGTGGCGCTGCAGCGCCAGCCGCAGTTGCTGATTACCGTGGACAACGGCATTTCCAGTGTCGACGGGGTGGCGGCCGCCAAGGCCGCCGGGCTCAAGGTGCTGGTCACCGACCACCACCTGCCGGGCGAGCAGTTGCCCGATGCCGATGCCATCATCAACCCCAACCAGCCGGGCTGCAGCTTTCCGAGCAAGTCACTGGCCGGGGTGGGGGTGATCTTCTATGTGTTGATGGCCCTGCGCGCTCGCTTGCGCAGCCTTGGGCGCTACGAGGCGCAGCCACAGCCGAACATTGGCGAACTGCTCGATCTGGTGGCGCTGGGCAGTGTTGCTGACGTGGTGCCGCTGGATGCCAACAACCGCATCCTGGTGCACCAAGGCCTTGAGCGCATCCGCGCCGGCCGCGCCCGGCCCGGCCTCAAGGCCATCCTTGAGGTGGCGCGGCGCGATCACCGGCGCATCACTTCGACTGACCTTGGTTTCATCCTCGGCCCACGGTTGAATGCCGCCGGGCGCCTGGACGACATGAGCCTGGGCATCGAATGCCTGCTGTGCGAGGACGCGGCGCTGGCCCAGGACATGGCCCAGCAGTTGGATGACCTGAACCAGGACCGCAAGTCCATCGAGCAGGGCATGCAGCGCGAAGCCCTGGCCCAACTCAAGGACCTGCCGGTCGAGTCGATGCCGTATGGGTTGTGCCTGTTCGATGCCGACTGGCACCAGGGCGTGATCGGTATTCTGGCTTCGCGCTTGAAGGAGCGTTACCACCGGCCGACCATCGCCTTCGCCGATGCTGGTGATGGCATGCTCAAAGGCTCGGCGCGTTCGGTGCCGGGCTTTCATATTCGCGATGCGCTGGATGCCGTGGCCGCGCGCCACCCGCAGCTGATCAGCAAGTTCGGCGGCCACGCCATGGCTGCCGGGTTGTCGTTGCCAGAGGCTAATTTCTCGGCGTTTGCCGAGGCGTTCGACGAAGAGGTGCGGCGTCAGCTGCGCGAAGAAGACCTGACTGGCCGCCTGTTGTCCGACGGCAGCCTGGCGGTAGAGGAGTTCCACCTCGACCTGGCCAAGGCCCTGCGCCATGCCGGCCCATGGGGCCAGCACTTCCCTGAGCCGCTGTTCCATGGCGTGTTCCAGTTGGTGGAGCAGCGTGTGGTTGGCGAACGGCACCTGAAAGTGGTGCTCAAGAGCGAATGTGGCTCGGTGCGGCTGGATGGCATTGCCTTCGGCATTGACCGCGAAGTGTGGCCAAACCCGACGGTGCGCTGGGTGGAGTTGGCGTACAAGCTGGATGTGAACGAGTTTCGCGGTAATGAGAGTGTGCAGTTGATGATTGCGCATATGGAGCCGCGCTGAGTTTAGCGTCAGGTGCCTGCCTTGGATCTTGCGCTGGGGCACAAATCGAGCGCCGCCCGCGCGGCGCTCGATCTCCCAGGTGCTGCTCAGGTTCAGTTGCACTCCTTTCTGGGGCGGTAGTAGATCGCCGCTGCCGCAATCAAGGTGCTGATGCCGCTAAATGAGAAAATGATAACTGCTAGTGTGGTCTCCCGGTTTCTTACATTGGTGACATGTGCCGCCATTGCAGGATCATAAAGAAACATTCCATTAGGAGCGATTAAGCGCTGAGCCGTTGCAGCGCTTTTAGAGGTTGCTATGTCAACAAAAAGTGGCGTATTTAGGTCCAGGCTCGCTGCATCATAGTATATTTTGTCTGCATAAAGATGAGCGTTGTGCTGCTTTCCATTTGAAGTTTTAAACTTGATGCTGAACGTATAAAGAGATTTGTCGCTATCCCAGGTTTCAGGCTTGGAGGTGAGAAAGGCTGGAACTCGCGACCATAACTCTTCATTGGTGTTTTTGTGTTCGCGCCACATGAATGTGAAGCTGGTGCCTAGGGTGAGATTTATAAGTCCGCCTATTAATAGCGCTTTGGCTTGTTTGTGAGGCGGGAGTTCACGTATGAGCTTTAGCGATTGCTGCCAGATATTCATATCGGCTCGTTACGGCGTGGAGGGTTTTGCAGGTTGGCTAGAAGTACTGATCCTGCTGCGCGCTGCTACAGCATATGTAGTTATCTTGATTGTCCTGGTTGTCGTCAATAGGTACGGTAATTGATGGTGCTTGGTCGGGTGACTTTATACCATCTATACTTTCTATGCTTATAGTCAGTGTTGCGTCAGGGGCAGGTATGTCAGGGGTAGATGTCACCGCTACTGAGTTGCTGCTGGAGTTTCCGCTAAGGGGAGGCGGTTGCGTTGAGTTGAAAGTCTCGCTCCCTGTTGGGGCGGTGTGAGCCTGGCTGCTATCTGGAAAACTTAGTGGTTCGGTGCCTAGGGATATTTCTGAAGAGTCAGGGTTCCAGTTAATGGTTGTGATCATTCCCTGGTGGGTGGAAAGTATCTGGTCAGGTGAAGCGAGTGTGAAGTCAGGCGCAATCCGTGGCGCGGTAAAACCAGTAAGGTCACCTTGACTCAGCAGGCTGGTAAAGAGTGGAGCCATCTTGTCGTAAGCTGCTTTAGCCAGGTCAGAATTGAAGATGCTATAGAGTGTGGCGGTTACGCCCACGACTGTGGCCCCTCCAGCAATTAAAGGTGCTCCGGCCAGAATGGCGAACGAGGCCACGATGCCTGCGACGTTGCTTGCCAAACTTATGACATCTCCGCTCTTAATTTCCGCGCCCTCTTTGAGGTCTGCCGCGACTTTCAGGAAGGTCACGGTCCCAGAAAGGGTATTGGTAACAATGTTAATGAAGGGTACAGCACCTATCGGGAGGTGAGTGACGGAGACTACTGAGGCTATCGCCGTAGTTGTCTGTGCTGTTTGGATGACTAGTGAAAATCCAGTTTTATCTGTGTTGAATTGGTCGTGGATTGCTGCTGCTCCCCCAGTTTGATTGATGGGTTTTGCCGTTTTATCTATTACTGCTACTATCAGTTCGGCGCGTGTGCTCATTGTTTAATATCCTTATTCATGGTCTTGAAAGCGATAGTGATTCGCAATTTGTCGCAGTCAACGGTGGGCGCTCTGGCTCTGTGCGGTATGTGTCCGTCGAAAATCGCTATGCGTCCCGGCTTTGGTTGTATGGCAGCGATGGTGTCATTCTTCTGCTGGTCGAATAGAATCAGTTCGCCGCCCCATGTGGTTTCCCACTGGGCATTGCAGAAGAGGACTGCGGTTTTTCCTGGTTCAATTGATTTGTTATCTCTATGAATAGGACTGTCTTGGCCGAAAGTCTGGCCGTTTGCGTAAACACCCAGCAGCAAACAGTCACGCATGTGAGCAAGCTGCGTGCGCCTCCAAATATCAAGTAGAAAGCCCCAATGGCTGTCGCTGGCCAGTTCATGCTCGCAGCACTCCAGTGAGGTACGTTTGCTACCGGCTATGAAGATGTGCCAGCAAGGACGTGCGAGGGGAATTGTATTAATGGGCCAACCATATCTCCATATTGCACCCGAAAATGAATTTGTGAGTAAATTTTGCTCGTGTTCAGTAATGAACTTATCTAATATTTTCGGTTTTTCTGTAAAGGGGATATCCGTCATTGACTCAACTCGCGAGCGTGGAGGTCGGGTTTGTGCGAACTGCGTGATTGGCTTCATTGGTCGCCGTGACGTGATGGACAATAGTATTTGAGAGGCAGAACAGCGATAGGAGGAGGGAGATGTTGCTTGAGAAGAATTTCCCAAGAGAACGTAGAACTTTAAGTAATAGGCTGTAGGATTTTTCTAAGATGCCCGGTAGGCCGGGTGGAAAGGGTTGTCGTGGGTGGTACTACCCTAGCGCTTAAAGGGCGGTCGACTTTTGCTGATTACAGTCAGACCGCGGAATGAAGGAGGTCTCAGTCACCCAACGGTTTATGCGTCATGCCCAGCTCGGCATCATCCATCAGTGCCTTGGCCATGGCACTCAGGTAATGGGATGCCCAGATCATCATCGGTTTTTCATCCATCAGACCGATGATGGTCAGCTCTCTTACATAGCCCATCAACTCCGATGCCTGCTCGTGGGCATCCCGGCAGGGAATGCCTGGCTCGATGCGGAACAGGGGATGGGTCTGGTGTTCGCCTTGGAAGAAGGTGGTTTTGCCGACAGTGAATTGGGTGTCGTCTGTGGTCATCGATTCCTCTCCTGAGGCCACCGCTGTTCGCCTTGTTTGTTCCCTTCGATATCGAGGTGGGCACCACTGCTTTTCATCGGTCTTCAGCCATGCATCAAGGCGGTCCCTGTTGGCGGCACAGGAGTGATTGGCCCGAAACAGATGTAGGAGCGGATTTATCCGCGATGCGCCGCCCGCGCGGCGCTCGATCTCACAGGCGCTGCAAACCTTTCGGCGAACCCCTCGCCATCCCACAGAACCTTCCCCCCCACCAATCTGGTCTAGTCTCATTAATGACCGGCACCGGGCCAGGGATGTGCACTTGAGTGTCCGGGCCGGATCACCATTGGAGTCCTTGGGAGGTGCCCTCATGAGCCTGCTGCTCGAGCCTTACACCCTGCGTCAGCTGACCTTGCCCAACCGCATCGCCGTGTCACCAATGTGCCAGTATTCCGCCGTCGATGGCTTGGCCAACGACTGGCATCTCGTCCATTTAGGCAGCCGCGCCGTCGGTGGCGCCGGCCTGGTAATCACTGAAGCCGTGGCGGTGACCGCCGATGGCCGTATCACCGCCGAAGACCTGGGCCTGTGGGACGACGCTCAGATCGCGCCGTTGCAGCGCATCACCCGCTTCATCAGTGCCCAGGGGGCCGTGCCTGGCATCCAGCTGGCTCACGCCGGGCGCAAAGCCAGTACCTACCGCCCGTGGCTTGGCAAACAAGGCAGCGTCAAACTGGAGGAGGGCGGCTGGCAGCCGGTGGGGCCGTCGAAGATCGCTTTCGATCCGCAGCACACACCGCCACGCGAGTTGAGCCAGGACGAGATCCAGGAGGTGATCGCCGCCTTCGTCGCCTCGACCGAGCGCGCCTTGAAGGCTGGATTCAAGGTGGTGGAAATCCATGCTGCCCATGGCTACCTGCTGCACCAGTTCCTGTCACCGCTAAGCAATCAGCGCCGTGACCACTATGGCAGTTGCTTCGAAAACCGTATCCGCCTGACCCTGGAGGTGGTCGAGGCCGTGCGCAAGGCCTGGCCTGCCGAATTGCCGCTGTTCGTGCGGGTATCGGCTACCGATTGGGTGGAGGATGGCTGGAATCCGGATGAAACCGTCGAACTGGCACGCCGCCTGCGGGGTTTGGGCGTGGATTTGATCGATGTCTCTTCTGGCGGCACCTCGGTCAACGCCGAGATCCCCACCGGCCCCGGCTACCAGACCCGCTTTGCCGAGCGCGTGCGCAAGGAATCGGAAATCGCCACCGGCACCGTGGGCATGATCACCGAACCGGCCCAGGCCGAGCACATCCTGCGCACCGGCCAGGCCGATATCATCTTCCTCGCCCGCGAACTGTTGCGCGACCCGTACTGGCCACTGCATGCCGACGACGACCTGGGCGGCAACAAGGCCACCTGGCCTGCGCAATACCAGCGAGCGACCAGCCGCGCCAACCCGATTCACGAGTCGGATTTGCGCGACTGACCCATGCCCTGCGCGGCCCCTGCAGGAGCGGCCGTGTCTCGGGAAAGGGCCGCAAAGCGGCCCTGGGTTCAGCTATAGGCAGCCTTGCTGAGAATATCGCTTACCCATTGGTTGATGCTCTTTTCGGCCAGCTCCGCCTTGGCCGCCACACTGGCGTGAAGGGTAGGCTCAAGGCGTAGGCTGAGCTTGCCGGAATAAGTTTTGTGCGGTTCCCGCCCAAGGCGTTCGCAAGTCTCAAGATAATCGTCAACGGCTTCTTCAAATGCCTGGCGCAACTCACTGATCGATTCGCCATGAAAACCTATCACGTCGCGAATACCGGCGACATGGCCGATCAGCAACTGGTCTTCGTCGCTGTATTCGATACGAGCGGCGTATCCGCGGTAAGTCATTACATTCATGGTAATACTCCTGCCTGCTCAATGAACTGGCGGGCGTCTCTTAGTTGATAGGGCTTGGCGTGCCTTTCCGGATGAGGGCGGTGGAAGGTTGCCACTGCTCCATTGAGTTCAAAGCGAACCCGTGATCCTCTTCCTTCTACGACCCTGGCACCCAGGGATACCAGCAGAGACTCCACCCGCGCCCACTCCAGTGTTCTGGGAACCGGCCTTTTAAGTAATGCTTCAAGTGTGGCTTGCTGATGATTATTCATGGTATCAGATTATGATACCAGTCAAGAGAGCTCAATGAACGTGCGGTAGGAGGGAGTAGATCACGGTTGAAGGAAAATTCTGAGACGTTGACCGAGGGGCATTCAAGCCCCTCGGTCAACGCGAGCACTTAGTGCTTGATCATCACATGCCGCACACAGGTGTAGTCCTCCAGCCCATACATCGACATGTCCTTGCCATACCCCGAATGCTTCTGCCCGCCATGGGGCATTTCGCTGACCAGCATGAAGTGGGTGTTCACCCAGGTGCAGCCGTACTGCAAGCGCGCCGCCAGGCGGTGGGCGCGGCCGGTGTCGCGGGTCCATACCGATGAGGCCAGGCCGTAGTTGGAGTCGTTGGCCCATTCCAGCGCCTGCGCTTCGTCTGTGAAGCGGGTGACCGATACCACCGGGCCGAACACTTCGTTGCGTACGATCTCGTCGTCCTGCAGGGCGTCGGCCAGCACGGTAGGCTCGAAGAAAAAGCCATCGCCCGCTATTGGCTTGCCACCGGTTACCAGACGAATGTGCGGCTGGGCGATGGCCCGCTGCACCAACCCGGCGACCTTGTCGCGGTGCTGGGCGCTGATCAGTGGCCCCAGTTCGGTTTCTTCAGACTCCTGCAGGCCCGGCTTGAGGCTGGCTACGGCTTTACCCAGGCGTTCGACAAAGCGCTCGTAGATCCCGTCCTGCACATACAGGCGGCAGGCTGCGGTGCAGTCCTGGCCGGCGTTGTAGAAGCCGAAGGTGCGGATGCCGTCGATGGCGGCATCGATGTCAGCGTCATCGAACACCAGCACCGGCGCCTTGCCGCCCAGCTCCATGTGCATGCGTTTCACGCTGTCGGCGGTGGCGCTGATGATGTGCGCGCCGGTGGGGATCGAGCCGGTCAGCGACACCATGCGCACCTTGGGGTGGGTTATCAACGGGTTGCCGACCGTCTGGCCGCGGCCGAAGAGAATGTTCAGCACCCCCGGCGGCAGCAAGTCCTGGGCCAGCTCGCCCAGGCGCAGGGCCGTCAGCGGCGTCAGCTCGGACGGCTTTATCACCACGGTGTTGCCGGCAGCCAGGGCTGGGGCGATCTTCCAGGCCAGCATCATCAGCGGGTAGTTCCACGGCGCGATGGACGCCACCACACCCAACGGGTCGCGGCGGATCATCGAGGTGTGGCCCGGCAGGTACTCGCCTGCCGCCGAGCCGCCCAGGCAGCGCGCCGCACCGGCAAAGAAACGGAACACGTCGGCAATCGCCGGGATCTCGTCGTTGAGTGCAGCGCTCAGGGGCTTGCCGCAGTTCTGTGATTCCAGCCGGGCCAGTTCATCGCCATGGGCTTCGATGGCATCGGCCAGCGCCAGCAAGGCCTGCGAACGTTCTTTAGGGCTGGTTTGCGACCAGCTGTCGAAGGCCTGGTCGGCAGCGCGCACGGCACTGTCCACCTGCGCCTCGGTGGCTTCGTTGATCTGCGCCAGGGCAGTGCCCAGCGCCGGGTTGAGCACGGTCCAGGCCGGGCCTTGGCCAGCGACCAGCTGGCCATTGATCAGCATCTGCGTTTGCATCGGGGGCTCCTCCAGGGTCATTTTCCACCGCCCGCGACGCTGTCGCCGCCACGGGTCAGGTAATAGGCGCCAAGAATCGGCAGCATGGTCACCAGCATCACCAGCATGGCGACAACGTTGGTCACGGGCACGTCGCGCGGGCGGCTGAGCTGGTTGAGCAGCCAGATCGGCAGGGTGCGCTCGTGGCCGGCGGTGAACGTGGTGACGATGATTTCATCGAACGACAAGGCAAAGGCCAGCATGCCGCCCGCCAGCAGCGCCGAGCCGAGGTTGGGCAGGACGATGTAGCGGAAGGTCTGCCAACCGTCGGCACCAAGGTCCATCGAGGCTTCGATCAGGCTTTGCGAGGTACGCCGCAGGCGGGCGATCACATTGTTGTAGACGATCACCACGCAGAACGTGGCGTGGCCGACTACGATGGTGAACACCCCGGGCTCTATCCCCAGCGTCTTGAACGCCGAGAGCAGGGCGATGCCGGTGATGATGCCTGGCAGGGCGATGGGCAGAATCAGCACCAGCGAAATGCTCTCCTTGCCGAAGAAGCTGCGCCGATAGAGCGCCGCCGAGGCCAGCGTACCGAGCACCAGTGCGATCAAGGTGGCCAGGCAAGCCACCTGCAGCGACAGCTTGATTGCCTCGAGCACATCGGGCCGGGTGAAGGCCACGTCGATCCACTTCAGGGTAAAGCCCTTGGGCGGAAAGCTGAACGCCGCGTCTTCGGTGTTGAAGGCGTACAGGAAGATGATCAGGATCGGGAAGTGCAGGAACAGCAACCCGCCCCAGGCCGCCAGGCGCAGCCCTGCAGACGCTTTTTCAGAGTGCATCGAAAGCCCCCAGGCGCTTGACGATGGCCAGGTATACCGCGATCAGCACGATTGGCACCAAGGTGAACGCGGCGGCCATCGGCATGTTGCCGATCGCCCCTTGCTGGGCATAGACCATGCTGCCGATGAAGTAGCCGGGCGGGCCGACCAGCTGCGGCACGATGAAGTCGCCCAGGGTGAGCGAGAAGGTGAAGATCGAGCCGGCGGCGATGCCGGGGATCGACAGCGGCAGGATCACCTGCACGAAGGTTTGCCCTGGCCGGGCGCCCAGGTCGGCCGAAGCCTGCAGCAGCGACGGTGGCAAGCGCTCCAGCGAGGCCTGGATCGGCAGGATCATGAATGGCAGCCAGATGTACACGAACACCAGGAAGCGCCCCAGGTGTGAAGTCGACAGCGTGCTGCCGCCCACGCCCGGCACGGCCAGCACCGCCTGCAGCAGGCCATCCAGGTGCAACTGCTGGACGAACCACTGGGCCACGCCGCCCTTGGCCAGCAGCAGGGTCCAGGCATAGGTCTTGACGATGTAGCTGGCCCACATCGGCATCATCACCGCGATGTAGAAAAACGCCTTGGTCTTGCCGCTGGTGTAGCGCGCCATGTAATAGGCGATGGGGAAGGCCAGTACCGCGCTGGCCAGCGACACTGCCACCGCCATGCCCAGGGTGCGCAGGATGATGTCGAAGTTCGACGGGTTGAACAGCGCGGCGAAGTTGCCCAGGGTCAGGTCCGGGGTCACCGCCATGGTGAAGTCGTCGAAGGTATAGAAGCCCTGCCACAGCAGGTTCAGCAGCGAGCCCAGGTAAATCGCGCCGAACCAGGTCAGCGGCGGGATCAACAGCAGTGCCAGGTACAGGTTGGGGCGCCGGTACAGCAGGTTGGACAGGGTGCGCAGTGTGCTCATGTCAGCGGCCCTCGGTTTCCTGCAGCACCGTCATGGCCTCGCGGGGCCAGTGCGCCTGCAGGCGTTGCCCGAGCTGCCAGGCCTGCATCTGCTTCTGCCAGCGGTCATTGGCCTGGCTTACTGCCAGCAGTTGACCGTTGTCCAGCTGCAGTTCGTAGCGGGTGGCGCTGCCTTGGTACTGGACATCGTGCAGCACGCCGCTGACCTGTACCTCATGGCTGGTCACTACCGGGTCGCCCAGGCGAATGAGCTCGGGACGGATGGAAAAGGGCGCCGGGCTGCCGTTGATCTGCATGGCCAGCTCGCCCCGCACCACGTTGGACGTGCCGACAAATTCAGCGACGAAGGTTGTGCTGGGCTTCATGTACAGGTTGCGCGGGGTGTCGACCTGTTCGATACGGCCGCGGTTGAACACCGCGACCCGGTCGGACATCGACAGCGCCTCGGTCTGGTCGTGGGTGACGAAGATGAAGGTGATGCCCAGTTGGCGTTGCAGCTTTTTCAGCTCGCCTTGCATCTGTTCGCGCAATTTCAGGTCCAGCGCGCCCAGTGGCTCATCCAGCAGCAGCACCCGCGGCCGGTTGACCAACGCCCGGGCCAGGGCCACGCGCTGACGCTGGCCGCCAGACAGCTGTGCCGGCTTGCGCGCGCCATAGCCGGCCAGGGCCACCATGGCCAGGGCTTCTTCGGCGCGGCTGTGGCGTTCGGCCTTGCCCACGCCTTTTACCTTCAGGCCATAGGCGATGTTCTCCAGCACGTTCATGTGCGGGAACAGCGCATAGTCCTGGAACACAGTGTTGACGTCACGTTGGTAGGGCGGCAGGCCAGCGGCCTCGACCCCTTGGATGCGGATCGAACCGCTGGAGGGTTGCTCGAAGCCTGCGATCAGGCGCAGGCAGGTGGTCTTGCCCGAGCCGGAAGGGCCGAGCATGGAAAAGAACTCGCCATCGATGATGTCGATGCTGACCTGGTCGACGGCCTTGACCTCGCCGAAGGTGCGGGAAACCTGGGTGAACTGGACGGCTAGGGGCATGCGTGGACTCCGGACAACAAGGGTTCTCCTGTGCCGGCCTCTTCGCGGGTGAACCCGCTCCTACAGGGCGCGCCACCCTTGCAGGCGGTGAAGAACCTGGGGGAGCGGGCTTGCCCGGGAAAAGGCCGGTACAGGCATTCAGGCAACCTCAGCGACCACCCATGATCGCAATGTAGTCCTGGGTCCAGCGGCTGTAAGGCACGAACTTGCCCCCTTGGGCCTGCGGTGTTTTCCAGAAGGCAATCTTGTCGAAGTTGTCGAAGCCGTTGGTCTTGCAGCCCTCGGCCCCCAGCAGCTCGCTGCCGGTGCACGCCGCCGGCACAGCCGGCAACGAGCCGAACCAGGCCGCCACATCGCCTTGCACCTTAGGTTGCAACGACCAGTCCATCCACTTGTAGGCGCAATTGGGGTGCTTGGCTTCGGCGTGCAGCATGGTGGTGTCGGCCCAGCCGGTCGCGCCCTCCTTGGGAATGGTCGAGGCCACTGGCTGGTTCTCGGCCTTGAGGCCATTGACCATGTAGCCCCAGGAGCTGGAGGCAACCACGCCTTCGTTTTTTACATCGCTCATCTGGACCGTGGCGTCATGCCAATAGCGGTGGATCAGCGGTTGCTGCTGGCGCAGCAGTTCCAGCACGGCCTTGTATTGTGCCTCGTTCAGTTCGTACGGGTCCTTGATGCCCAGTTCAGGCCTGGCCGACTTCAGGTACAGCGCTGCATCGGCGATGTAGATCGGCCCGTCGTAGGCTTGCACGCGGCCCTTGTTCGGCTTGCCGTCGGGCAGGTTCTGCGGCTCGAAGACCACGCTCCAGCTGGTGGGTGCCTGCTTGAAGGTGTCGGTGTTGTACAGCAGCACGTTTGGCCCCCACTGGTACGGCGTGCCGTACACCTGCTTGTCGACCACATACCAGCTACCGTTCTGCAGGCGCGGGTCGATGGTCTTCCAGTTGGGGATCAAGGCGGTGTTGATCGGCTGTACGCGCTTGCCTGCAATCAGCCGCAGCGATGCATCGCCCGAGGCGGTGACCAGGTCATAGCCGCCCTTGGTCATCAGACTGACCATCTCGTCCGAGGTGGCGGCCGTTTTCACGCTGACCTTGCAGCCGGTTTCCTTTTCGAAACCGGTCACCCAGTCGTAGGCCTTGTCGCTTTCACCGCGTTCGATGTAGCCGGGCCAGGCGACGATGTCCAGGCGCCCCTCGCCGGCCCCCAGGGCCTTGGGCGCTTCGGCGGCCTGCAGGCTGGCGCCGGCCAGCATGGCGCAGGTGGTGGCGCCGAGCAATGCGGTCTTGTGCACTGACATGGTGTTCCCTCTTCTTGGCGATCTTGTTCGGGCAGTCATGAGGCAAGCAGTGAAACAATCGTTATAAGCGTAGTGCGTGAGTGCGAGGTATTGGCGATATCGAGTCTAGTTGGCTTTTTGCCAGCTAACGCAACATCCTGAAGCAAATCCCTGCATGGCGTGTGCTCGGCCAAGCCTTACTCTGGCGTTTGAATCTTCTTACGTGGAGACACGCGAATGAATACCCGGGGCTTGCTTGATCAACTCCTTAAATCCGGCCAGCAACTGCTCGAAAAGCAGGGGGGCGCCACCAAGCCTGGCAGCCCTTCGGGCGGGTTGGGCGGGTTGTTGTCCGGGGCAGGGGGCGGCCTGCTGGGTGGGGGCGCTCTGGGCCTGTTGCTGGGTAGCAAGAAGGCCCGCAAGTACGGTGGCAAGGCCCTGACTTACGGCGGCCTCGCCGCGCTGGGGGTACTGGCCTATAAAGCTTACGGCAACTGGCAGGCAAACCAGCGGGGGGCCGCAGCCGAGCCTCAAACCATCGACCGCCTGCCGCCGGCCCAGGCCGAGCAGCACAGCCAGGCGGTACTGCGCGCCCTGGTGGCGGCGGCCAAGTCCGATGGCCATATCGACGAGCGCGAGCGGGCGCTGATCGAGGGCGAATTCACGCGCCTGGACAGCGACCGCGAATTGCAGCACTGGCTGCATGCCGAGCTGAACAAGCCGCTGGACCCGGCCGAAGTGGCCCGCGCTGCGCAAACGCCGGAGATGGCTGCCGAGATGTACCTGGCCAGCGTGATGATGGTCGATCAGGAAAACTTCATGGAGCGTGCCTACCTGGACGAGCTGGCACGTCAGCTGCAACTGGACCCGGGCTTGCGCCAGGAGCTGGAAAGCCAGGTGCGGTTGGCTGCTGCGTAGTGGCAGTGCTTGCCACGCCGTATTCAGCGCCTGTGAGACCGAGCGCCGCCCGCGCGGCGCATCGCGAGCAAGCTCGCTCCTACATCTGTTTCGGGCCAGTTATTCCTGAGGCAGAGGTGCGCGGCCCCTTGGTGCCCACCTCGATATTGTGTGGAACAAACAAGGCGGTCTCGCGCGTGGGTGCAGGCAATACTGGCCTGAAACAGATGTAGGAGCGAGCTTGCTCGCGATGCGCCGCGCGGGCGGCGCTCGGTCTCACAGGCGCAAAATTCCTAACGCCAAGCACATCAAAACCCTAAGCCCTCTGGGCTATACTTCGGCGATTTTTCCCGCTCGTTGTGAATTCCTGAGGGCTGAATGTGAAGAACTGGACCTTGCGCCAACGGATCCTGGCAAGTTTCGCCGTGATCATCGCCATCATGCTGCTGATGATCGTGGCCGCCTACTCGCGGTTGGTGACTATCGAAACCGCCGAAGAGGCGGTGGGGACCGACAGCATTCCCGGCGTCTACTACAGCTCGATGATTCGCAGCGCCTGGGTTGACAGCTACGTCACCAGCCAGCAACTGGTGGGCCTGTCCAACCATCGTGAAATCACTCCGGCCGACCTGGAACTGTTCAGAAGCTTCGATAACCGGCTGAAGCAATACATGGCCAGCTACCAGGCCACCATCCAGGACAAAGACGACCAGGCCCGATTTGACAGCTTCGTGCAACTGGAAGAAAGCTACCTCAAGATCGTCAACCAGGTGCTCGATGCGTACGGTCAGCGCAACTACGACGAGGCCCAGCGGCTGATCACCGAGGTCCTCACTCCGGCCTGGAAGGATGGGCGCGAGCACCTGAATGAAGTGATCGAGAATAATCGGGCCTCTGCCGATGCCGCCACCAACGATATCGTCAACGCAGTCAACACGGCAAAGGGCAGCATGGTGGTCTCACTGCTGCTGGCAATCGTCGCTGCCGGCATCTGCGGCCTGTTGCTGCTGCGCGCTATCACAGCGCCCATGCAGCGTATCGTGCATGCCCTCGACAAGCTGCGTTCCGGTGACCTGAGCATGCGCCTGAGCCTGGATCGCAAGGACGAATTCGGTGCCATCGAAAGCGGCTTCAACGAAATGGCCGAGGCACTGGCCAACCTGGTGGCCCAGGCCCAACGCTCGTCGGTGCAGGTGACCACTTCGGTCACCGAAATTGCCGCCACCTCCAAGCAGCAGCAGGCCACCGCCACCGAGACGGCCGCCACCACCACCGAAATCGGCGCCACCTCGCGGGAAATCGCCGCGACTTCGCGGGACCTGGTGCGCACCATGACCGAAGTGACGACGGCTGCTGATCAGGCATCCAGTCTGGCAGGCTCCGGGCAGCAGGGCCTGGCACGCATGGAAGAGACCATGCACCAGGTGATGGGCGCTGCCGACCTGGTCAATGCCAAGCTCGGTATCCTCAACGAGAAGGCCAGCAACATCACCCAGATGGTGGTAACCATCGTCAAGGTTGCCGACCAGACCAATCTGCTGTCGCTCAACGCCGCCATCGAAGCGGAAAAGGCCGGTGAATATGGCCGCGGCTTTGCCGTGGTCGCGACCGAAGTGCGCCGCCTGGCCGACCAGACCGCCGTGGCCACCTACGACATCGAGCAAATGGTGCGCGAGATCCAGTCGGCAGTGTCGGCCGGTGTCATGGGGATGGACAAGTTCTCCGAAGAAGTGCGCCGCGGCATGTTCGAGGTGCAACAGGTGGGCGAGCAACTGAGCCAGATCATTCACCAGGTGCAGGCCTTGGCGCCGCGCGTATTGATGGTCAACGAAGGCATGCAGGCCCAGGCCACCGGTGCCGAGCAGATCAACCAGGCGCTGGCCCAGCTCAGCGATGCCAGCACCCAGACTGTCGAGTCGCTGCGCCAGGCCAGCTATGCCATCGACGAGCTGAGCCAGGTGGCCGCGGGCCTGCGTGGCGGCGTGTCGCGCTTCAAAGTCTGACCGCGATGAACGACTTGCAACTGCGCACCGCGCGGGCGGCGAACACCGAGGGGGCGTTGTACCTGCAGTTTCGCATCAGAGCGCAGCGTTTTGCCCTGAGCGTGCACGAGGTGATCGAAGTGTTGCCGCGTCAGCCGCTCAAGCCGATCGCCCAGGCACCTGCCTGGGTCGCGGGCATTCTCGCCCATCGTGGTCAGCTGGTTCCGGTCATCGACCTTGCCGCCTTGAGCTTTGGCCAGCCGGCGGTGCAACGCACCAGCACCCGCCTGGTGCTGGTGCACTACCGAGGCGGCCTGCAGCTTGGCCTGATCCTGGAGCAGGCCACCGAAACCCTGCGTTGCCAACCGGACGAGTTCCAGCCCTATGGGGTGGACACAGGCGATGCGCCTTATCTGGGCCCGGTGCGCCAGGATGCCCAAGGCCTGCTGCAGCGCATCGAAGTCAATGACCTGCTGCCCGACACCGTGCACGCATTGCTGTACACGCAAGACCCGACAGGGATGCCTACATGAACGAACAGCGTTTCTTCCGCTTCTTGCGCGAGCGTATTGGCCTGGACGTGGAGTCGGTGGGCGCGCCCATGGTCGAACGCGCGCTGCGCCAACGTTGCGTGGCTGCGGGCGCAATGGACCTGGACGATTACTGGCTGCGCCTGCAGCAATCGGCAGATGAGCAACAGGCGCTGATCGAAGCGGTGATCGTCCCGGAAACCTGGTTTTTCCGTTACCCCGAATCCTTCACTGCGCTGGCCAGCCTGGCCCATAAACGGCTGGCTCAACTGGCTGGCGCGCGCCCGCTGCGATTGCTCAGCCTGCCGTGCTCTACCGGCGAGGAGCCCTATTCGCTGGCCATGGCCTTGTTTGACGCCGGCATGGCGCCTGGGGCATTCCTTGTCGATGGAATGGACATCAGCCCAAGTTCGGTAGCCAAGGCCGGGCAGGCGGTATATGGGCGCAATGCGTTCCGGGGTAGCGAACTGGGCTTTCGCGAGCGCTACTTCGATGCTCTGGACGAAGGCCACCGCCTGCATGAGCGGGTACGCCAGCAAGTCAGCCTGCGGGTGGGCAATGTGCTTGACCCGGCGCTGGCCAGCCGCGACGGCCTGTATGACTTCGTGTTCTGTCGCAACCTGTTGATCTATTTCGACGTACCGACCCAACAGCGTGTGTTCGAAGTGCTCAAGCGCTTGCTGCATCCGCAGGGTGTGCTGTTCATCGGCCCGGCCGAAGGCAGCTTGCTGGCACGCATGGGCATGCGTCCATTGGGGATCGCCCAGTCGTTTGCCTATGTGCGTCACGAAGGCGACAGCGCTCCCTTGGCGGCGGCACCCGCCCAAACTGCCAAGCGTGCGTTCACGACGTTGCCCGCACCGGTTTATCCGCAGCCCAGTGTGCCGTTGCCTCGTTCGCTGCGTGTGCTGCCGGTGGCGGCCAGGCCAGCGCGAGCCCGCGAGCACAGCCACGAGGGGGCCAGCGAGTTGCTGGCCGGCATTGCCCGGCTGGCCAATGCCGGTGCCAGCGAGCAGGCCCGTAGCGAATGCCAACGCTACCTGAGCCAGTACCCGCCGTCGGCACAGGTGTACTACTGGCTGGGTTTGCTCAGTGATACCGAAGGCGATGCGCAGCAGGCGCTGAGCCACTATCGCAAGGCCCTGTACCTGGAACCACAGCACCCCGAGGCGCTGGTGCACCTGGCCGCCTTGCTGGCGGCCCAGGGTGACCTGGCCGGCGCTCGGCGCCTTCAGGAGCGCGCGGCGCGGGCTGGCCGGGAGTCTGAACGATGAACAGTGAATCCGCGATGCAATTGCTCGCCGAGGATGACGCGCACATCGACGACTGCTGGAACCGCATTGGCGTGCGCGGCGACAAGCATTGCCCACTGCTGGAGCGGCATGTTCATTGCCGCAATTGCGAGGTGTATGCCGCTGCGGCCACGCGTTTGCTCGACCGCTATGCGCTGGTGCAGGAGCACCAGGCTGCAGCGGTGCAGCCGGATGCGGAAAACACCGGTCGTTCGATGCTGCTGTTCCGTCTGGGCGAAGAGTGGCTGGCGCTGGCTACCGCCTGCCTGGCCGAAATCGCCCCGTTGCAGGCGGTGCATTCATTGCCGCACCAGCGCTCGCGGCTGCTGCACGGGGTTGCCAATGTACGCGGTGCGTTGGTGCCGTGCCTGTCCCTGGCTGACTTGCTCGGGGTGCAGGCCGGCTCCACCGAGCAACGCAGCGCACGGGCGATGCCACGTATGCTGATTCTGGCCGCCGAAGGCGGGCCGGTGGTGATGGCTGTCGAGGAAATCGACGGTATTCACCGGCTCGACCCGCAGTTGCTGGGCAGTGGCCGGGACGCCACACGCTTCACCGCCGCAGTCCTGCAGTGGCGCGGCCGCAGCGTGCGGGTTCTGGACGATCAACACTTACTGTCTGCCGTGCAGCGGAGCCTGTCATGACCCCAGAGCAAATGCGCGACGCATCGTTGCTCGAACTGTTCAGCCTGGAGGCCGAGGCGCAGACCCAAGTGCTCAATGCCGGCCTGATGGCACTGGAGCGCAACCCTACCCAGGCCGACCAGCTCGAGGCCTGCATGCGCGCTGCCCACTCGCTCAAGGGGGCTGCGCGCATTGTCGGGGTGGATGCTGGCGTCAGTGTCGCCCACGTGATGGAAGACTGCCTTGTGGCGGCCCAGGAAGGCCGACTGCGGCTGACCGCCGAGCATATTGACGCGCTGTTGCAAGGTACCGACCTGCTGATGCGTATTGCCACACCCGGTGATGCCGGGGCGCAGGCGACCTTGCCGGTGTTTCTTGCGCAAATGGCCAGCCTGCTCGACCCGGGCGCCTCTGCCATGCCTGTCGTGCCACCGGCGGCATCCGTGCCGCCGCTGGCAACCCTGCCGCCTGCCCCCATGGTAATGCCAGCCGAACCACCGGAACCAGAGCCCGAACCCGCCCTGCGGCGCAAGGCTGGCAAGCGCGCTGGCGAAGGTGCCGAGCGGGTACTGCGTGTCACCGCCGACCGCCTCAATAGCCTGCTTGACCTGTCCAGCAAGTCGCTGGTGGAAACCCAGCGGCTCAAGCCATATCTGGCTACCCTGCAGCGCCTAAAGCGCATGCACGGCCAGGGTATGCAGGCGCTTGACGGCTTGCGCATGCAGCTGGAAGACACGGGGCAGGGCAACGAGGTGCTCGAGGCCTTGGCACAGACCCAGCGCCTGCTGGCAGAGACCCAGCAGATTCTGCAGCAGCAGGCGGCCGACCTGGATGAGTTCGGCTGGCAGGCCAGCCAGCGTGCGCAGTTGTTGTATGACACTGCCCTGGCCTGCCGGATGCGGCCGTTTGCCGACGTGCTGACCGGGCAAAGCCGCATGGTCCGCGACCTGGGCCGTTCGCTGGGCAAGCCGGTGCGGCTGGTGGTGGAAGGGGAGAAGACCCAGGTCGACCGCGATGTGCTGGAAAAGCTCGAAGCACCGCTGACCCACCTGTTGCGCAATGCCGTCGACCACGGCATCGAATTGCCCGAGCGGCGCCTGCTGGCGGGCAAGCCGGACGAGGGGGTGATCCGCCTGCGGGCTTCGCACCAGGCGGGCATGCTCAGCCTGGAGCTGATCGACGATGGCGCCGGTATCGACCTGGAACGCCTGCGCAGCAGCATCGTCGAGCGTGCCCTGTCGCCCGCTGACACGGTGGCGCGGATGAGTGAAGCGGAGCTGCTGACGTTCCTGTTCCTGCCCGGTTTCAGCCTGCGTGACAAGGTTACCGAAGTGTCCGGGCGCGGTGTGGGGCTGGATGCGGTGCAGCACTTGATCCGCGAGTTGCGCGGCTCGATCGAGTTGACCCAGGTGGCAGGGCAGGGCTGTCGCTTCCATCTTCAGGTGCCGCTGACCCTGTCGGTCGTTCGCAGCCTGGTGGTCGAGGTGGGCGGTGAGGCTTACGCCTTCCCGCTGGCGCATATCGAACGCACGCTGGAAGTGACCGCCGAACAGATCGTGCAGATCGAAGGGCGCCAGCATTTCTGGCACGAAGGCCGGCATATTGGCCTGGTGGCGGCCAGCCAGTTGCTCAATCGCCCGGCTGGGCAAAGCGATGAAGCCAGCCTGCGGGTAGTGGTGATTCGTGAGCGCGAGCAGTTGTATGGCGTGGCCGTGGAGCGGCTGGTGGGGGAGCGGGTGCTGGTCGTGATGCCACTCGACCCACGCCTGGGGAAGGTGCAGGACATTTCCTCCGGCGCCTTGCTCGATGATGGCTCGGTGGTCCTGATCGTCGATGTCGAAGACTTGCTACGCTCGCTGGAAAAACTGCTCAGCACGGGCAGCCTGGAGCGCATCGAGCGCGGCAGCAGCGGAGCCCGTGGCGTAGTCCGCAAACGCATCCTGGTGGTCGACGACTCGCTGACCGTACGCGAACTGCAGCGCAAGCTGCTGGGCAACCGTGGCTACGACGTGGCGGTGGCGGTGGATGGCATGGACGGCTGGAACGCCCTGCGCAGTGAGGACTTCGACCTGTTGATCACCGACATCGACATGCCGCGCATGGACGGTATCGAGCTGGTTACCCTGGTGCGTCGCGACCAGCGCCTGCAGTCATTGCCGGTGATGGTGGTGTCCTATAAAGACCGTGAGGAAGACCGACGGCGTGGCCTGGACGCCGGCGCCGACTACTATTTGGCAAAGGCCAGTTTCCACGACGATGCGTTGCTGGATGCTGTTGTGGAACTGATCGGAGTTGCTCAGGGATGAAGATCGCCATCGTCAATGACATGCCCCTGGCCGTCGAAGCGTTGCGCCGGGCGGTCGCCCTGGAGCCCGCACACCAGGTCGTGTGGGTGGCCAGCAACGGTGCCGAGGCGGTGCAGCGTTGCACCGAGCAGTTACCGGACCTGATCCTCATGGACCTGATCATGCCGGTGATGGACGGTGTCGAGGCAACCCGGCGGATCATGGCCGAAACCCCGTGCGCCATTGTCATCGTCACGGTCGACCGTAAACAGAACGTCCACCGGGTATTCGAGGCCATGGGCCATGGCGCCCTCGATGTGGTCGACACCCCAGCGCTGGGTGCCGGCGATGCCCGCGAAGCGGCGGCGCCGTTGCTGCGCAAGATCCTCAATATCGGCTGGCTGGTCGGCCAGCAGCGTGCACCTGCCGCAAGGTCGGTGGCTGCACCGCTGCGCGAGGCTTCCCAGCGCCGCGGGTTGGTGGCAATCGGGTCTTCGGCGGGTGGCCCGGCAGCACTCGAAGTGCTGCTCAAGGGTTTGCCGGCAGCGTTTCCGGCGGCCATCGTGCTGGTCCAGCATGTGGACCAGGTGTTTGCCGCAGGCATGGCCGAATGGCTCAGCAGCGCAGCAGGCCTGCCGGTGCGCCTGGCCCGTGAAGGCGAACCGCCGCAGCCAGGGCAGGTACTCCTGGCCGGTACCAACCACCACATTCGCCTGCTACAGAATGGCCAACTGGCCTACACTGCCGAACCTGTGAATGAAATCTACCGGCCCTCGATCGATGTGTTCTTCGAGAGCGTGGCACGTTACTGGAATGGTGATGCAGTGGGCGTGCTGCTCACCGGCATGGGCCGCGACGGTGCCCAGGGCCTGAAGCTGATGCGTCAGCAGGGCTTTCTGACCATTGCCCAGGACCAGGCCAGCAGCGCGGTGTACGGCATGCCCAAGGCTGCTGCGGCTATTGATGCCGCCGTGGAAATCCGCCCGCTGGAACGCATTGCCGGGCGCTTGACTGAATTTTTCGCAAAATGACGAAATGTATTGAATCACGCCGCCAGGCCGGTAGTGATCGGGTGAACAATGATGAATGATTTACCGATCGAAGGTTTCGCGACCACCAACGAAAACTCGGCGATGGTGCTGCTGGTCGACGATCAGGCCATGATCGGCGAAGCGGTGCGGCGTGGCTTGGCCAATGAAGACAACATCGACTTCCACTTCTGTGCCGACCCGCACCAGGCGGTGGCCCAGGCCATGCGCATCAAGCCCACGGTCATTCTTCAAGACCTGATCATGCCTGGGCTGGACGGCTTGACCCTGGTGCGCGAGTACCGCAACAACCCGGTGACCCAGGACATCCCGATCATCGTCCTGTCGACCAAGGAAGACCCGCTGGTGAAGAGTGCGGCATTTGCCGCCGGGGCCAACGATTACCTGGTCAAGCTGCCTGACACCATCGAACTGGTGGCACGCATCCGTTATCACTCGCGCTCCTACCTGACCCTGCTGCAGCGCGACGAGGCCTACCGTGCCCTGCGCGTCAGCCAGCAGCAGCTGCTTGATTCCAACCTGATGCTGCAGCGGCTGATGAACTCCGATGGCCTGACCGGGCTGTCCAACCGTCGCCACTTTGACGAGTACCTGGAGCTGGAGTGGCGCCGGGCCATGCGTGAACAGCAGCAGTTGTCGTTGCTGATGATCGACGTGGATTACTTCAAAGTCTACAACGATAGCTTTGGCCATCTGGCCGGTGACGAGGCCTTGCGCCAGGTGGCCGAAGCCATCCGTAGCTCGTGCTCGCGGCCGACCGACCTGCCGGCGCGCTATGGCGGCGAAGAGTTTGCCCTGGTGCTGCCCAACACCTCGCCAGGCGGGGCGCGGCTGGTGGCCGAAAAACTGCGCCAGACCGTGCTGGGCCTTGGCATCCCGCATACTGCGCCGACGGCTGATACGTTCTTGACCGTGAGCATTGGCCTGGCCACCCAGACTCCGGCTATCGGCAGCCATTGCCGGCAGCTGATTTCGGCGGCCGATAAAGGTCTGTACCTGGCCAAGAACGGTGGGCGTAACCAAGTCGGCATCGCCTGAGCTCCTGGAGACGGCGCGGCCTGGGTGGGAGCGCAGGTTGCCCTATCGACATACGACCGCCCGGCGGGTCTGCCGCCATGCTGCGGACTCGGTTATACTCGCGGGCTTTTCACCGAATTCGCACGAGTAGCCCGCCCATGGAAATCCAACCGATCCTGAACACCATCAAGGACCTCACCGAGCGTTCCCAGTCAATTCGGGGGTATCTTTGACTACGATCACAAGCATGACCGCCTGATCGAAGTCAACCGCGAGCTGGAAGACCCCAACGTCTGGAACAAACCTGAGTACGCCCAGGCACTGGGCCGCGAGCGTGCCATGCTGGCCCAGGTCGTCGAGACCCTGGACAAGCTGTCCAACGGCCTGGGTGACTGCCAGGACCTGCTCGACATGGCCGTCGAAGAGAATGACGAAGGCGCTGTCGGCGACGTCGTGACCGAGCTGGAAAGCCTGGAAGAAAACCTGGCCCAGCTTGAGTTCCGTCGCATGTTCAGCGGCGAGATGGACATGAACAACGCCTACCTGGACATCCAGGCCGGTTCCGGTGGTACCGAAGCGCAGGACTGGGCCAACATCCTGCTGCGCATGTACCTGCGCTGGGCCGACAAGCGTGGTTTCGATGCCACCATCATCGAGCTTTCCGAAGGTGAAGTGGCCGGTATCAAAGGTGCAACCGTGCACATCAAGGGTGAATACGCCTTCGGCTGGCTGCGCACCGAAATCGGCGTGCACCGCCTGGTGCGCAAGAGCCCGTTCGACTCCGGTGCCCGTCGCCACACGTCGTTCTCGGCGGTGTTCGTATCGCCCGAGATCGACGACAAGGTCGAAATCGAGATCAACCCGTCCGACCTGCGCATCGACACCTACCGCTCCTCCGGTGCCGGTGGTCAGCACGTGAACACCACCGACTCGGCGGTCCGTATCACCCACGTACCGACCAATACCGTGGTGGCTTGCCAGAACGAACGTTCCCAGCACGCCAACAAGGACACCGCCATGAAAATGCTGCGGGCCAAGTTGTACGAACTGGAAATGCAGAAGCGCAATGCCGCCTCGCAGGCGCTGGAAGACAGCAAGTCGGACATCGGCTGGGGCCACCAGATCCGCTCTTACGTACTGGATGACTCGCGTATCAAGGACTTGCGTACCGGCGTCGAGCGTAGCGACTGCCAGAAAGTCCTGGACGGCGACCTTGACCAGTACCTGGAAGCGAGCCTCAAGCAGGGCCTGTAATTCGCACCCCCATGCCGCGCTACCTGGCCAGCCGCCGGTAGCGCGTGCCCTGCCCGGAACGGGCAACGAATACCTGATGGAAAGAATGACGACATGAGCGACCTCAAGACCGAATCGCAAGACCTGCAACAGGAAGAAAACGCCCTGATCGCCCTGCGCAAGGAAAAACTTGCCGCCGAGCGTGCCAAGGGCAATGCCTTCCCCAACGACTTCCGTCGCGACAGCTACTGCAACGACCTGCAGAAGCAATACGCGGACAAGACCAAGGAAGAGCTGGAAGCAGCCGCGATCCCGGTCAAGGTCGCCGGCCGCATCATGCTCAACCGTGGTTCGTTCATGGTTATCCAGGACATGACTGGCCGTATTCAGGTCTACGTCAACCGCAAGACCCTGCCGGAAGAAACCCTGGCCGCGGTCAAGACCTGGGACCTGGGCGACATCATCAGCGCCGAAGGCACCCTGGCCCGTTCCGGCAAGGGCGACCTGTACGTCGAAATGACCAACGTGCGCCTGCTGACCAAGTCGCTGCGCCCGCTGCCCGACAAGCACCACGGCCTGACCGACACCGAGCAGCGCTACCGCCAGCGCTACGTCGACCTGATGGTCAACGAAGAAACCCGCCACACCTTCCGTGTGCGTTCGCAGGTGATCTCGCACATCCGCAAGTTCCTCATCGAGCGTGACTTCCTCGAAGTCGAGACGCCGATGCTGCAGACCATCCCGGGCGGCGCCGCTGCCAAGCCGTTCGAAACCCACCACAATGCCCTGGACATGGCCATGTTCCTGCGTATCGCGCCGGAGCTGTACCTCAAGCGTCTGGTGGTTGGTGGTTTTGAGAAAGTGTTCGAGATCAACCGTAACTTCCGTAACGAAGGCGTTTCGACTCGTCACAACCCTGAATTCACCATGCTCGAGTTCTACCAGGCCTACGCCGACTACCGCGACAACATGGACCTCACCGAGGAACTGTTCCGCGAGCTGGCGCAACTGGTACTGGGCTCCACTGACGTACCGTACGGCGACAAGGTCTTCCACTTCGGCGAGCCGTTCGTGCGCCTGTCGGTGTTCGACTCGATCCTCAAGTACAACCCAGAGCTGACCGCCGCCGACCTGCAGGACGTCGACCGCGCCCGCGAGATTGCCAGGAAGGCCGGCGCCAAGGTGCTGGGCCATGAAGGCCTGGGCAAGCTGCAGGTGATGATTTTCGAAGAGCTGGTCGAGCACAAGCTGGAACAGCCGCACTTCATTACCGAGTACCCGTTCGAAGTGTCGCCGTTGGCCCGTCGCAACGACGACAACCCGGCCGTTACCGACCGTTTCGAGCTGTTCATCGGTGGCCGCGAAATCGCCAACGCCTACTCCGAGCTCAACGATGCCGAAGATCAGGCCGAGCGCTTCCTGGCCCAGGTGGCCGAGAAGGACGCGGGTGACGATGAAGCCATGCACTATGACGCCGACTTCGTTCGTGCGCTGGAGTACGGCATGCCGCCGACCGCCGGTGAAGGCATCGGCATCGACCGCCTGGTGATGCTGCTGACCAACTCGCCGTCGATCCGCGACGTCATCCTGTTCCCGCACATGCGTCCGCAGGCCTGAGTGAGCTGAACGAGCCGCCTTTCGAGGCGGCTTTTTCTTGCCTGAAGCTTTATGTTG